>NZ_SOFV01000011.1:0-89191 GCF_004402465.1 Cryobacterium sp. TMT2-14 | reverse complement strand
ACCAAGACTGGATCCATAGCTACAATCACCACAGACCCCATACCGGCATCGGCGGCAAATCACCCATCAACCGTGCTCACAACGTCAGTGGGAACAACATCTAGCGGCGCATCCATGGGCACTCGGATGCGGTGACGCCCCGAGCCGGATGGCTACCGGCTGACACCTACTCCACCCAGTTGCCCGGAACGACGACGACCAGTCTGCAGCGCGGACATCGGTGACAGGACTCGAGCCCCTGAGCGGTGTCTACACCGTCGGGGGTCATTTCGGCCCCGCACGCCGGACACACCGGGCCGTCACCGTCGAAAGCGAACTCTTCCATTACTTCAGTCTGCGGCGTCCGTGCGGGCTGGTGCCGCGGCAACCGTCTCGCGCGCATCGTGCGCCGTTGCGCGCGTGGCACGCAAGGTGCGCAGCGGCGCAGTTCCGGCGCGACGCCGATTGGCGGCGACGCGGACGGGGAATCGGCACGCGACGCGGAAAGGGAAGCAGTGCGGGGAACGAACGGGCACTGTGCGATGCTGGCCGAATCGACGATTGGGGGCTCTCAGTGGTGCGTGACCACGGCTCCGAAGACGCGTACTCGCTGGCCCAGCGCGATCCGGCCTACCTCGCGGCGGTTCGGGTCGCTTACTCGGCAGAGACGAACGTGCTCAACGCCCTGTGTTAGGCGACTCACCCCGCCGAGGCGGCACCGGATGGCTCACCGTCCCCGGCAAACCAGCTGCGCGACCTCCAGAAGCGCGTCTTCTCGGCGAACGGCGACTCCGTCGGCGATCCGAAGGCCACCGCCGCACTGCGGGAGCTGCAGGCCACGGTGGCGGCCGACCGTGCCGCGATCGCCGCCGCGATCCGTGCGGCCGAATTCGAGGTCAACACCCAGCCGCCCCGCTCCCCCGGTGAGTCGACGGCACCGAGGAAGACTGGTCCCCGGACGATGCACGGGGGGACGTCCGAGGGTTCGCTTCAACCGTTTTTCGAGGAGGCAATCGACGAGACTGCGCTGCCCGCCGGGGGACGCGACCGCAACGCCCTCCTGGTTCTCGGCATCCTTGTCGCACTGGGCGTCGGTTTCGTCGTCGGCACTCAAACGAATGCCTCGCTCGTCACCGCATCGCCTTCTGCGGATCCCGTGAACGCGGAGGACACCTGCGGCCAAGTGAGTGACGTTGTGACGCTGATGCACAATGCGTACGGTTCGCTGCTCGCAAAGCCCTCAACCCAGCAGGAGTTCGCGGGTGCCGCACGGCTCGTTGCGCGGCCGAGCACCCGCGTGGACACCGTGCCCGGCTCCGCGGTGGCGGACCAGGTGGAGGCCCTGAAGGGCCTGCTGCCGTCGTCGGCCAGCGAGCAAATCGATCCGCTGTCGACAGAGTGGGGGCAGGCTCTGGCCCGTGTCAGCGCGGCCTGCAGCGCTGCCGGGTTCGACATCAGCGCGGCCTGCAGCGCTGCCGGGTTCGACATCAGCGTGGACGCCTGGATTGGCGGCTGACGGCACCGGCCCGGTCGGGAGCGCGATTTCTCGGATGCATGGACCTTCGGTTCGATGACCTGGATTTTCCGTCTTGGCCGCCCGCTCCGCGCGATCAAGCGGTGCGCTCTACGCCCGCCAGAATCGCGGTGCCGAGCTCGGCCGGCCTGGTGAACTGGAGCCAGTGCCTGGTGGCAGGTCCACGTACTCGACGTCGTGCAGGCAGGTCAGCTCCGCCACGAACGAATACCCGGCGGCGATCCACTCGGTGAGCAGCGCGGACGGGATCTCGCAGGAGCGGTGCGGAGGCATGGGCTGCCGCGGGTCATCCGGTGCGCCCGCAGCACCAACCTCGGAGATTTTCGCGACACGCCGCTCATGGCCCCCGAACCGGCGTTTCCCGAAAATCTCCGCGATTACGTGACGACGGATGCCTGTCAGCGAGCCCTCGTTCCACGAGCGCTCGCACGGCGAATCCTTCCTCCACCTCGTCGCGACACGGTCCCGCTACCCGGGCTTGTGGATCCTCGACGAGCCGGAGTCGGCCCTCTCCTCCACCGGTTCTCTCGCCCTGATCCGCCACCAGCAGGACATCCTGGACGCGGGCGGATCCCAGGTCATCCTCTTGACGCACTCCCCGATCCTGGCGTCGCTCCCGGGCGCCGCCATCTACGAGGTCGGGCCCTGGGGTTACCGCCCGTGCGCCTGGGAAGACCTTGACCTGGTGCGCGACTGGCGCTCCTTCCTGGAGGCCCCGGAGCGCTACCTGCGGCACCTGTTCTGACCCGGGGCAACCGATGACCACCGGCCGCGACCGGCACCCGATCTCACCAACGGCCGGGCCTCAGTTCTGCAGGAACGTGGTGACGTACGCCACCGTGTCGGCCGGGCTGACCCCCAGCTCCCGCAGCCGTTCGACATAGGTCTTTGCCGCGCCGAGCGCCTGCTGTTCGACCGAGTCCGGTGCGGCCTTGACGAAGGAACCCGCCCTGCCGCGGGTCTCGATGAACCCCCCCGCCTCGAGTTCCTTGTAGGCACGCGCTACGGTGTTCGGCGCGAGCACCAGGTCAGCGGCGAGCCTGCGCACCGTGGGCAGGCGTGTTCCCGCGACCATGGCCCCGCTCCGGATGTGCGCAATGACCTGCACGCGCAGCTGGTCGAACGGCGGAGTCGCCGAGCGCGGGTCGATGCGGAGAATCACTGCGGGCCGACCGGGCGCGAACCGGCATCCGCGTGGAGGGTTCGCCGAAAGTGACGCCGTGACGAGGTGAGAACGGATGCGGCGGCACCCGCGCCCAGCACGACCAGCCCGAACAGGTTAAACGCCTCCACGGAGGCCACGCCGCCACCGATTCCCGGTCGCACCGCCATCACGATCTCCTGAACGCCGAAGAAGACACCAAAAGCACCGAGGAGGAACGCGGCGGCGACCAGATCCAGGATCGCGGCCGAGCGCATCGCATCGTCCCAGGCCAGCTCCTGCTCCGACGCCATGGTCTGGGGACGCGCGACGACGATGCGACCGCCGATTTCGAAGGCCGCGAGCAGCGCCACGGCCAGCCCGGCCACGACGACCGCCACGCTGAAGGACTGCGGGAAGACGGAGAGCTGCAGCTTCCAAAAAACAGGCAGCAGTATCAGCACACCGACGACCGCCAGATTGAGGAATACGGTGCCACGAACGCCGAAGCGTTCCCACCGCGGAACGTAATCGGCCAAGCGGGTGCGCCGCCCATGGGCAACCCGCTCACCCTCACCGGTCCTCGCCACCTCGCCGGCCACGGCTGCGATCGCGCCACCCAGCACCCCGACGATCACGAAACCGCCAAGCAGGAACACGGTGGCCGAACCACTGCGGTCCGCCCCGATGAAGTACACGAGGAAAATCGAGACGATCACGCCGAGGAATCCGCCGCCGGAGAAGCCCCGTACTCTCCGCACCTGGGCCGCCAAGACCATCGGATGCGAGGCGTGCGGCAGGCCGAGCCCGGCGACCGTTGACGCGTGGGCGACGAGCCGACGCTGCACGGCGGGAACATGGGTCAAGACCCACAGCAGCACGCACGACCCCACGAGCAGACCGGCTACCGTCCACGTGGACACGGCGACGTGGAAGATCATGTTGGACCAGACGTCACCGAGCATCAGATCCCCTTTTTGTGTTCTTAGTTTTGTATCATCTTATCAATACAAGCATGAATACACAACAGGGTTCCCGGCGTGCTGCCGTTCTATCGCCGCGCCATATGAGCTCGGAGCTCGACCTACGTCCACGGTCACCTCGCGGATCGTGCCGGTGAACCAGTACGGTCTCGGGTATGCCGGCGTCACCGGGGAGTCCGGGTCGGCGTTCCCTTACCCGCCTTCAGGTCGGGCGGTCCGTTCGGCAGGATGTCAGGGCAGGAGACGGTATGGAGTTCGCCCACCACGGAATTGTGCACGAAATACGTCGCCGTCCTCGACATCGAACGAGTAACCTGCGGCCGGGCACGCGCCCCCGGCTCGGCTCGGCTCGGTTCAGCGGGCCAGCATATCCGGCAGCAGCGGCGAGAAGATCACGACGAAAGCCAGCACATTCAGGGCCACCGTGCCCCAGAACGCCTGCCGAAAACCGGCCTTCTTGGTTTTGTGCCGCAGCACCTGCTGCGCCACGATCGCGCCCGGCCAGCCGCCGGCGAATCCGAGCAGCAGCAGGGTGTTCTCCGGCACCCGCCAGCGCGCAGCGACCGCTGCGGTCTTGTCCATGGCGTAGGCGACGAAGCAGGCGAGGCTGACGGCCAGGTAGAACGCGGCCACCCAGATCGAGACCGGTCGGTAGGCGTCGACGACGAGGTAGATCGACGTGAAGGCGACGATGGCGAGGTAGGCGACGGCTCCCGAACCGGTGCGGGCGGGCATCCGTCGCCGCGTGCCGGTCTGCCTCTTGCGTGGGGACTGCCGCCTGGGCTTGGTCTGTCTCATCTGTGTCTTCTCGCGGCAGCAGCTCAGTCGAGGAAGTCGCGAACGACGGTGTCGAGGGCCGCGACCGTCAACGCGATCGAGCCGATGTCGATGCGCTCGTCGTTGCCGTGGAACAGCTGCCGGAAGGTGCCGTAGTCCCAGTGCCGGCCGAGCAGCGCGAAACCGTAGGCAGGGACGCCGCGGCGGCGGTAGAACCGCGCATCGGAGCCGCCGACGCTGAGCACCGGGAGCAGGTCGGCGTCGGGGTAGGCCCGGCGCACGGCCTTGCCGAGCGAGTGGAACAGCGGCGTGTCGACCGCGGACCGGGTGGCCGCGGCGAATTCGTCGCCCTCGATCGTGACCTCGTCGGCCAGGTCGCCGAGCGCCTCCCGCAGGTAGGCGTCGACGTCGGCGGCTGACAGGTCGGGCAGCACCCGGATATCGAGGGTGATCGTGGCGAGCGCGGGGATGACGTTGTCCTTCACCCCGGCCCGCACGATGTTGGGCGAGATGGTGGTGTGGGTGGATGCGTGCGCGAACCCGGCCAGGCTGCCGAGCTCGTTCAGGGCGCCGTCGATCCGGTGCGGGTCGAGCAGGCGCGCGGCAAGGTCGGGTTCCAGGTCGAGGGCCTGCACATATCGGCGCCAGTCGGCGGTGATCTGCACCGGGGCGCGGTAGCGGGCCAGGCGCCCCACGGCATCCGCCGCGATCACCGCGGCGTTGCGCGCGCCCCACGGGGCCGACCCATGGCCGGGGGTGCCGCGCACGGAAAGGCGCCGCCCGGCGATACCTTTTTCGCCGACGGCCGTCGAGATCAGCGGCCGCGGCCCGACCATGGCCCCGCCGGACTCGGTGAGCACGGCGTCCGCGTCGATCAGATCGAGCCGGTGCTCGGTGAGCCATTCCACGCCGAAGTGGCTGCCGTCTTCCTCGTCGGCAACCGCGGCGAAGATGAGGTCGCCGCGCGGCCGGAACGGTCCGGTCGCAATGGCCCGGGTGACGACCGCGTAACTGGCGGTCAGGTAGAGCATGTCGAGGGCGCCGCGTCCCCAGATCTCGCCGTCGATGATCTCGGCGCCGAAGGGGTCGCGGCTCCAGCCGCCGTCGTCGACCGGCACCACGTCGAGGTGGCCGACCAGGGCGAGCGTGGGCGCCGTGGGATCGGTGCCCCGGATTCGAGCGATCAGGGAGGCGCGGCCCGGATGCGGTTCGACCACCTCGAGGTCGAGTCCCGACCCGGCGAAGAACCCCTCGAGCGTACGCACGCTGCGAATCTCGCCGCCCGAATCGGGAGTGCCGTCGTTGACGCAGGCGTTGCGGATGAGGTCGCGCAGCAGGTCCACCGTCTGGCGGGTCAGGGCTTCATGGTCGCTCATGCGCACGCTGGACGGAGATGGTGCGCGACAGTCGATTCCATGGTGGCGGCCAGTCCTTTTGTAAAGTGCCTGAACTCTACCGGGTGAGATCGGCCGCGGCGCACGCCTGGGCGGCGGCCGCCCGGGAAACCGCGTAGCGGATGTGAACCCGGAGCGGTGAGCCGACGGGAATTTTCGGATGCTGGAACTCGGCGGTCGCGGTCATCCCGAGTCGTTCCATCACGGCCCGCGACGGTTCGTTGATGACCGCCGTGATCGCCTGCACCTGTTCGAGATCGAGCCGCCCAAAAGCGACATCGAGGGCCGCCCGGGCGGCTTCGGTGGCGTAGCCCTGGCCCCAGAAGGAGCGGGCCAGCCGCCAGCCGACCTCGAGCCCGCCGGGTCCGGGGATGAACGCGGGCACGGGAGCGAGCCCGGTGAAGCCGATGAAGTCGCCCGTCGACTGTTTCTCGAGCGCCCAGAGTCCGTAGCCGTGCGTCTCGAAGAGCCGGTCGGCCCGGCCGGCGAGCTCGTCGCTCTGGGTCCGGGTCAGCCGAGACGGGAAGTACCGCATCACCTCCGGGTCCTCCCCCATCGCGGCGAACGGCGCCAGGTCTGACTCACGCCAACGGCGCAGCAGGAGGCGGGCGGTGCGGGTCTCGAGCGGCATCCGTCCAGACTAGTGACCCGGACCCCTGCGGGTGGTCAGGGAATCCAGTTGAACTGGTCCGGGTCGGGGCCGGTGCGCTCGTCGCGGTTCAACGCTGTGATCGCAGCCAGGTCGTCGGCAGTCAATTCGAAGTCGAAGAGCGCGAAGTTCTCCTCGACCCGGCTGCGGGTGACGGACTTCGGGAACACGATGTCGCCACGCTGCAGGTGCCAGCGCAGGGTGACCTGAGCGGCAGAGCGGCCCAGGCGGCCGGCGATGGCCGTGATCACGGGGTCGCCGAGCACCCTGCCCTGTGCGATGGGCGACCACGCTTCGGTCACGATGCCGTGCTGCGTGTTGAACGCGCGCACGTTGTCCTGGGTCAGGTACGGGTGCACCTCGATCTGGTTGACGGCCGGCACTGTGCCGGTCTCGTCGAGGAGACGCCGCAGGTGCTGCGGCTGGAAGTTGGAGACGCCGATGGTCTTCACCCGCCCGGAGGCGTGCATCTCCTCCAACGCCTTCCAGGTCTCGACGAAGTCTCCGACGGCCGGCAGCGGCCAGTGGATCAGGAAGAGGTCGAGGTAGTCGAAGCCGAGGGTCTCGAGCGTCTGCTCGAAGGCGGCCAGGGCATCAGTTCGGGAGTGGAAGCCGTTGTTGAGCTTGCTCGTGACGAAGACGTCAGTCCGATCCAGGCCGGATTCGCGCACGGCCTCGCCGACGCCCTGCTCGTTGCCGTACATCTCGGCGGTGTCGATGTGGCGGTAGCCCACCTCGAGGGCGGCGAGCGTCGACCGCCTGGTGTCGGCCGGCTCAATCTGGTACACGCCGAACCCGAGCTGCGGGATCGTCTCTCCGTTGTTGAGGGTGATGCGGGGAATGGATGTCGTCGGTGCTGCGGTCATGTCGTAGAGCTCCTTTTGTCGACGAGGCGCACGGAGAAGACTGCGCGCCCCACCCTGACCTAAACGGCGCACGGTGAAGCGAATTCCCGTTCAGGGCCGATCGACAGGCTCGAGACCCGGCGGGCGCCGGCGAGGTGCTGGACGACCTCGACCTGACCATCAGGGGTGTCGTCGATGATCTGCAGCCCGCGGCAGATGCCCAGCCAGCCAGCCGCCGTGACAGTGGGCAACAGTGATACTCCTGCCTGGGCGGTGGACGGGCCTGTGTCGCCGTCCTATGCTCGACCTGGGAACGCCCGAGTGTCGATGGTGGTGTGAGGATGGGGTCCATGCGGTCACGGTGGTTGATTCCGGTCGCGGTTGCGGCGGCTCTGAGCTTTGCGATGTCCAGCGCGTCGGCGCCCACGGCGGCTTGGGCGCAAAACCCGGTCGACTTCGGCGCCAGCCACATCGTCGACACGGTCGACGCCGTCACCGCCCGCGCCGACGAGGTCACGGCCGCGTTCGACGAGCTCTATTCCGAGACCGGAGCCGACCTCTTCGTGGCCTATGTCGACAGTTTCACAGGGGTCGAGGACCGCGAGCAGTGGGCCGACCAGACGGCTGACAACAACGGCCTCGGCACCAACGACGTGCTGCTGGCCGTAGCGACGGATGACCGCCAGTACCAACTTTCCGTGGCCCCCGACTCCGCCCTGACGGATGCCCAGCTCCAGGAGATCGAGACCGTCGCCATCGAGCCGGCTCTGCGCCAGAACGACTGGGCCGGCGCCGCGATCGCCGCAGCCGAGGGTTTCTCCGCGGCTCTGCGGGGCGAGCCGGTCTCGGCCGGCGAGATCACCCCCGGGGACGAAAGCCCCGGCGGCGGTGCCGGCGGGTTTCTCATCGTCGTGTTCGTGATCATCGCCGTGCTGGTGCTTCTGGTCGCCGGAGCGGTCATCCTGCTCGCCCGACGCGGGCGGGGGCGTGCCCTGCCAGCCGGAGCCGGAGCGCCGACCGGGCTACAGTCCCTGCCGACGCCCGAGCTCAAGCGGCGCGCCTCGAGTACCCTCGTGCAGACCGACGACGCGATCCGTTCCAGTGAGCAGGAGCTCGGCTTCGCGATCGCCCAGTACGGCACGGAGGTCACCACCGCCTTCCGGGCCGCGCTCGAAACGGCGCAGAAGCAGCTCAGCCAGGCGTTCACCCTGCAGCAGAAGCTCGACGACGCCGAACCCGACTCCGAAGAGCAGGCGCGCGCCTGGCACGCCGCGATCATCGACCTCTGCAGCCAGGCCAACCTCACCCTCGATGCGCAGGCCGACGACTTCGACGAACTGCGCCAGCTGGAGAAGAACGCGCCTGAGGTCGCCGCTGCCGTGTCCCAGGGCGCCGAGGCCGTGCGGGCCCGGCTCGCCGGCAGCGAGGAGAGCCTGGCGGCCCTGGCCGCCCGGTACACCGACGTGGCGCTCGGCACGGTTGCCGACAACCCGGCCGAGGCCCGCGAGCGTCTCGCCTTCACGGAGACCGCTCTGGCCCGGGCCACCACCCGGCTGGGTGCCGGCGATACGGCGGCCGCGGCCGTGGACATCCGTGCGGCCGAGGTATCGGTCGACCAGGCGCGGTTGCTCCTGGACGCCGTGGACCGCCTGGGCACCGACCTCGCCGGCGCAACCCGGCAGATGGCGGCCACGGTCGCCGAGCTGCAGACCGATCTGGTGACCGCGCGCGGCCTGCCCACGTCGACCGAGGCCGCCGCCGCGTTGCCGGGAGTGATCAGCCAGACCGAACAGACCCTCGCCGAGGTGCGCGCTCGCTCCGCGGCCGGCCGGATCAACCCGCTCGAGGTGATGGCGATGCTCGACGCCGCCAACACCGCGATGGATGCCGCGCTGCAGGGCGTGCGGGACGCCGAGGCGCACGTCCAGCGCGCCCGGGCCACCCTCAACCAGAACCTGCTCGCCGCGCGCGGGCAGGTGTCGGCCGCGGAAGACTTCATCAGCACCCGGCGCGGGGCGGTGGGCGCGGAGGCGCGCACCCGGGTCGCCGAGGCCGGCAGGGTTCTCGTGGAGGCCGAATCGCTGGCCGCCACCGACCCGGGTGCCGCTCTCGCCGCCTCGCAACGGGCCAACTCCCTGGCCGCGGCCTCCATCGCCGGCGCCCGGAACGACGTCGACGGGTTCGCCGGCCAGGTTCCGGGCGGCCACGGTCCCGGCTACCGAGCCGGCGGTAGCGGCGGGAACGGGGTCATGGGGGCCGTGCTCGGCGGCATCCTGATCAACACAATCCTCTCCGGCGGCGGGGGTGGCGGGGGTGGCGGGGGTGGCATGTTCAGTGGCGGTGGCGGCGGCCGGCGCGGCGGCGGCTTCGGCATGCCCGGCGGCTTCGGCGGTGCCGGTTCCCGCTCACGCCGGGGCGGGGGCGGGCGGTTCTAGAAACCGGCGCCGTCGCAGCCGTCGCAGCCGTTTCAGCCGTCGCAGCCTGCACGGCGGTCCACACGTCTTGACCAGCACAAACCGACACACTGGAGGTCAGCCGATGCTCCGGAACTCGAAAGGACACCGCACAATGACGAAACAGTCCATCTTTGGCCGTATCTCCCAGTTGGCGAAAGCGAACATCAACGCGCTTCTGGACTCCGCCGAGGACCCGCAGAAGATGCTCGACCAGATGGTTCGCGACTACACCAACAGCATCGCCGACGCGGAGAGCGCGATCGCCGAGACGATCGGCAATCTGCGCCTGCTCGAGGACGACTACCGGGAAGACGTCGAGGCCGCGACCGAGTGGGGTGGCAAGGCCCTGGCCGCGAGCCGCAAGGCCGACCAGCTGCGCACCGCCGGAAACGCGGCCGACGCCGACCGTTTCGACAACCTCGCCAAGGTCGCCCTCGGCCGTCAGATGCAGTCGGAGAAAGAGGCGAAGCTGGCCGAGCCTCAGATTGCCTCGCAGACGGCCGTCGTGGCCCAGCTCAAGGACGGCCTCAACAAGATGAAGGAGAAGCTGAACCAGCTCTCCGCCAAGCGCAGCGAACTGATCGCCCGGTCGAAGACCGCCGAGGCGCAGACCAAGGTGATGGATGCCGTCAAGAGCATCGACCTGATGGACCCCACCAGCGAGGTCAGCCGCTTCGAGGACAAGATCCGCCGCGAGGAGGCCCGCGTTCGGGGCGCCAGCGAGCTGGCCGCGTCGAGCCTGGACGCCCAGTTCGAGAGCCTCGAGGACCTCGGCGAGCTCACCGAGGTCGACGCCCGCCTCGCCGCGCTCAAATCCGGCGGCGCCGACTCCATCACGCAGTAGCCCTCAGCCTCCAGCGCAGCCGGGCGCCGACGGGAACATCCCGTCGGCGCCCGGCGTTGTCCCTAGCATGACAACTCTCGGAATCATCGGCGCCGGCAACATCGGCAGTCAGCTCGCACGACTCGGCGTGGCCAACGGATACGACGTGGTCGTGAGCAATTCGCGTGGCCCCGAAACCCTCACTGATCTGATCGGCGAGCTCGGCCCGCACTCCCGCGCCGCGACCCCCGCCGAGGCCGCCGCGGCCGGCGACCTCGTGGTCGTGACCATCCCGCTGAACCAGATCCACACCCTGCCCACGACGGAGCTGGCCGGCAAGCTCGTGATCGATACGAACAACTACTACCCGCAGCGCGACGGCGACATCGCCGCACTCGACGACGAGAGCACCACCACGGCCGAGCTGCTCCGTGATCGCCTGCCGGAGTCCACGATCGTGAAGGCGTTCAACCACATCTATGCCGCCGATCTCACCGAGCACGGTCAGCCGGCCGGGTCCGTCAACCGGCGCGCCCTGGTCATCGCCAGCGACGACGCCCCCGCCGCCGCTACCGTGACCGCACTGCTGGACCGCTTCGGCTACGACACCGTCAACGTCGGCGCGCTCAGCGAGGGCTGGCGCATCCAGCGGGACACCCCCGGCTACGGCCCGCGCTTGAACGCGGCCGAGTTGCGGGACGCGACGGACGCCGCTGCGCGCTACCGCGACCAATAGGCGCTGCGCGTAGATCGGCCCGATCCAGCACGAAAATTCCGCGCGCGGGGAAGCTCTGGGAGCATACTGAAGTATGGCTCCCTCCTTCGTTGTCGTGCCACAGTGGCAGGGTTCGGTTTCTCCGCGCGCGATGCGCCTGAGTGACGGGGCGGAGGCGATCCGAGGTGATCTTCCCTACTCCGTCACCCGTGAAGTGCCGGTGCCGGTCGAGGCCGGCGATTCTCTCGACACCGGCATCGACCGCTTCTCCACCCTGATGATGGTGCGCGAACGCCTCACGGCTGCACTGCACGGCGGCGCTGGCCCGGTGGTCACGATCGGCGGCGACAACGGGGTGTCCCTGGCGGCCGTCGAGCATGCGTCGCGGCAGCATCCTGATGACCTGGCCGTGGTCTGGCTCGACGCCCACCCCGACCTGCACACCCCCGACACCTCACCGTCCGGAGGTTTCACGGGGATGGTGCTGCGCGCCATCACCGGCGAGGGTGCCGACGGCCTGACCCTCGACCCGGGTGAGCGCGTTCCTCTGGAACGCGTCGTGATCGGCGGCGCGCGCGCCATCGACCCGGCCGAGGACGCCCTGATCCAGGACCGCGGAATAGTGAGTCTTCCGGTCGAGGACCTCGACCCTCCCGACGCGCTCGTCGCGGCCCTGCGCGCCACGGGCGTGGGCACCTTCTACCTACACCTCGACCTGGACGTGCTCGACCCGTCGGCGCTGGCCGGCCTGGCCGACCTCTACCCGTTCGGGCTGAGCGTCGACACCCTGAACCGGCTGATCACCGCCCTGCGCGCCGAATTCGAACTGGCCGGCGCCACCATCGCCGGCTTCGCCCCGGCCTCGCCGGAGGCCGCCACCGACGACCTGCCGAGCATCCTGCGCATCATCGGCGCGCTGACCCGACCTGCTCAGCCATAGCATGGGACCGACGCGCCAGCGTCACGAGGCCAAGGGAGGCATCCGTGAACGAGCAGCACTCCGTTTCCGATCCGTCGAGGATCATCACCGAGAGGCGCGGGCACGTGCTGCTGATCGGGTTCAACCGTCCGGAGAAGCGCAACGCCGCCGATCTGGCGCTGCTGACGCAGTTGGCCCTCGCCTACGGTGAACTCGACCGCGACCCTGAGCTGCGGGTCGGTCTCGTCTACGCGGTCGGCGACCACTTCACTGCCGGCCTCGACCTGGCCGACATCGGCCCCCGACTTGGCCCCGACGGCCTCGACATGGTGCCGCCCGGCGGCATCCATCCGTGGCAGGTCGACGGGCCAAGCGTGTCCAAGCCCGTGGTGATGGCCGTGCAGGGCACCTGCCTCACTCTCGGCATCGAGCTGATGCTCGCGAGCGACATCTCCGTGGCGTCAGAGTCCACCCGATTCGGCCAGATCGAGGTGGCGCGCGGCATCCTGCCGTTCGGCGGCGCGACCATCCGCTTCCCGCGCGCGGCCGGCTGGGGCAACGCCATGCGCTGGATGCTCACCGGCGACATGTTCGACGCCCGCGAGGCCCACCGCATCGGGCTCGTGCAGGAGGTCGTGCCGGACGGCACCCAGTTCGAGCGCGCGCTGGAATTGGCCGAGCGGATCGCCGCCCAGGCCCCGCTGGCCGTGCAGGCCACGCTGGCCAACGCCCGCACGGCCGCGCGGGAGGGTGCCGCGGCCGCCGAGGCGGGGCTGCAGCCGGCCCTGGCCCGCCTGGCCGCGACCGAAGATTCCCGCATCGGCATGGAGGCATTCGTCAGCCGCCGGCCGGCTACTTTCGTGGGTCGTTAGGCTGGCATCACCACCTCATTGGAACTACAGCACCACTCATCTGCACCACTGACCAAAGGAGAGACGGATGTCTGCCGCCGCCAGCACCACCCCACCTGACCCTTCCGCCAAGAGCTACGACGTCATCGTGATCGGCGCCGGCGCGGCGGGTGAGAATGTCGCCGACCGCACGACGCAGGCAGGCCTCCGCACCGTGATCGTCGAGGCCGAGCTGGTCGGCGGCGAGTGCTCCTACTGGGCCTGCATGCCGTCGAAGGCGCTCCTGCGCAGCGGAGCGGCCCTCGCCGCAGCCCGGCGCGTCGGCGGTGCGGCCGAGGCCGTGACCGGCGACCTGGACATCGCGGCCGTTCTGCGCCGCCGCGACTCCTTCACGAGCAATTGGTCCGACGAGGGCCAGGTGCGCTGGCTGGAGAAGACCGGGATCACCCTGGTGCGCGGCCACGCCCGCCTCACCGGCGTGCGGGAGGTGACCGTGACCGCTGACGACGGCACCACGACCGTACTGGTCGCGGCGCACGCCGTGGTCGTCAGCACCGGGTCGGCGGCGCTGCTGCCCGATATTCCCGGTTTGGCAGCCGTGTCGCCGTGGACCAGCCGCGAGGCCACCAGTGCCCCCGGAATCCCGGACAGTCTGGCGATCATCGGCGGCGGCGTGGTCGCCGCCGAGATGGCCACCGCCTACGCCGGGCTCGGCGCCGAGGTCACGATGATCGTTCGGAGCGATTTGCTCGGCGGTCAGGAGCCCTTCGCCGGTGAACTCGTGCTCGCGGCCCTCCGCGGGGCGGGCGTCACCGTGCTGACCGGGGTGTCGACCACCGGGGCGGCCCGCACCGCCGACGGCGATGTGACACTCACCCTCTCCAACGGCAGCGGGGTCACCGCGACCGAGGTACTCGTGGCCACCGGCCGGGTTCCCCGCAGCGCGGATGTCGGGCTCGAGACCGTGGGCCTCACACCGGGCGACTGGCTCGAGGTCGACGACACCCTGCTGGTGCGGGGCACCGCGCCGGACCTGACCGGGGACTGGCTGTATGCCGTCGGCGACATCAACCACCGGGCCCTCCTCACCCACCAGGGCAAGTACCAGGCCCGCGCGGCCGGTGACGTGATCGCGGCCCGGGCCGCCGGCACGCCCGTCGACGACGCCCCGTGGGGATCGCACGTCGCCACAGCCGACCATGCCGCCGTGCCGCAGGTCACCTTCACCGACCCCGAAGTGGCATCTGTGGGACTGACCCAGGCTGCTGCCGAGAAGGCCGGGTTCCGCACCCGGGTACTGGACTACAACTTGGGCCAGGTGGCCGGGGCATCCGTGCACGCCGACGGCTACACCGGGTCGGCGCGCGCGATCGTGGACCTCGACCGTGAGGTTCTGATCGGGGTCACCTTCGTGGGGCCGGATGTCGCGGAGCTGCTGCACGCGGCGACCATCGCCGTGGTCGGTGAGGTGCCGATCCGCAGGCTGTGGCACGCGGTGCCGAGCTACCCCACCCTGAGCGAGGTCTGGCTGCGGCTGCTCGAGGAGTACGGTCGTCCGTAGCCGCGCTTTCGCCCTCGCGGCGCACCCGGTGGAGGCTGGCGCACTTTCCAACCCGCGCCACCTTCCACCACCTGCCCCGCGCCACCTCCGCAGTGAATCGATCATGGGAAACCCAGGCTTCTATCGTGGGGGCCACCTACGCTGGAAGAGTGCGCCGCATCTTCTTCGACTCCCCCATCAGCCGGGCCGGCTACCTCTACGCCACCACGGTCGGCGTGATCTGGGGTTCCATCTGGAGCACGGGCAAGGTCGAGCGCCGAGGCGGCCTCATCGTTTTTCGCGGCATGCCCTCCTGGGCATTCGGACGCGGCGGAGCCTGTGTCGGCGGCTGCTACCTGACCAACCAGAACGTGTCGATGGCCATCCTCGAACACGAGGCCGTGCACAAACATCAGTGGCAGCGCTTCGGGATGGTTTTCCCGCTGCTCTACCTGGCGGCCGGCCGCAATCCGCTGCAGAACCGCTTCGAGATCGAGGCCGGCCTCAAAAAGGGCGGCTATGTCAAATAACCCGGAGGACCCAGAATGACCGCACGCACCATCGTGATCACCGGCGCCAGCGACGGGATCGGCGCCGCCGCCGCCCGCGCCCTCAGCCAGTCCGGCGACCGAGTCGTGATCGTGGGCCGCTCGCCAGCCAAGACCGCCGCTGTCGCCGAGGCACTGGGTGCCGACTTCCTCGTGGCCGATTTCGCCTGCCTCGACGAGGTGCGCACCCTTGCCGCCGAGCTGCAGGAGCACTATCCGCGCATCGACGTGCTCGCCAACAACGCCGGCGGCATCATGGGCGACCGCGTAACCACCGTTGACGGCTATGAGAAGACCTTCCAGGTCAACCACCTGGCTCCCTTTCTGCTCACCACGCTGTTGATGGACCGGCTCGTCGCCAGTCGGGCCCGGGTGATCAACACGTCCAGCGCCGCCAACCAGCTCTTCGGCAAGATCGACCTCGACGATCTGCAGGGCGAGACGAAGTATTCCGCGAACAAGGCGTACGGCGACGGCAAGCTCGCGAACATCCTCTTCACCAGGGAACTCCACCGCCGCTACAGCGACGAGGGACTCACCACTGCAGCCTTCCACCCCGGCGTGGTGGCAACGAGCTTCTCCACCGGGTCGACGACCCTCATGCGCCTCATTTACCAGACTCCGCTCAAACGCCTGCTGCTCGGCGCTGAACAGGGAGCCGACACCCTGGTCTGGCTGGCCACCGCGACGCCGGGCACCGACTGGGCATCGGGCGAGTACTACGAGAAACGCCGCATCCAGAAGGCGAACAAGCAGGCCTACGACTCTCAGCTGGCCGCCGCCCTCTGGGAGCAGAGTTCCGCGCTGGTCGCCGCGCACTCGGCGCCTCTGGCCTCCTAGCCGGATCCTCCTAGCCGGAGCCTCCTGGACGAGGCTTCCGGTGTCGAACGAATTCGACGGAGATTTTGCTTCGAAACGGCTTTCTCGCGCTGTTTTGGGCCGATTCGGCCAAAATTCTCCGTCGAATTCGTTCGGGGTTCGGGTCGCGGTGCGGAACTCCAAACGGGAGAAACTCCGGCTGCGCACCGAGCTCGCCACGGCTCCGGTCGATGGGCCTTGCCGCCCTGCGTCCTGCCTCCGCGGGTCAGGGCGGCCAAGCGCGCGCGTGTGGCCAACTCAGGACATCCGTCACCCATAGTTACCAGCCGGTGCGAAGCAGTGCAGGATCAGCACGAATGTCCGGAGGGCCCGGACGGATCTCCTGAGTTGGCCACACGACGAGCCGGACGTGCCGCGGCACCTGTAGATTCGGGCGCCCACCCTGAGCTCCCTTGTGGCCGAACCGGTGCAGCTCGGGGCCGGTGAAAGTGGACCGGGTGAATGGGGACGATAGCCAGAGCACGTGAGCAACCTCGACCGCGAATGGCCGGCAGCTCGCGCGGGGGCGGCTGGCGCCGGAGGCATCCGTCGAGGTAAGCATGTCCCACGTGTGAAATGCCTGACCTAACGAGAATCCACCCGTTCACGGTGGCAGATCGGGCCGGTGGCGCGCATGATGGTCTGGGGGCGTCGCGGTCCCCAGTGAATGTCACCGAGTGAATGAACCGAGTGAATGTCACCCAAGTGGAGGAACAGCATGAGCTACGCACACACCGTCACGGTCAATGTCTCGTTCGACGAAGCGGTCCGGATGGCCCGGGAAGCACTGGCCGACCAGGGATTCGGCATACTGACCGAAATCGACATACAGTCCACCTTCGCCGCCAAGCTCGGCCAGGAGGCCGCCGACGCCGTCGGCGACTACCTGATTCTCGGTGCCTGCAATCCCGCCCTGGCCCAGCGGGCCGTGACCGCCGACCCGGGCATCGGCGCCCTGCTCCCCTGCAACGTGGTCGTGCGCCGCCACGCGAGGGCCGGTGAAACCACCGTGGAAGCCCTCGACCCGGCCATCATGGCGCAGCTCAGCACGAAACCGGAGATCGAGCAGGTCTCCATCGAAGCGGATGCCCGGCTGCGCGCAGCCCTCGCCGCCGTGCTCGCCGGCGCAACGCAGTAGCCAACGCATAGCGCTGGATGCGCAGGTCCACCGGGCGCCGCGCTCCGCGCTCCGCTTGCCGCTGACTCAGCTCGCGAGCGCATCGACACGACAACGCCCGACCTCGAAAAGGCCGGGCGTTGTCGTGAACGGATTCTGCGGGTGCAGCGCTGCTGCTACGGGGCGGCGTACCCGGCTGCGGCCTCGGCCAGCAGGTCGGCCTCGGCCCAGGTCGCGAGGTTCGCGCGCAGCTTCACGCCGAGGTCGGCGTCGACGCTGGTCCAGTACGCGATAGCTCGCTCGGTCACTTCGGGACGTTCCACCCCGCTGATGGCACCGGTGATGGTGTCGAGGAAGCGCGCCTTGGCGGCATCGTCGTAGACCTCGCGGTACAGCGTCCCGGCCTGGCCGAAGTCGCTGTCCTCGCTGCGCAGCTGCGCGGCGGCGCGCACGAGTTCGCCGTCGTTCTCCCAGCTTCCGTCGGTTGCCGCCTGCGGGTCGGCCACCGGGCCGCCCAGCGAGTTCGGAGCGTAGTTCGGGACATCCGTCGCGTTGAAGTGATAGCGAGCGGCGCCATCCTGCGAGTAGTTGTTCACGGGAGCCTTCGCGGCGTTCACCGGCAGCTGGTTGAAGTTCGTGCCGACTCGGTATCGCTGGGCGTCCGGGTAGGAGAAGATGCGCGCCATCAGCATCTTGTCAGGGCTCGCCGCGATGCCGGGCACAAAGTTTGCCGGGGAGAACGCGGCCTGCTCGATCTCAGCGAAGAAGTTCTCCGGGTTGCGGTTCAGGGTGTGCGTGCCGACCTTGACCAGCGGGTAGTCTGCGTGCGGCCACACCTTGGTGATGTCGAACGGGTTGAACCGGTAGGCCTTGGCGTCGTCGTACGGCATGATCTGCACCGAGACGTCCCAAGACGGGAAGTTTCCGGCATCGATGGCGTCGAAGAGGTCGCGACGGTAGTAGTCGGCGTCGGCCCCCGCGATGAGCTCAGCCTCCGAGCCCTCCATCTCGATGTTGCCCTGGTTGGAGGTGAAGTGGTACTTGACCCAGAAGCGCTCACCGGCGGCGTTGATCCACTGGTAGGTGTGCGAGCCGAAGCCGGGCATCTCGCGCCAGGAGCGCGGCAGGCCGCGGTCGCCCATCAGGTAGGTCACCTGGTGCGCGGACTCCGGGGAGAGGGTCCAGAAGTCCCACTGCATGGTCGCGTCGCGCAGGCCGGAGCCCGGCAGGCGCTTCTGCGAGTGGATGAAGTCGGGGAACTTGATGCCGTCGCGGATGAAGAACACCGGTGTGTTGTTGCCGACGATGTCGTAGTTGCCCTCGGAGGTGTAGAACTTAACCGAGAAGCCGCGCACGTCGCGCCAGGTGTCGGGGCTGCCCTGCTCACCGGCAACGCTGGAGAAGCGCTGCAGCGTCTCGGTGGTCGTTCCGGGCGCGAAGACGGCGGCGCGGGTGTACGCGGAGACGTCTCCGGTCACCTCGAAGACGCCGTGCGCTCCGCCGCCCTTGGCGTGCACGATGCGCTCCGGGATGCGCTCGCGGTTGAACTGGGCGAGCTTCTCGACCAGGTAGACGTCGTGCAGGGCAGTGGCTCCCTCGGTTCCAACGGTCAGGGAGTGCTCGTCGCTGGCGACGGGCGTTCCCGTCTGCGTGGTGGTGGACTTGATTGTCATTGTGCTCCTTCGTTCGACAGCGGTGCAGGTGTGGAAAGTGCGGTGAGTGTGGAGGTCTGGCAATCGGGGCAGAGGCCCCAATAGGTGACCTCGGCGGTTTGCACGGTAAATCCGGAGGTGTTCGAGGGCGTTAGGCAGGGGGACTCACCCACGGCGCAGTCGACGTCGTGCACCGCGCTGCACCGGGTGCAGACGATGTGGTGGTGGTTGTCGCCGACCCGGCGTTCGAAGAGAGCCGGGGAGCCGGCCGGCTCGATCTTGCGGGCGATCCCCGCGCCGGTGAAGGCCGCGAGCACACCATATACCGCCTGCAGTGAGGTGCCCGGCAGCTCGGCTCGAACCGTGGCGTAGAGCCGCTCCGCGGTCGAGTGCGGGGCCTGGTCGAGAACACGCAGCACCGCCAAGCGGGGCCCAGTGACCTTGAGCCCAGACGCACGGATGCTGTCGGCGAGCAAGCCGGACGCCTCAACCGCCCGCACCCGCCCTGTTTCCGTCATGCGCCCCACGCTAACAGTTGTTTTGAATTACTCAAAACAATTGGCGACCACCGGGCGTGGCGCACGCGGGCTGCTGGGCGCGGATCACCGGCTCAGGACGGCGAGCCGAGTGCCGATTGGTAAACGTCGACGACCCGGGCCAGGAAGGCCTCGATGACCTCTCGTTCCTCATCAGAGAGATCCTGGGTGAGCGCCGCCACTCCCCCGATCACCGGAAGCAGTTGCTGGAACGCCCGCAAAACCGACTCCTGAGCCGGCACCACGACCACCTTGCGCCGATCCGACGAGTGCGGATGGCGCTGGGCGTGACCGAGGGCCACAAGCCGGTCGACCACGAGAGTGGTTGCCGCCGTGGAGATGTCCAGGCGGCGGGACAGCTCGCCCGGGGTCAGCGACCCCTCCCGGATCAGGTGCTCCATCGCGGACAGGTCGGTGGCGTTCACCTCGAGCGCCTGCCCGACCTGGCGCTCGAAGGCGCGGGACAGGTGCACGATGTCGTGCAGCTGGAAGCCGATCCGGTCCGAAACCGGAAGACTGGGATCCCGACTTTCGCCGCCCCCCGGCGCGCCGACTACCCCGGCCGCGGAGCCGGGAGCGAACTTGCGACGCTCTTCCATAGGAGCCATACTATTACGAAAATTGCTAGGACGCCTAGCAATCAGGCTTCTTGGAGGAATTTTGCTCGCGATTCAGCGGATCATCACCGGTCGACGCACGGCCTGGATCGTACTGATCGCGACGATTGTCGCCGTCGGTCTGCTCTTCTCCCTCCTCCCCTCCGACGATTCCGAGGAGTTCCCCACCTCCGGGCTGCCCACATCCAGCCAGGCCGCACAGGTCGACGCTCTCCTCGCCGAGTTCCCCTCCGCCGAGCAGACCTCCGCGATCGTGGTCTGGACCCGGGAGGGTGCCGACCTGACCCGGGCCGACATCGCAGCCATCGCCGAACGCGGCACCGCCCTCGCCGAGCAGTCGATCGTGCCGCAGGCGACCATGCCGCGGTTCAGCGATGACGGGCAGGCCGCGATCAGCATCGTTCCGCTGGACGCGGACGAGGCCAACGCCGACATCGGCGGGGCGGCCACCGGCATCCGTGACGCCGCGTCCGACGCACTGCCGAGCGGTCTGAACGCCTTTGTCACCGGCGCCGTCGGCTTTCAGTCCGACATCACCAACGCCTTCGCCGGTGCCGACTTCCGGCTGCTGCTCGTCACCGTGATCGTCGTCGCCGTGCTTCTGATCGTCACCTACCGCAGTCCCGTGCTCTGGATCGTTCCGCTCGTCGTCGTCGGCATCGCGGACGGCCTGTCCGGGGTCGTCGTCGTCGCCCTGGCCGAGCCGTTCGGCATCACCCTCGACCCCTCCGTCGCCGGCATCCAGTCCGTGCTGGTCTTCGGCGCTGGCACCAATTACGCCCTGCTGCTCGTGGCCCGCTATCGCGAGGAGTTACTCCGCACCGAGAACCGCAACGACGCCATGCTGGCCGCGGTGCGCGGTGCCGGCCCGGCCATCGCCGCCAGTGGCGGCACGGTCGCGCTCAGCCTGCTCACCCTGCTGTTCGCCGAGTTGTCCGGCAACCGCGCGCTCGGTTTCGCCTGCGCTATCGGTGTCGTCATCGCCATCATCTTCGCGCTGGTCGTGCTGCCGGCTGCCCTTGTGGTCTGCGGCCGCGGCCTGTTCTGGCCGTTCATCCCCCGCTTCGTGCCGGGCGCCGGTGCCGAGCTGCGTCCCGGCTTCTGGACCCGCCTCGGTCGGGGCGTGCAGCGCCGTCCGATCGTGGTCACCGCGGCATCCGTCGCCGCGATCGGCGCCCTCAGCCTGGGCCTGATCGGCGCCTCCGTGGGGCTGTCGCAGGCCGACCAGCTCCTCGGCAAGCCCGAATCGGTGCAGGCGCAGGCCATCGTGAAGGAATCCTTCTCGGCCGGCTTGACCAGCCAGACCATCGTGCTGGTACCGGATGCCGCGGCCGCCGAGGCCACGACGCTTGCCACCGACACGCCCGGCGTCGAGTCCGTGCTGCCCGGCGAGAGCGCGAACGGCCTGACCCGGCTGAACCTCTCCCTGTCCAGCGAGCCGGGCAGCGACGAAACCTTCTCCGTCATCGACACACTGCGCGGCACCTATGCCGACACCTCGGGCGACGTGTCCGAGGCACTGGTCGGCGGCAGCGACGCCACGGCGTTCGACAACAAGACGAGCGCCCAGGCCGACCAGGCCCTGATCATCCCGATGATCCTGGCGATCGTGTTCGTCATCCTCGCCCTGCTCCTGCGCTCCCTGGTGGCACCCGTTCTGCTGATCCTCAGCGTGCTGGCGACGTACTTCGCCAGCCTCGGTGCCTCCAACTGGATCTTCCAGAACCTGATGGGCTTCCCCGCCTTCAACACCAACGTGGTGCTGTTCGCGTTCCTCTTCCTGGTGGCCCTCGGGGTGGACTACAACATCTTCCTCACCACCCGAGCCCGGGAAGAGAGCATCCGGTTCGGCACGAAGGAGGGCATGGTGCGCGCCCTGTCGTCGACGGGCGCGGTCATCACGAGCGCCGGCATCCTGATCGCGGCGGTCTTCGCCGTGCTGGGCGTGCTGCCAGTCGTGGCTCTCACCCAGATCGGCGTCATCGTCTGCATCGGCGTGCTGCTCGACACGCTCGTGGTGCGCACCCTCGTGGTGCCGGCGCTGGTGTTCCTCACCGGCGACAGGTTCTGGTGGCCCTCCCGTCCGGCCGCAAAGGCCCCGCTGGTCTAGCGCACCGCGGGCGAGGATCCGTGTCGAACCCCGAACGAATTCGACGGAGATTTTGCTCTAGACCGCGTGTTCAGGCTCAAAAACCGGTGCTTGACCCAAAATCTCCGTCGAATTGGTTTGACCGCGCGCTCGGAATCGCTCAGCGGGCGCACGGGAGTCCGGGGCCGCCGGCCTCGGGCGGCGTGCGGTGCTGCCACTGCAGCCTCCGTTCGAGCTGCGCACCGAGCGCCAGTAGCGTGGCCTCCCCGCCCGGCCGGCCGATCAGCTGCACTCCCATCGGCAGTCCAGCCCCGGTTTCGGCAACGGGCAGCACGATCGCGGGCAGTCCGCTCACGTTGACCATGGACGTGAACGGGGTGTACTGCACCTGCTGGGCGAAGTTGCGCTCCCCGTCGACCGCGTCGTACCAGCCCAGCGGGCGCGGCGTGAGCGCGAGCGCCGGGGTCAGCACCGCGTCGAACCGGGACAACTGGCGGATGAACGACCGCTCGTAAGCCGACAGGGCCGTGAGCGCCTGAGCCAGATCCCGAGCGGACAGCTCCCGGCCGCGGTTCATCAGCCAGCGGGTGAGCGGCTCGAGCAGCTTCTCCTGCTCCGGGGTGTCGGCGGGGATGCTCGCAGCGCCGGCCTGCCAGATCGCGCGGAACGCCGGCACATAGCTGTCGTCGGGCTCGAGCGCCGTCTCCTCCAGGCCATGGCCCATACTCGCGAACCCGTCGACGGCCACCATCAGGGCGGCCAGCGCCTCGGGAGCGATCTCGATCGGGTAGGCGTCATCCCAGGCGGAGGTTGTCATCACGCCGAGCTGGAACCGGCCCTCGCCGCGCACGGCGGCGGCCAGCAGAGGTGCATCGTCGCCGGGGGGCCGGAGCGAGTACAGGTGCTGCGGATGCCCGCCTCGCGGCGCGATCATGGCGTCCAGCAGCAGGGCGGCATCCGCCACCGTCCGTGCCAGCGGTCCGGCCACGCTGAGACCGCCGAGCGTGTTGATCCCGGACGACGAGGGCACCCGGCCACGCGACGGTTTCAGGCCGACGAGACCGCAGGCTGCCGCGGGGATCCGCACCGAGCCGCCGCCGTCGGAGCCCGGAGCGAAGGGAAGCAGCCGGGCGGCGACGGCCACCGCCGCCCCGCCGCTGGAGCCGCCCGCGCCCCGGGAGCGGTCCCACGGGTTGCGCGCGGGCGGCCCGGCCAGCGTCTCGGTGTACGACGGCAGCCCGAACTCGGGCGTGCTGGTCTTGCCGAGGCTCACGCCGCCGGCCGCGTCCAGGGCGAGCACGAGATCGTCGGACTCGGCCGGCACGTAATCCTGCATCAGCCGCGATCCGAACCGGGCCGGCACGCCGGCGCGGCTCTGCAGGTCCTTGTCGGCGAAGGGCAGACCCCAGAGCGGCATGCTGCGCGGCATCAGCTGCTCGACGAAGCGGGCCCGCTTCCGCGCGGCATCCGCTGTCACGCTCACGAACGCGCCGAGGCCAGAGTCCTGAGCCTCGATCCGGCCCAGGTAGTGCTCGGTCAGCTCGGTGGGGCTGATCTCACCGCGCTGCAGCGCCTGCCATTGTTCGAGAGCGGTCAGTTCATGCGGAGCGGCCATCCCCCGAGCCTAGCCAGCCGGGATGCCGGGCATCGGCGCGACGGAGCGGCGAGACGCTCAGCGGCGCGACGCTCAAGAGTGGGACAGCCCGGTCAGCAACGCCTGGAACGCCCGCGGCGCGGCGCGGAGAACGGATGCCGCCGCCCACGACCCGGCCCACGGCAGCAGCTGCGCGACGTTGATGATCTCGTACTGCACGAGCGACCCGGCCTCCTCCTCGGGCAGCACCTGGTACTCGCCGCGGTACCACCAGCCGCGCCGCAGCACGAGTCGGCGTCGGTCCCGGTCGGTGTGCACGTTGCCCCCGCCGGCCGCCCCCGAGGCCATCGCCGTCACGAGCCGGTTGAACACGGCGTCGGGGCCGGCCTCGAGGTGTCCTGCGAACGAGCGCAACACAGTGTGACGCTCGGGCAGGGTGGGCAGGGCATCGGTCATCCCTCGATTTTAGGCGTCCGCCGGCCGCAACCTCTCCGCTGAGCCTATTTGAGGCTCTTCTGCAGGAGCACGGTGCCGAGCCAGCGGTCGAACTTGAAGCCGACCTTGCCCATCCGGCCGATCTCCGCGAATCCGAAGTCGAGGTGCAGCTTGATCGACGCGTCGGCGCCCTGGTCGGCGACGACCGAGATGATCTCCTTGAGCCCGGCCGCCTGGGAGCGCTCGATGAGTTCGCCGAGCAGCATCCGGCCCAGTCCCTTGCCGGTGGAGGCCGCTCCGAGGTAGATCGAGTTCTCGACCGTGAACCGGTAGGCGCGTTTCTGCTTCCACGGGCTGACCAGGGCGTAGCCGAGCAGCTGGCCGGCCGGGGAGACGGCCACGATGAACGGCATCCCGAGCTTGCCCAGATAGTAGAACTTGCTGCGCCACTCGGCGAGGGTCATCGGGTCGACGTCGAAGGTGACCGTGCTGTTGGCGACGTAGTAGTTGTAGACCTCCCGGATATACGGCAGATCGGTGATTTGGGCCTCACGCATGGTGAATCCGAACGGCGCCTCTTCCGCGGGCGTCGGTCGAAGGTGCCGGGGCAATTGCCGACGCGGCTGGTATTCCTCTTCAAGCACAGCTAACTCCTCCAGAGAGCTCCAGATTACCCGAGGGACCAGTCCACCGGGGCCGCCCCGGTGCGGCCGAGGTACTCGTTGGCCCGGCTGAACGGCTTTGAACCGAAAAATCCGCGCCTGGCCGACAGCGGGCTCGGGTGCGCGGACTCGATCACCGGCGTGTCCCCGAGGAGCGGCCGCAGCGTGCCGGCATCCTTCCCCCACAGGATCGCCACGAGCGGCCGGTCCCGGGCGACAAGGGCGCGGATGGCCTGCTCGGTCACGCTTTCCCAGCCGCGGCGCCGGTGCGACCCGGCCAGGCCGGCCTGCACGGTGAGTACGCGGTTGAGCAGCAGCACCCCCCGCCGCGACCACGGCGAGAGGTCTCCGGTGGCGGCGGTGACGCCCACGTCGTCGTGCAGCTCCCGGCAGATGTTCGCCAGGCTGCGCGGCAGCGGCCGCACGTGTGCCTCGGTCGCGAAGGCGAGCCCGATCGGATGTCCCCGGGTCGGGTACGGGTCCTGGCCGACGATGAGCACCCGCACGGCATCGAATGGCTCGGCGAAGGCGCGGAAGACGTTCTCCGGGGCCGGTAGCCAGATACGGCCGGCCAGAGTCTCGGCGCGCAGGAGCTCCGCCATCCGGTCGATCTCCGGCCCCACCGGCGCCAGCGCCTGGGCCCAGCCAAGATCGATGGCCCGGCTCTCGGTCAGCGCCGCGAGGGTGACGGGCATGATGCTCGGCTCAGGCCCCGAAGGTGCTCACGAGCACCCCGCCGTCGGCCTCGCTGACCCGCCAGACACTGCCGGCTCCGACGACGCTGAGCGCGCCCTCGCCGACGACCAGCGCGGTGTTCTCGTCGACGGCCAGGCCGCCGTCGATCAGGCCGGCCTCGGTGGCCGCGACCAACCGGGACAGCGTGCCCCACTGGGCGGCGTGCACCTCCACGGTGACGTCGAGCAACCCGATGCCGGGTTCAACGGTGATCTCGTCGAGCCCCTCGGCGGCGTGTTCGCCGCTGACCTCGACGCCGCCCATGCGCCAGCCGCCGATCAGGGCACGCTCGGCCGCGATCATCGCGCCGGCAGAGAATCCGAGATAGGGGATGCCGGCGGCCACCTGACGACGGATCTCACCGAATATCGGGGCCACGGCGACCAGGTAGGCGGGGGTGACTCCGCCGCCGACCAGGATTCCGTCGGCCTCGGACACAGCGGTCAGGGCGAAGACGTCGCCCGGGGCGACGACGGTGACCTTCGGCTCGAACTCGCCGGCCGCGGAAACGGCGGCGACCAGGTTCGCGGCGTGGTCGGCGGCGTCTTCGGCACGCACGACGAGGATCGCGATGCCAGGCTCCGCGCGGCCTGCCACGACTCCGCGCGCCGTGGCCTCGGCCAGGAAGGGTCCGAAGACGGCCGCGTCTGTCCGGGGGTTCCAACCGCCGCCGACCAGGTGCACGCTCACAGCAGGGCGCCCCGGGCCACGAGGGGCAGGCTGGCGGCGAGCAGGCTCGCGACAGGCAGGTCGTCATCGAGCTGTGCGCCGCCCGGCAGGCTCGCACCGGTGAGGCTCTCCGCTACGGGAGGCAGCGAGGACCAGGGGAACACAATCCAGCGGTCCGTTTCACACCAGGTGAAATCGGGCACCAGCACGGTGCGAGGCTTCGTGTACAGGGTGGCGGTGCGCACCTCGCAGGCGGTTTCCCGCAGCAGCGCGACGACCATCGCGAGGGTGTGCCCGGAGTCGGAGACGTCGTCGACGAGCAGCACCCGCAGGCCGGTCAGCGACGGCGCGTCGAGCATCGGTCCCGACAGGACCGGCACGGGGAGGCGCTCGTCGACGCCGGTGTAGAACTGCACGTTGATGCTGCCGCAGTTCTTGGTGCCCAGCGCATACGACATGGCGCCGGCGAGCAGCAGCCCGCCGCGGGCGATGGCGATCACGACATCCGGCTGGAAGCCGCTCGACAGCACCGCCTTCGACAGCTGGCGGGACGCGTCCGCGAACACGTCCCAGCCCAGCACTTCCCGCTCAATTCCGGTCACATCACGTGCAGCGTCGTCCGCGTCGAATCCCATTTCCCAATGGTAGGTCACGGCGCGGTCACGATGAGCTCAGGCCAGGTGCCGCTCCTCGTGGCCGTTATAGAGCGAGAGCGGCCGGATCAGGGCATTCGATGCGGTCTGCTCGATGATGTGCGCGGTCCACCCGGTCAGTCGCGCCGCGACGAAGATCGGCGTGAAAGTGAGGGTGTCGAATCCCATCAGGTTGTACGCCGGTCCCGACGGGTAGTCCAGGTTGGGCAGGATGCCGGTGCGCGTCGTCATCCCCGCCTCGAGGGATTCGTAGAGCTCCAGCAGGTCCGGCCGGTCATAATGCTCGACCAGGGTGACCAGCGCGGTGCGCATGGTCGGCACCCGCGAGTCCCCGTGCTTGTACACCCGGTGGCCGAAGCCCATCACCTTCCGCTTTGCGGCGAGGGTCTCATTCAGCCACGCCTCGGCGCGCTTCCCGGCGCCCAGGCCGAGCCCGATTTCGTCGAAAATGTGCATCACGGCCTCGTTCGCCCCGCCGTGCAGCGCGCCCTTGAGAGCCCCGATCGCTCCGGTGACCGCGGAGTGCAGGTCGGACAGGGTCGAGGTGATCACGCGGGCGGTGAACGTCGACGCGTTGAAGGAGTGCTCCGCATACATGATCATGGACACATCGAACGCGTTCACGACCACGAGTTCGGGCACCTCGCCGAACGTCATGAACAGGAAGTTGGCCGAGTAGCCGAGGTCGCTGCGCGGTTCGATCAGCTCGAGGCCGTGGCGGCGGCGCTGGTCGTAGGCCACGATCGCCGGCATCTGGGCCCAGAGCCGCAGGCCCTTGGCACGGTTGGCCGCCGGCGACGCGTCGGCCGCATCGGGGTCGTTCGCGCCGATCAGGCTGACCGCCGTGCGCACGACGTCCATCGGGTGCGCCGTCATCGGCAGCTCGTCGATGACGCGCTTCACGGCAGGAGTCAGGTGCCGGAGGGAGCGTTCCTGCTCCTCGAATTCGCCCAGCTCGACGTCGGTCGGCAACTCGCCGTGCCAGAGCAGGTAGGCCACCTCCTCGAAGCTCTTCTGTGCCGCGAGTTCCTGCACCGGGTAGCCCCGGTACAGCAGCGAGTTCGATTCGGGGTTGACCTTGGACACCTGCGTATGGTCGACCACGACGCCGGCGAGGCCCTTGTAAATGGTCGGTTCGTTCTGACTCATGTCGCTCCCTTGCGTTGTGACTGGATCTGCGTGCGGGGCCGGGCTGCTACGAGGCAACATCCGGGTTGAGGGTGAAGTTGAAGACGCCGGAATCGAAGTGGCTGTACGACTCGTAGTCGAGCAGCTCGTAGAGCCTCGCCCGGTGCTGCATCTCCGGCAGCAAGCCGGTCAGTGAGCCCTGCGCCTCGATGGTGTCGAGGCCGCGTTCGGCCGCCCCCATCGCGAGGCGCAGCAGGGACACCGGGAAGATGACGATGTTCATGCCGACATCCGCCAGCTGCTGGGTCGTGTAGAGCTCGCCCTTGCCGAACTCGGTCATGTTCGCCAGCACCGGCACGTCCACGGTGGCGCGGATGGCCGCGAACTCGGCCAGGGATGCCATCGCCTCCGGAAAGATCGCGTCGGCCCCGGCGTCGACGAGCTTCTTCGCCCGGTCGACCGCGGCAGCCAGGCCGTCGACGGCACGGATGTCCGTGCGCGCCATGATCAGGAAGTTCGGGTCGCGCCGGGCGTCGACGGCCGCCCGGATGCGCTTGGCCGCCGTGTCGTCGTCGACGACCTGCTTGCCGTCGAGGTGACCGCAGCGTTTCGGATTGACCTGGTCCTCGATGTGCATGCCGGCCAGGCCGGCATCCTCGAGCGTCTGGATCGTGCGTGCCACGTTCATCGGCTCGCCGAAGCCGGTGTCGGCGTCCACGATCGTGGGCAGGTCGCTCATCCGGGCGATCTGCTGGCTCCGTCCGGCCACCTCGGTGAGAGTGGTCAGGCCGATGTCGGGCAGACCCAGGTCGGCCGAGAGCACCGCGCCGGAGATGTACACCCCTTCGAAGCCCTTGGCCGCGATCAGTCGGGCCGAGAGCGGGTTGAACGCACCGGGGAAGCGCAGCAGCCGGCCGCTCGCCAGGTCCTCGCGGAACGCGGCCCGCTTGGCGGCCGGGCTGACTTTCGAGTACAACATCAGAAGATTCCGTTCGGGGTGGGAAGTGAGGCGAGCAACCCGTTACGGGCCACGATGGTGAGCTGGCCGAGCTCCCCGGCGCCAAGCCGCGGCAGGCGTTCGGCCGCGGCGAGGAAGCGCACGATCTCGCCCTCCTCGACCACGTCGGCCGCGAGGGTGCGGAACTTGTGCACGTATTCGGCCCGCCCGAACGGCTTCGCGCCGAGCGGATGGGCGTCGGCGACGGCGATCTCGTCAACGACCCGGCTGCCGTCGGTGAGCTCGATCTCGACTCGACCGCCGAAGGCCTTCTCGGCCGGGTCGAGCGAATGGTACCGGCGGGTCCACTCGCTGTCTTCCGTGGTGGTCACCTTGTTCCAGAGGGCGATCGTGTCGGCCCGGCCGGCGCGTTCGGGCCGGTAGGAATCCACGTGGTGCCAGCTGCCGTCTTGCAGGGCGACCGTGAAGATGTACGGGATGGAGTGGTCGAGGGTCTCCCGGCTGGCCGTGGGGTCGTACTTCTGCGGGTCGTTCGCGCCCGAGCCGATCACGTAGTGGGTGTGGTGGCTGGTGTGGATGACGACGGATACGACGTTGGCCGGATCGGACAGGGCCGGGTGCTCCCGGTGCAGCTTCCGGGCCAGGTCGATCCACGCCTGCGCCTGATACTCCGCCGAGTGTTCCTTCGTGTAGCTGTCCAGGATGGCGCGCTTGGCTTCACCATTCGACGGCAGCGACACCTCGTAGGCGGCATCCGGCCCGTCGAGCAGCCAGGCGATCACGCCGTCTTCACCCTCGTAGATCGGGGTGGGGCTGGTTTCGCCGCGCATCGCGCGGTCGACCGCCTCCACCGCCATCTTGCCGGCGAAGGCCGGGGCGTGTGCCTTCCAGCTGGAGATCTCGCCCTTCCTGGACTGCCGGGTGGCCGTCGTGGTGTGCAGCGCCTGCCCCACCGCCTGAAAGATGGTCTCGGGGTCGAGCCCGAGCAGGGTGCCGATGCCGGCGGCCGCCGACGGGCCGAGGTGGGCCACGTGGTCGATCTTGTGCGCGTGCAGGCTGATGCCCTTGACCAGGTCGATCTGGATCTCGTAGCCCGTGGCGATGCCGCGCACGAGGTCGCGACCGGTCAATCCGCGGGCGGTGGCGAGGTGCTGGGCGACCGCGACGACCGGCGGGATGTTGTCGCCGGGGTGTGAGTACTCGGCGGCGAGGAACGTGTCGTGGTAGTCGAGCTCACGCACAGCGACCCCGTTGGCCCAGGCCGCCCACTCAGGTGACACCCGGCGGGAGCGCTGCTCACCGAACACGGTCGCCCCGACGCCGTTGAACGAACGCGGGTGCGCCAGCGCCTGCGAGCGGGCCGACACCACCGGGCGCCGGGTCAGCGACGCCGCGGCGACGGCGGCGTTGTCGATCACCCGGTTGACGATCATCTCGGTCACCTCGTCGCCCACTCCGACCGGGTCGGAAGCGACCTCGGCGATCTTCCAGGCCAGCTGGTCGGTTCGGGCAAGGTTCTCGTCGCTGCGGTGAACACGAACGTGGTGGAGCTGCACGGTGGATCCCTTCGATTGGTTCGATTGGTTCGATTGGTTCGAATAGTGCGGTCAGCGCGGTGGAGGCGATGGGTCGGCCGGAACGGCCGACGATCCCCGGAGGGTCGCGAGAACGCTGGTGAGGCTCTGGTGGAGGTGCACGTGCGTGGCGTGGGCGGCCAGCGACGAATCGCCCGCCAGAACGGCGTCCACGATGAGCAGGTGCTCGGCGGCGGCGCTTCGGAGCCGGTCCGGGTTGTCCCGGGCCAGGCGACGGATGCGGGCGAGGTGCGTGCGCACCCCGGCGAGCGCACCCACGAGGAAGGGGTTCGCCACGGCCACGTCGAGGGCCAGGTCGAACTCGTCGATCAGCTCGTAGTAGCGCCGTAGTCCCGCCTTGCCGTGCCGGAGCAGCTCCGGGGCCGCAAGGAACTGCGTGCGGAGATCCTCGAAGACCGCCGGGTCGCGGCGCTCGGCGGCGATCCGGGCGGCGTGTTCCTCCAACGCCCGTCGCACCTCGTAGAGTTCCCCGATTCTGTCCACGCTCATCTCGGTGACCATGAACCCACGGCCGGTGCGGCCGGCCACCAGACCGTCGGCGATCAGCCGGGCGATCGCCGCGCGCAGAGGGGTGCGCGACACCCCGATCCGGGCGGCTTGCTCCACCTCGAGCAGCCCCGTGCCGGGCGCCAGGAGGCCGTCGAGAATCTCGCCGCGCAGCTGCCGGTAGGCGCGTTCACTTGCGCGAACCGGAGCCGTGGTCCCCGTCGTTGGGGTTTCTGTATACACAAATCACATGTTATTCCCTTATTGCGGGTTATGTGCCAGACTTCACGAATTCTATGTATACATAGGAACTTCAACGGAGAGGTTCGAATGTCAGGGAAAGCTTCGGCGGGGTATCACGACCTGTGGCAGAGAAGCATCGATGACGGCACGCGTTCGGCGTTCTGGCTGCAGGCAGCCCGGGCAATCGACTGGACCGTTCCGCCGACGGTGGCGCTGGAGGAACGCTTCCCCGGCGCCTGGCGCTGGTTCCCGGACGGCGAACTCAACACCAGCTACAACGCGCTCGACCGCCACGTGCTTGCCGGCCGCGGCGAACAGACGGCCGTCATCTACGACTCGGCGATGTCCGGCACCCGGGTGCGCCTGAGCTACCGTGAACTTCTGGGACGCGTCGAGCGCTTCGCCGGGGTGCTCCGCGCCAGCGGCGTCGGCCAGGGCGACCGGGTGATCGTCTACCTGCCGATGATCCCGGAAGCCATCGTCGCCATGCTGGCGTGTGCCCGCATCGGCGCCATCCACTCCGTCGTCTTCGGCGGCTTCGCAGCCAGCGAGCTCGCCGTGCGGATCGACGATGCGCGACCGACCGTGATCGTGACCGCCTCCGGCGGCCTCGAACCGGGCCGGGCGGTCGAATACCTGCCTCTGGTCGAACGCGCCCTCGCTCGCAGCAAGGGCTCGGTGCACACCGTCATCGTGCGCGACCGGGAGATGGTCCCCGGCTGCGCCGCCGACTACGCCGGCACCAGCGACGTGGCCTGGCTGGACTGGGCCCACGAGGAGAACGAGGCCTCTCCGGCCGCGCCGATCAGCCTTCGCTCCGACGACCCGCTCTACATCCTGTACACCTCCGGAACGACCGGCAATCCGAAGGGGATCGTCCGCGACAACGGCGGCCACGCCGTGGCGCTGGCCTGGTCGATGGCCAACATCTACAACGTCAAGCCCGGCGACGTCTTCTGGGCGGCCTCTGACGTCGGCTGGGTGGTCGGCCACTCCTACATCGTCTATGCCCCGCTGCTGGTCGGCGCCACCACGGTCATCTATGAGGGCAAACCGGTCGGCACCCCGGATGCCGGGGCGTTCTGGCGCGTGGTGGAGGACTACCAGGTGTCAGTCCTGTTCACGGCGCCCACGGCCATCCGTGCCATCCGCCGCGTCGACCCTGACCTGGTCGAACTGGCGGGGCACGACATCCAGAGCCTGCACGGGCTGTTCCTGGCCGGCGAACGCCTCGACCCGGAGACATACCACTGGGCCAATGACGGGCTGCACTGCCCGGTGGTCGATCACTGGTGGCAGACCGAGACCGGCTGGGCGATCTGCGCGAACCCGCGGGGCATCGCCGACATCCCGACGAAACCGGGCTCGGCCACGTTCCCGGTGCCCGGCTACGACATCGCCATCCTTGATTCCCAGGGCAAGCCGGTCACGAAGGCCGGCAAGGACGGCAACATCGCCATCCGCCTCCCGCTGCCGCCCGGCGCCCTGCTCGGGATCTGGGGCAGCGAAGACCGCTTCGAAAGCTCCTACCTGTCGGCTTTCCCCGGCTTCTACGCCACCGGAGATTCCGGCCACTTCGACGAGGACGGCTACCTCTATGTGATGGGCCGCACCGACGACGTGATCAACGTTGCCGGGCACCGACTGTCCACCGGCTCGCTCGAGGAGGTGCTCACCCTGCACCCCGCGGTCGCCGAGTGCGCGGTGCTCGGCGTGCGCGACCCGCTCAAGGGGCAGCGCGCGGCCGGCTTCGTCACGCTCAAGTCCGGGGCCACGATCGACCACGACACTCTCGGCGCAGAGCTCATCGCGCTGGTGCGGGAGCATGTCGGGCCGGTGGCCGCGTTCCGAGACGTGACCATCCTGGACAGGCTGCCGAAGACCCGGTCGGGGAAGATCCTCCGCAAGACCATCCGGCAGATCGTCGATGGCGAGGCCTACACCGTACCGCCGACGATCGAGGATCCCACGGTTCTCGACGCCCTCAAGCAGGCCGTGCATGGAGTCGGCCCGAACGCCTGAAGCACCAGTCGACCCCCACAGATCACCCCAGCACCATCCCACACAGTCACATCCCTTCACCGGAGCAAAGGAGCCCGCATGGCGGAATCACTGAAAGACAAACTCCCGGACGGAGTAAAACCGTCCACCATCGACTACATCGCGTATGAGAAGACGCCGAAGTTCATCCAGCTGAAGAAGCAGCGCCGCGGGTTCGTGCTGCCGCTGGCCGCCTTCTTCTTCATCTGGTACTTCGCCTTCGTGCTCGTCGCGGCCTACCTGCCCGACGTGATGGCAATCCCGGTCTTCGGCAAGTTCAACCTCGGACTGGTGCTCGGCCTCGGCCAGTTCGTCACCACCTTCGCCATCACCATGTGGTACGTGTCGTACTCGAACCGCCGTCTCGACCCCCTCGGGGCCGAGCTGCGTGCCGAGCTTGAGGAGATGGACAAGAAATGATCGCAACCAGCATTCTGCAGTCCCTGCCGGGCCGCCTGGCCCAAGCCGTCGAACCCGCGGAAAACAACCCCGTGCTGAACATCTCGATCTTCCTCGCTTTCGTGGCGGTCACCCTGATCGTCGTCATTCGCGCCGGGCGCAACAACAAGACCGCGGCCGACTACTACACCGGCGGCCGGTCCTTCACCGGCCCGCAGAACGGGTTCGCCATCGCCGGCGACTACCTCTCCGCGGCGTCGTTCCTCGGCATCGTCGGGGCGATCGCGGTCAGCGGTTACGACGGCTTCCTGTACTCGATCGGCTTCCTCGTGGCCTGGCTCGTCGCCCTGCTGCTGGTGGCCGAGCTCATGCGCAACACCGGCAAGTACACCATGGCGGATGTGCTCTCCTTCCGCCTGCGTCAGGGTCCCGTGCGCGTGGCCGCGGCGACGACCACCCTTGCCGTCTGCTTCTTCTACCTCCTCGCCCAGATGGCCGGAGCCGGCGGCCTCGTGTCGCTGCTCCTCGGCATCAACGACAAGGTCGGGCAGTCCGTCGTGGTCACCGTGGTCGGCGGCCTGATGATCATGTACGTGCTCATCGGTGGCATGAAGGGCACCACCTGGGTGCAGATCATCAAGGCGTTCCTGCTCATCATCGGCGCATTCGCGATGACCGTCTGGGTGCTGGCCATCAACGGCTTCAACTTCTCGGCGCTTCTCGACTCGGCCATCGCCGCCTCGACGAGTGTGCCGGCCGACGCCATCCTGGTGCCCGGCCTGAAATACGGCGAGAACCCGCTCGACTTCGTCTCGCTCGCCATCGCCCTGGTGCTCGGCACCGCGGGCCTGCCGCACGTGTTGATGCGCTTCTACACGGTGCCCAGCGCCAAGGAAGCCCGTCGCTCGGTCGTCTGGGCGATCTGGCTGATCGGTGCGTTCTATCTGTTCACGCTGGTGCTCGGCTTCGGTGCCGCCGCGCTCGTCGGAGCAGATGTCATCCTCGCCGCTCCCGGCGGAGTGAACTCGGCCGCGCCGCTGCTCTCCCTCGCGCTCGGCGGACCGCTGCTGCTCGGCTTCATCTCGGCCATTGCGTTCGCCACGATCCTGGCCGTGGTGGCCGGGATCACGATCACCGCCGCGACCTCCTTCGCTCACGACATCTACATGAGCGTGATCAAGAAGGGCAAGGGTGACCCCGACGCCGAGGTCAAGGTCGCACGTCGTACCGTCGTCATCATCGGCATCCTCTCGATCGCCGGCGGCATCGGCGTGCAGGGGCAGAACATCGCCTTCCTGGTGGCCCTGGCCTTCGCCGTCGCGGCGAGCGCCAACCTGCCGACCATCCTGTACTCGCTCTTCTGGCGCGGCTTCACCACCCGCGGCGCCGTGTGGAGCATGTACGGCGGCCTTGCGGTCACCGTCGGTCTGATCATCTTCTCGCCGGTCTTCTCCGGCACGGAGACGTCGATGTTCGGTGCAGACGTCGACTTCGCCTGGTTCCCTCTGAGCAACCCCGGCATCATCTCCATCCCAATCGGGTTCTTCCTGGGCTGGCTCGGCTCGGTCACCAGCACTCGCAAGGAAGACCCGCTGCTGGCCGCGGAAATGTCCGTGCGGTCCATGACCGGCTTCGGCGCCGAGAAGGCCTCCGAGCACTGATCGAAACCGTACGACCCGCATGACCACTACTCCCCTCGGCTGCACCCCAGCCGGGGGGAGTAGTGTCGTTCCGCGGGCCGGAGGGCCAGACCATCCGCCTGCGCCGAGCCTTTGACGCATGACTGGAGAAGATTCTCAATGAAAGCTGCACGTTTCCACGGCCAGAAAAACGTCCGCATTGAAAGCATCGAAGAGCCGGAGACCCGCAGCGGCACAGTGAAGATCGCAGTCGCCTGGTGCGCCATCAGCGGCACCGACCTTCACGAGTATCTCGACGGCCCGATCTTCATCTCGGCGCCCGGCCACCCGCATCCGCTTTCGCATGAATCCCTCCCGGTCACCATGGGCCACGAGTTCGACCTCACCAGCGAGGGCTTCGACACCCTGATCAACCACAACGACACCGCTGTGAAGATCCTGGTCCACCCCTAGGCAGAACGCTTGAGTGCGTCAGTCTTTGGGTGCCAGCGGCCCCCGCGCGACTCGCGTGGGGGCCGCCTGCGCAACCGGCTTGATCACGATCAGGTCCAGATTGACGTGGGCCGGGCGTTCGACGCTCGACACGATCGTCTCGGCAATATCTTCGGCGGTGAGCGGATTCGGCACCCCGGCGTAGGCCGCGGCAGCCTTCTCCGCATCACCGTTGAAGCGCACCAGCCCGAATTCCTCGGTCTGCACCATCCCGGGGGCAACCTCGATCACCCGGATCGGCTCGCCATTCAATTCCAGGCGCAAGACTTCCATCAGGGCGTGCGCGGCGAACTTCGCCGCGTTATACCCTCCACCTCCGAGGTAGGCGACATGACCCGCAATGGACGTGACCGTGACGATGTCGGCGGCGCCGCCCTCCGCCCGGATCCCGGCCCGCAGCAAGGGCAGCACGGCGCTCGTGACCCGCTTGACCGCGAGCACGTTGATCTCGAACATCCAGGCCCAGTCCTCGATCTTCGATTCCTCGACGGTGTCCAGCCCCACTGCGCCGCCCGCGTTGTTGACCAGCGCGTGCACCGGCCCGGACGCCGCGAGATAGTCGCGCAGCGCGTCCACGTCGGCCTGCCGGGTGAGGTCGGCCGTGAAGACCTGCGCCCCGGTCTCCGCCTGCAGCGTCGCGAGGCGGTCGGCGCGGCGAGCCACCCCCACCACATCCCAGCCCCGCTGGCGGAACAGGCGCACGGTGGCGGCACCGATCCCCGAACTCGCACCGGTCACAACGACTCTTTTTGTACCCATGGTTCCATTCTGGTCGGAGAAGCAGCATGATGAGCCCACGCGCCGCCGGAATACCGCACGTGCAGAAACGACGCGTGCCGCTCTGGGACAATGCGCGCTGGATCGCGATCGCCCTGGTTGTGCTCGGGCACGCCATCCTGAAACTCATCGCCGAGTCGGATGTCGCCTACGAGTTCTATCTGTTCGTCTACGCCTTCCACGTTCCGCTGTTCGTCGCCGTCAGCGGGTACTTCGCCCGGTCGGGCCCGCTCGGCACCCGCCAGCTGCATCGTCTGGTCACCGACATCGTGCTCCCCTACGTGATCTTCGAGACGATCTGGACAGTCGTGCACTGGCTACTCGGCGGCGAATTCCGTCTGGACTACTCGTCCCCCTCCTGGACCCTGTGGTTCCTGATCGCCCTCCTGGCCTGGCGCCTCGCCCTACCCTTCCTCGTGCTGCTGCGCCATCCGCTGCTGATCAGTGTGATCATCTCCGTCGGCGCCGGGTACTTCGCGTCGATCGACAGCACCTTCGCGCTGTCGCGCACGCTCGGGCTGCTGCCGTTCTTCGTCTTCGGCTGGCAGCTACGCCAGTGGAAGCTCACCGACCGCTGGCTGGGGCTGCACGCCACCGCGGTATGGCGCTGGCGGATCGGCGCGTTCACCCTGTTCACGGCACTGCTGGGCGTGATCGTGGCGAACATCGACGCCCTTCGTGAGGCGCAGGTGCGCCAGTTCCTGCTCTACGACGAGGCCTACCCGGCGTTCGGCTACGACCAGCTCTGGGCCGGCGTCATCCGTCTGGGTCTGCTGCTGCTCGCGTTCGCCCTCATCGTGGCATTCCTGGTGCTCATGCCCCGGCGACGGCTTTGGTTCACGCCCTACGGCGCGGCCACGATGTACATCTACCTGCTGCACAGTTTCGTGCTGTTCCTCCTGCGCGAGAGCGGGGTGCTCGGCGGACCCCAGCCGGGCTGGGTGCTGCCCGCGATGATCGGGTTCAGCGTGCTGATCTCCATCGCCCTCTCGCAGCGGATCGTGCGCAGGGTGTTCCACCCGCTGATCGAGCCGCGCGCCCGCTGGCTGTTCCGCAAGAAGGCGCGCACCGACACCGGCACTATCGTGCTTCCGCACCTCGACGCGCCTGCCGGCACGCTCGCCGCCGAGCCTCCCGCAGAGCCTCCCGCAGACGCACCGCCCGCAGACCCTGCCGTCGGCACACCGCGCGACACGCCGCGCTGACCGCTTCGTGACGCTGTGTTGCGGTGTCCGTTGCCAGCTCGACAACCCCCTGCCTAGAATCGCTGGCAGAGCGCTGGAAGGTCCACGCTCGTCGAGGATCACCCGGGAGATCACCTCATGAGCGACAACGCTGCAGACTGGAAGTTTGAAACCAAGCAGGTGCACTCCGGTGCCCAGCCCGACCCGACCACCAATGCCAGGGCCACCCCGATCTACCAGACCACGTCCTACGTGTTCGACAGCGCCCAGCACGCGCAGAACCTGTTCGCACTGGCCGAATTCGGCAACATTTACACCCGTATCATGAACCCGACCCAGGCCGTCGTCGAAGAGCGCGTCGCCGCCCTCGAAGGGGGCACCGCAGCCCTGCTCCTGGCCTCGGGCCAGGCCGCCTCCACGTTCGCGGTGCTGAACATCGCCCAGGCCGGCGACCACATCGTCTCGTCGAGTTCAATCTACGGCGGAACCTACAACCTGTTCAAGTACACGCTGGCCAAGCTTGGCATCGAGACGACCTTCGTCGAGAACCAGGACGACCCCGAGGAGTGGCGCCGGGCGCTGCGCCCCAACACCAAGCTCTTCTTCGCCGAGACCATCGGCAACCCCAAGATCAATGTGCTCGACATCCGTCTCGTGGCCGATGTGGCGCACGCCGGCGGGGTGCCGCTCATCGTCGACAGCACCATCGCCACCCCCTACCTGATCCGCCCGTTCAAGCACGGCGCGGACATCGTCGTCCACTCGGCGACCAAGTTCCTCGGTGGCCACGGTGCCGTCATCGGCGGCGTCATCGTCGACGGCGGCACGTTCGAATGGTCCAAGAACGTGGAGAAGTTCCCCGGCCTCACCGAGCCGGACCCGTCCTACCACGGCGTCAGTTACACGGGCGCGGTCGGCGACGGCATCGCCTACATCATCAAGGCGCGCGTGCAGCTGCTGCGCGACCTCGGATCCGCGATCGCCCCGGCGAGCGCCTGGCAGCTCATCCAGGGCATCGAGACTCTCAGCCTGCGCATCGAACGCCACGTGCAGAACGCCCAGGACATCGCGGAGTGGCTCGAGAACCACCCCGACATCGCCTCGGTCAACTACGCCGGCCTGCCGTCGAGCCCCTGGTACGCCGCCGCCAACACCTACGCGCCCCGCGGTGTCGGCGCCGTGCTGTCCTTCGAGTTGAAGGGCGGAGTGGATGCCGGTCGCGCCCTCGTCGACAACCTTTCCCTGTTCAGCCACCTGGCCAACATCGGCGATGTGCGGTCGCTCGTCATCCACCCGGCCTCGACCACGCACGCGCAGCTCACCCCGGAGCAGCAGCTCACGGCCGGGGTTACGCCGGGCCTGGTGCGCCTCTCCGTCGGCATCGAGAACATCGCCGATCTGAAGGCCGACCTCAAGACCGGCCTGGCGGCCGCCCGCGCGGTTGTGCAGGCATCCCGCGCCAACGCCTGACACGCCCCCAGCCGCTGCCAATCCGGATGGGTATCCCCCCCCCAGGCGGGTGGGTAACCAATTCGACGGAGATTTTGCCCTCCATACCCGGTTTCGGCCCGTTTCAGGCCAAAATCGGCAAAATCTCCGTCGAATTCGTTCGGGTGGCGAGCTGATTCGGCTCCGCCGAGTGCGAACGGAGTGCGAACAGAGTGGAAACCGAGTGGAAACCCAGTGCAACCCGAGTGAAAACCGGGTGCGGCCCGAGTGCCGGCCGGGTACTCCGCGGCGACGGCCGGGCGCGCGGCGCGCTCACCAGACGGTGCGGTGACAATAAGCCGGAAGGGCTGTTCACCCGGCAGAATAGGGAGCCTATGGACTGGCAATATTCGGCAGACACCGTCCCGTCGAGCTTCGTGACCGAAGCCCAGGCGCGGTCGCTGCTCGGCAAACCCCCGGCGACGGGTGCGTGGCGCGACGGCGACCCCGTGGGGAACCGTCGTTTCCTCGACGTCGGTGCGCTGCACTTTGAGGGGGGCAGCAGCCTCGGCGCCGTGCGGATCGCCTACGAGACGTGGGGCGAACTGTCCCCGAGCGGCGACAACGCCGTGCTCATACTGCACGCCCTCACCGGCGACAGCCACCTGGTCGGCCCGGCCGGCCACGGCCACCCGACCGCGGGCTGGTGGAGCAGGATCGTCGGCCCCGGCCTGGCCATCGACACCGACCGCTGGTTCGTGGTTGCCCCGAACATGATCGGTGGCTGCCAGGGCAGCACCGGTCCGGCCTCCCTCGCCCCGGACGGCTCCGAATGGGGCACCCGCTTTCCCTACCTCACCATTCGCGATCAGGTCGCCGCGCAGGTCGCCTTCTCAGACCATCTCGGCATCGACCGTTGGGCCGCCGTCGTCGGCGGCTCGATGGGCGGGATGCACGCGCTCGAGTGGGCCATCGAGCATCCGTCCCGGGTCGCCCGCCTGGCAATCCTCGCGGCACCGCCGGTGACGACCGCCGACCAGATCGCGCTGAATTCGGTGCAGATCGAAGCCATCCGCAGCGACCCGCTCTTCCGCTTCGGCGACTACTACGACGCCGCGGACGGCGACGGCCCGACCCGCGGCCTCGCCCTGGCCCGGCGGATGGCGCTGCTGAACTACCGCAGCTCCGAGGAGCTCAACCTGCGCTTCGAGCGCGGCTGGCAAAGCGAGATCAGTCCGCTCGGCGCGGGCGGCCGGTTCGCCGTCGAGTCCTACCTCGATTTCCACGGCAACAAGTTCACCCGGCGGTTCGACGCGAACAGCTACATCGTGCTGGTCGAGGCCATGAACTCGCACGACATCGGCCGCGGCCGCGGCGGTGTCGCATCCGCCCTCTCCCGCATCGATGCGCTCAGCGTCGTCGTCGGCATCGACAGTGACCGCCTCTTCCCCCTCGAGGGCCAACAGGTCATCGCCGCCCATCTGCAGGGCAACATCGACGACACGGATGCCGTCACGCTCCACTCCGGCTTCGGCCACGACGGTTTTTTGATCGAGAACGAGGCCATCGGCGCGCAACTTCTGCGTGTTCTGAGCCGTCCCGCTCCCTCGCATCGAGCTTGACGCGGTCCCGGATCAAGACGACGTCGACCGGCAGGCCACGGAACGCGACACCCTCGTGAACCGAGTCGTGCCCGTGAATGAGACGTACCCTGACTCGAGACGTACCCGATGAGAGGACACGCGCCATGAAACCCGGTTCCGTCATCATGTTGATCTTTGGCGCGATCCTCTCCCTGCTCGGCTTCTCGCTGGCCCTGGCCGGAGCGATGACCGCCGTGGTCAACGCGCAGGGCGAGGACGGCTACATCACCAGCCCCACCCGCTCGTTCTCGGTACAGTCGTTCGCGCTCACCTCGCCCCGGATCGGCTCGATCGAGCTCAAGGACGTCCCGGCGGACATCGGCACTCTCCGACTCCGCGCGCTCTCCACCTCCGCAGCGGACGTCTTCATCGGCGTCGCGTCTCAGGCCGACGTCGACCGCTACCTGGCCGGAGTGAATAGCACCGAGCTGCGTGACCTGAACATCAATCCCTTCCGTGCGGTGTACCGCGACATTCCGGGCAGCCGCGCTCCCGAAGCCCCCGGCGCCCAGGACTTCTGGGTGTCCTCCGCCGAGGGTCCCGGCACTCAGGAGATCGACTGGGATCTGACGAGCGGCAGCTGGGCGGTCGTCGTCATGAACGAGGATGCCAGTTCCGGCGTCTCAGTCGCCCTGCAGGCCGGCATTCGCCTCGGGTTCCTCGCCCCGCTGGCGGTGGGGCTGCTTCTGGTCGGCCTGTTCATCCTTCTCATCGGCCTGGTGCTGACCGTGTTCGGGGCAATCGGCCTGGGCCGCGGCACACTGCCCGCATCCAGGCCCGGCGCCACGCCCGACACACCGCTCGGAGCAGCAACTTTCGTCGGAGCAGGCCCACCCGGGGCGACCGCGGTCCCTGCCCATCCCGGCGGGCGGACGTTTCCCGCCCGGTTGACCGGAACCCTCGATGAGGGGCTGTCCCGCTGGTTGTGGTTGGTGAAGTGGATCCTGATCTTCCCGCACGTGGTGGTGCTGCTGTTCCTCTGGTTCGGGTTTGTCGTCACCACCATCGTCGCCGGGTTCGCCATCCTGTTCACCGGTCGATACCCGACGGCCCTCTTCCAGTTCAACGTCGGGGTGCTGCGCTGGAGCTGGCGGGTGTCCTTCTACGCCTACTCGGCGCTCGGCACCGACCGGTACCCCCCCTTCAGCCTGGCGTCGTCGGCCGACTATCCCGCCGATCTGCAGGTCGATTACCCGGAGCGCCTCTCGCACGGGCTCGTTCTGGTCAAATGGTGGCTATTGGCGATTCCGCACCTGCTGATCGTGGCGGCCTTGACCGGAAGTGCGACGATCTGGCGGAACGACGAGGGCGACTCGGTCTCGAACACCGTCCCGTCCCTGATCGGGGTCCTGGTGCTAATCGCCGCGGTCATCCTCCTCTTCACCGGCCGGTACCGGCGCAGCCTGTTCGATCTGATCCTCGGCATCGACCGCTGGATCTTCCGGGTAGCCGTCTACACCGCCCTGTTCCGCGACGAGTACCCGCCGTTCCGCCTCGACCAGGGCGGCGCCGACACCCCGGAGGCCGCGGTCACACGAGCACCGATCACACCCGCCGCACCTGCCGGCGGAGCGGCGTCGAGCACGCCCTGAGTCGCCGGTCACGCCCGTCGGTAACGCCGTCGGTCGCGCGGACGCCGACGGATGCCACGGAGCGCGCGGGGGAACGGACACCGGGCCGGTAGGGTTCTGTATAGAGGGCAAATGGGGTGAGAGCGCCGCTATGCAACGAATCTACAAGGAACGTGACCGTCTGCTCCGCAGAGCGGCTCGCCTGTGCGGATTGGCCGGCTCGGCCGCCGCGCTCCTCGCGATGCTTGTCCCGGGCGGCTTGACCGTGAGCACCCTCGCCCGGAGCCTGCCACTGCTGCTGCTGCTGGTGGCCGGCCAGTACCTGCTCGGCCGGTCCGGCCGGATGCGCTGGGTCGCCTTGATCCTGGTCTCCGGCATCGCCGTGATCCTGCTCGTGGGCTGGTCGGGCCAGCGTGCCACCGGCCTGAACCTCGTCGAGCAGGCCATCATCGGCGGCATCGCCGCCGGAGCCCTGAGCTGCGTCGCCCTCGTGCTCGTTGTCAGCGCCGCCCGCCTGCTGGTGCTGTCCCTGGCATTCGGTGCGACCGTTGCCAGCGTGCTCGCCGCCACCCGCGCCTCGTCCGACGCCACCGTGCCTCTCCTGCTCACCTTCAGCGTCTGGCTTGCCATCGCCCTGGTGGCCTGGTGGCTGGCCCAGAGCGTGCCGCGCGTCATGGCGCGCATCGCCTTCATCGGCCGCGCCCACCTCGCCGAGCGCCATGCCAGCGAGCTCGAAGCCCAACGCCGGCAGGATGCCCGGCTGCTGCACGACACCGTGCTGGCCACCCTCACCCTCCTCGCGCACTCCGGCGTCGGCGTCAGCCCGGCCGCACTGCGCCAACAGGCCGGCGACGACGCCCGGTTGCTGCGGCAGCTACGGCTCGGCGGCCTCCCCACCCCGCGCCGCTCCGGGGTCTACACGCTCGAGCCGGCCACCGAGTCAATGCTCGGCAGCACCCTCGAATCGGTCAAGCAGCGGTTCGGGCGGATGGGACTCGATGTGGACTGGCACGGCAGCGGACAGGTTCTTCTGCCCAGCGACGTGCTCGACTCCTTCCTCCTCGCCCTCGGCGAGTGCCTCGAGAACGTGCGACGTCACGCCGGCGTCGCCCGCGCCGACGTGACGATCACTGATGACGACACAACCGTGCGCGCCATGGTCACCGATGCAGGGGTCGGCTTCGACCTCAGCGGCGTTAGCGCCGAACGCCTCGGTTTCGCCGAATCGGTCGTGGCCCGCCTGCGCGACGTGGGCGGCAACGCCCGCCTCTTCTCCTCCCCCGGCTCCGGCACCACGGTCGTGCTCGAGGTGCCCAAGTGACCGTCCCCGGCATCGTCGACGCCCGCCGCCGTGACGCGCGCCGCGCTGTGGCGGCGGGCGGGTCCGACCAGCCGAGCAATCAGGACCGCCAGGAACGCCGGGCTTACCGGCGCAGTTTCCGACGCCCCGAACGCACCGAGCAGACCACGCGCGCCAACCAGAGCGGCCTGGGTGGCCGCCACCTCGGCATCGGCCTGACGTTCAGCGGCGGCTTCATCACCCTGTTCCTGTTCGGGCAGTTCGCCGTGCAGTGGTCCGAATATCCCGACCCGACGCCCAGCCTCATCGCGTGGGGTCTCCTGATGGCGACCACGGTCCTGGCACTGATCACGGTGCAGCGCCTTTCGGCTCGGATGCCGGACTGGCTGTTCGCCGCGGCCATCGCCGCCGGCGCCGCCGTGGTGGCGCTCGACCTGATCGGGTCGTGGGGCGAAACCGACTCCGGCGTCTACCCGACCGCCGCCGCCGCCGTCGGCACCCTGCTCATCTCCCTGGCCACCGTGCGCCGCGGGCACGACCTCGTCTCGGCCGCGATGGCGCTCGGCCTGCTTCTCTTCCTCGGGGCGCTCACCGAGGAGCGCGCCGATCCGCTCACCTTCGCCCCCGACCTCCTTGTGATCAGCCTCGCCATCCTGCCTCCGCTGCTCGGCGTCGCCACGGTGCGGGGATTCCGCCGGATGGCCCAGCGTGAGCTCGACCTGGTGCTGGTGCAGAGCACCATCTCCCAGCCGCAGTTCGCGGTGGGGATGTTCGCCTCCGAGGAACTCGCCCGTATCGACCTCGACGCGGAGACTCTGCTCGACGACGTCGCGAAGGGTCGCACGGCGCTGCCGCTGAGTTCCGAGAAGTCGACGACGGCGGCAGACCTCGCCACGCAACTGCGGCTGCACCTGATCCGGGGCCGCCGGGAGACCTGGCTGCACCACGCGATCACCGAGTCCGAGTTCCTGGGACCGTCCGTCGGCCTGCACGACCCGGCGGGGCTGGCCGGCATGCTCAACCCCGACCAGCGCGATGCCCTTCTGCGCACGATCTGGCTGCTGATCAGCGACACAACCCGCGACGAGGCATCCGTTTCGCTCTCTCTCGGTCCGATCCGACCCACGCACGGCGTCTCCGCTCGCCAGAAGTTACGATTTCCGATCGAATTGACCACGACGGGTGTGCCACGACGTCGAGTGGACCCCGAGACGTGGCAAGCTATCCGAATAGTCGGCCCTCACGTCGATTCCAGCCGGGACGGAAGTCTGCATCTGGAAATCGAATGCAGTATCGACAATCCCGCGGATGCTTAGGGTCCGTGGAACTACGCTGTTGAGCTTCTCATTCGGGGCCAGAAGCACAAGGAGACAGAAGTGACGAACACGACCACGTTGAGCACTGAGGCGCCGAGCAAGGACAACCCCATCCGGTTGGCCCTCGTCGACGACCACCGCATGCTGTTGGGGGCCCTCACCGAGTGGATCCGGGGGGCCGCGGACGACATCAACATGGTCGCCGCCGTCACCACCTGGCCCGAGCTGCTCACCCACCCCGAATTTCCCGTCGACGTCGTGCTCCTCGACCTCGACCTCAAAGACAACATCCCGGTCTCACTGAAGATCTCGACGCTCAAGACGGCCGGCGTGAAGACGGTGTTGATGAGCACCTATTCCGAGGCCGGGCTCGTGCGCGAGGCGCTGGCTGCCGGTGCGCTCGGCTACCTGGTGAAGAGCGAAGAGGCAACGATGATCGTCGAGGCGATCCGCTCCGCCTATGACGGCGACTCCTTCATCTCGGCCGAACTGGACGAGGCCCTCAACAACGGCGCGAACGGCGGTTCTCCCCGCCTCAGCGCGCAGGAGCGCCGGGTGATGGCCCTCTACGGCGCGGGCGAGCCGGTCAAGGCCGTCGCGCACCAGCTCGGCATCTCCGAGGAGACCGCCAAGAGTTACCTCAAGCGCATCCGGGAGAAGTACCGCCTCGCGGGCTTCGACGTGGGAACCAAGGTCGCCCTGCGCAAGCGCGCCATCCACGACGGCATCCTGCTCCAGGGCGACTGACTTCGGCGCTGCCGAACGGCCCGGCTGCCGAACGGCCCGGCTGCCTCGCGCCGACCACGCCGGCCACGCGGATCGCCTGGGTGCCGTCCGGGAGCTCCACACCGTTCCCGCGCCGGGTGCGGTCCAGGAGGAACGTCCCCACGGTGAGCAACAGGGCGAAGAAGCTTTGGCCCAGACCGATCCAGACCGGGGCGACGTAGCCGAAGTTGCCCGCGATGGCGAGGCCGTGAGCAGGTCTGCCTCCAGAGTACGGGGCCGGTGGCCCGAACGAATTCGACGGAGATATTGCTCTAAACAGTGCGTTTGGGCTCAAAAGCGAGGGTTTGACCCAGAATCTCCATTGAATTGATTAGACGCCCGGTACGGCGTTCCGCCGGGGTCAAACAGCGCCCCGCGGTATGGTCGGCTCTGACTCCCGGAGAGCGACGCAACCAGATGGGATTCACCTGGCTACGCGGCCGGTGTGGCGGCCGTCGATGCTGCGGCCTCGGCCAGCGCCGCCTCGAGGCGCTCGACCTTCCCGGTCAGCTCCCCGGTGCGGCGGCCCCGGATGTCGGCCTTGAGCACCAGGGACACCCGCGGCCCCCAGGCTCCGACGGCTTCAGTGGCGGCCTTGACCACCGCGAAGACCTCGTCCCAGTCGCCCTCGATGGTGGTGAACATCGAATCGGTGTGGTTGGGCAGCCCGGATGCGCGCACGATGCGCACGGCCGCGGCGACCGCGTCGTGCACCGACCCTTCGTCATCGTGGGAGCCGGACGGGGCGACGGAAAATGCAACCAGCATGGGGTTACTCCTTCTGATAGGGGGTGGGTGGGAACAGGATCTGCCACACGGCCCAGCCGAGCAGCACGACCTCCAGCACGTTGCGCACGGTCAGCACCAGCACCAGAGCCGGGTCTGCCACGAGCAAGAGGTCGTAGAAGTGCGGGTAGACGAGTTGGGTCAGGGCCGCGATGACAAGCCCGAGCACGGCCGGGAGCCGCCAGGCACGCCCCCGCACCAGCAGCCCGAAAATGATGGGCGCGGCCAGCCAGGTCGTGAACTGCGGCGAGCCGACCTTGTTGACGACGATCAGGGTCAGCACCAGGGCCAGCGCCAGCGGCGGGAACAGGCCGGCCGGTTCGGCGCCTGCACGCATCCGCTGGCAGGCCAGGAGCACCACGGCCAGCCCGCAGAGGGCGAGCAGGGGGGTCATCGCCACGATGGCGACGTTCGTGCCGGTGCCGATGATCTGGAAGGTGAGGATCTGCCGGTCGTAGTAGAGGTAACTGCCCGGCAGACCCAGCGCGGCCGGCCACATCCAGAGGCCGGCGACCGGGGACTCGATCTGGATGCCGCGGTTCGTCTGCTCGCCGACGAAGCTGAGCACGTTCGGCCCGCTGCCGAGCCCGAGCGCCACCAGCACGATGCCCAGGCTCGTGCCGGCCGCGGCGACGAGCACCCGCCAGCGTTCCTTCGAGACGACGAATAGCGCGATCACCAGGGCCACCGGCCAGATCTTCACCCAGGTGACCAGAGTCAGCAGCACGGTGCCCCAGACCGGCCGGGCGCCGACGAACAGCAGCGCGGCGATCGCCAACGGCACGGTGACCGCATCGATCCGGGCGAGGGCGACGGGCCCGAGCAGCAGCAGGAAACCCAGCCACCAGGCCGCCGCGGCCAGGGCACGCCGGTTGCGGCCCCGCCCGAGCAGCAGCGCGAAGGTCCCGGCGTTCAGCAGGGTCACGAGCCCGAGCCAGCCGGCGGCGTAGAGGTCGGGGCCGAACGCGAGCGGCGCCAGGATGGGCAGGAGGGCCAGCAGCGGGTAGACGAAGCCGGTGGTGATGCCCACGACGTCGGCACCGGATGCCACGTCGGTCGCCCAGCCGAGGTAGACGACCTCCACATCGCCCAGCGGCCAGCCGGGGGACGCGAAACAGAGCCACCAGAGCACGCCGTGCACCAGTGCGAAGCCGGCCCAGAGCAGCGTTCGCGATGTCGGCACGCCGGCTCCGGCGGCCAGGTGTTCTGCGACGGATTGGGGCACGCTCCACCTTCGCACACCCCCACGGCTCCGCCGCCGCACCGGGACAGCCAGCGCGGGGCCCAGCGCGGCGGTCAACGCGAGCCGAGCAGGTCCGCGATCGTGGCCGGCACCGCGCCGGCGATGTCGAGCGCGGTGATCGGACCTCCGTTGGACGCCCGGGCCGCTGCCCGGGCGTGCACCAGGGCGGCCGTCGCCGCGAGATGGGCCGGCGCGGCGGCATCCGTCTGGATCGCCCGTGAATGCGTGGCCAGGAGGGCGCCGAGGATGCCGCCGAGCACGTCCCCGGATCCGGCCGTCGCCAGCCAGGAGGGCGCCTTCGACACCGTCAGCCTGGTGCCGTCGGGCGCCGCGATCCAGGTGACGCTTCCCTTGAGCAGCACCGTGACGCCGAGGCCGGACGCGGCGCGCACGGCCCACTCTCCCGGCGCAGCGGCCACCTCGGAGCCGGCCACCGACTCGCCCTGCGGGAAGAGCAGGCGGGTAAGCAGCCGGGCGAGTTCGCGGTAGTGCGGGGTGATCACGACGGGCCCGGTCGCCCGGCCGACCAGGTCGAGGGCCCCAGCATCGCACACCGTGGGCAGCCCCTCGGCCAGGGCGCCGAGCAGCGCGGCCTCGGTCACCCGGTCGCGCGCGGCGGCGTCCTGGCCCGAGCCGAGCAGCCAGGCCTGCACCTGCCCGGGGGCGGTGACGGCCTCCGGGCGTCGCTGCAGCACCAGGTCGCACGCCCGTCTCGGGCCGAGGTAGCGCACCATCCCGACCCCGGTGCGGAGGGCCGCCTCGACTCCGAGCACCGCGGCCCCGGGGTACTCGTCGGAGCCCGTGCGCACGCCCAGCACGCCGCGGCGGTACTTGTCGTCGTCCGCCCGGGGAACCGCGATCCGCTCGCGCGCCCGTGCGTCGTCCCATTCCAGCCATCCCCGTGGTTCGCTCATGCACTCACGATAGGTTGTTTTGAGTGCGTCGGGCCGGCCGCTTCGCCCGCCCACTCGACCCTTGGGGGAAATCCGTGGCTGTTACCGCCCTGTTCGAACCGTTCACCGTGCGCGACGTCACCCTGCGCAACCGCATCTGGGCGGCGCCGATGTGCCAATACGCGGTGCGGGAGAAAGACGGCGTCCCGCGGGACTGGCACCTCGTTCACCTGGGCGCGCTGGCCGCGGGCGGCGCCGGCCTGATCCTGGTCGAGGCAACCGCGATCAGCCCGGAGGGCCGCATCTCCTACGCCGACACCGGCCTCTGGAACGCGGAACAGACCGCCGCCTGGGCACCGATCGTGGCCTTCCTTCATGCGCAGGGCGCGAAGGCCGGCATCCAGCTTTCCCACGCGGGGCGCAAGGCTTCCGTCTGGCCGGCCTGGGGCGGAGACCGGCACGGCACTATGGCGACGGATGACGGCGGCTGGCCGACCGTGTCGGCCTCGGCCGTGCCGTTCCCCGGCTACGCACCACCCGTGGCCCTGGATGCCGCGGGCATCCAGGGAATCGTTGACGGGTTCGCGTCCGCCGCGCTCCGGGCGGTGGAGGCCGGGTTCGACGTCGTGGAGCTGCACGCGGCGCACGGCTACCTGCTGCACCAGTTCCTGTCCCCGCTGAGCAACCGGCGCACCGACGGGTTCGGCGGCGGGCTGCCGAACCGGGCCCGCCTGCTGCTTCAGGTCGTGGCCGCCGTGCGCGCGGCCATCGGCGAGGAGCGCGCCCTGTTCGTGCGGTTCTCCGCCACCGATTACACCCCGGGCGGCTGGACCGAAGACGAGACGGCCGAGGTCGCCGGCTGGGCCGCGGCCGCCGGCGCCGACTTCTTCGACATCTCCTCCGGCGGCAACGTGACCGGGGTGCGCATCCCGCTGGGTCCCGGCTACCAGGTGCCGCTCGCCGAGCACGTGAAAACGGCGGCGGACGTGCGGGTCAGCGCCGTGGGGCTGATCACCACCGCGCACCAGGCCGAGCAGATCGTGGCATCCGGCCGGGCCGACGCGGTCCTTCTGGGCCGCGAACTCCTGCGCGACCCGCACTTCCCGCTGCGGGCCGCCCACGAGCTCGGCGCCGGCGTGGACTACTGGCCGCCGCAGTACCTGCGCGCCCGGTGGCCGGCCGCCTGAGAACGGCTACAGGCGGCGGGTCGCGTCCTGCACTTCGCCGACCAGCTCTTCGATGATGTCCTCGAGGAACAGCACCCCCACGGTCTCACCGGTCGCGGTGAACGAGCGCGCCAGGTGCGCGCCGGAACGCCGCATGGTGGCCAGGGCATCTTCGAGGTCGGTGTCCTCGAAGATCGACGCCAGCAAACGGATGCGCTTGCCCGGGATCGGCTCCGCGTAGCTGCCCTGCCCGACCGAGGTGGCCGTGTCGCCGTCGAGGTCGATGACGTCCTTCAGGTGAACGTACCCGGTTGGTTCACCGGACTCGTTCACCAGAACATAACGGGAGAAACCGTGTCTGGTGACGGCCTTCTCCACGTCTGCGGGGGTGGCCGCCTCGGGCAGGCTGATCAGGCCGTCGAGGTTCACCGCGACGTCCCGCACCTTGCGGGTGGTGAACTCGAACGTGGCGCTGAGTGCCCCGGTGCCGTCCCGCAGCACGCCCTCCCGGGTCGACTGGGAGACGATGGTCGCCACCTCGTCCAACGTGTAGGTGCTGGTGGCCTCCTCCTTGGGCTGGACCCCGAACATTCGCACCACCAGGTTGGCGGTGGCGTTGAGCGTCACGATCACGGGCTTGACCAGGCGGCCGAAGAAGACGAGCGGCGGGGCGAGCACGAGCACGGCCCGGTCGGGGATGGAGAACGACAGGTTCTTCGGCACCATCTCACCGAACACGACGTGCAGGTAGGAGACCAGCAGCAGCGTGATCACGAAGGCGATCACGCCGATGGCCTCCTCCGGTAGCGGGGTCAGGCCCAGCGGGATCTCGAGCAGGTGGTGGATCGCCGGCTCCGAGACGTTCAGGATGAGCAGCGAGCAGACCGTGATGCCCAGCTGGGTGGTCGCCAACATGAGGGTGGCGTGTTCCATCGCCCACAGCGCTGTGATTGCGCGCTTCTCGCCGGCCTCGGCGAGAGGTTCGATCTGGGACCGGCGCGCGGAGATGACCGCGAATTCCGCGGCGACGAAAAAGGCGTTGGCCGCGAGCAGCACGACCAGCCAGACCAGCCCCGCCCAGTCACTCATGGTCACTCACCGTGCGCTCCGTGCCGTTCTTCTTGCGGTCACCCTTTTTGTCCAACTTTTTTTCGGATTTCTTGCCGGTCCTGGTACCGCGGTCGCCCCGGGCAGGCTCGCCGCCCTCCTCGGGCTCGATGGGCTCGCCGGGCTCGCCGCAGGGTGTGAAGCGGAGCCGGTCGATCCGTCGGCCGTCGAGGCGTTCCACGGACAGCACGCCGCCGGCCAGCTGCACGACGTCGCCGACCACGGGCAGGCGACCTAATTCGCTCATCACGAACCCACCCACGGTTTCGTAGGGGCCGTCCTCCGAGATCACGATGCCCGTGCGGTCGAGCAGCTCGTCCGGGCGGAGCATGCCAGGGAATGTCAGAGAGTCGGTAGACAACACCACACCGGCGCGGGTGCGGTCGTGCTCGTCGGCAACCTCTCCGACGAGTTCCTCGACCAGGTCCTCGAGCGTGGCCACTCCGGCCGTGCCGCCGTATTCGTCGACGACGATGGCCATCTGGTAACCGCGGCCGCGCAGCTCGACCAGCAGTCCGTCGAGTTTCATGGTCTCGGGCACCCGGATGGCCTCGGACTGCAGGGCCGATACCGGGACATCCGCCCGGCGACGTCGGGGAACGGCCACGGCCTGCTTCACGTGCACGATCCCGACGATGTCGTCGACGCCCTCGTCGACGACGGGGAAGCGGGAATACCCGGTTTGGCGGGTGAGGTCGATGACGGCCTGGGCGGAGGCGGTGCGCTCGATGCTGGCCACCCGCGGGCGGGGCGTCATCACGTCCGAGGCGGTATGCCCGGAGAAGAGCAGCGTGCGGTGCAAGAGCGTGGCGGTGTCTTTCTCCAGCAGCCCGGCACTGGCCGAGCGCCGCACGAGGGAGGACAGCTCCTCCGCGGTGCGCGCCCCGGACAGCTCTTCCTTCGGCTCGATCCCGATCGACCGCAGCACACCGTTGGCGCTGCCGTTGAGCACGACGACGGCTGGTTTGAACACGGTCGTGAACAGTGTCTGGAACGGGATGACCAGCTTCGCGGTCTGCACGGGCAGGGCGAGGGCGAAATTCTTCGGCACCAGCTCGCCGATGATCATCGAGGCGAGTGTGGCGACGATGACCGCGGTCGTGACCGCGACGACCGGCACCACCGCCGTGGACAGCCCCAGGCCGATCAGCGACGGCGACAGCAGCATGGTCAGAGCCGGCTCCATGGTGTAACCGGTGAGCAGGGTGGTGAGAGTGATGCCCAGTTGGGCGCTGGAGAGGTGCGTCGAGGTGATCCTGAGTGCGGCGATGGTCAGGCCGAGTCGGGTCTCTCCTCGATCGCGGCGGGCCTCGAGCTCCGACCGGTCCAGGTTGACCAGGGCGAACTCGCTGGCGACGAACAGGCCGGTGCCGACGGTGAGGAGGAGCCCCGCGGCGAGCATGATCCACTCATACATGGCGGACCTCGACGACGGCGGCGCCGAAGTTCATGACCGAGACGCCGTTCGGGTGACGGGAAGAATTTCCGGGCGAGAAACCGGGCGCATGCGCAGGAGGGGGGTCGTCCATTATTCCGCTCAGTCTACCGCCCGGCACCGAGGCCACGAGTCGTTCCCGGGTGTCAGGCCCCCCACCTCTACCAGGAGACGGGCAGGGCCTTGCCCTCCTCGTAGCCGGCCGCCGACTGGATCCCGACCAGCGAACGGGTGTGGAACTCCGCGACCGAGGTCGCGCCCGCATAAGTGAACGAGCTGCGCACGCCGGAGGTGATCATGTCGAGCAGGTCCTCGACGGACGGCCGCAGCGGGTCCAGGTAGATCTTCGAGCTGGAGATCCCCTCGGCAAAGAGCGTCTTGCGGGCCAGCCCGTAGGCGTCGAGGCGGTCGAACCGCTGGCGCACAGCCCTGGTGGAGGCCATCCCCCAGCTCTCCTTGTAAATGCCGCCGGCGGCGTCCCGATCGAGCAGGCCGGGTGCCTCGATCGTGCCGGCGAACCAGGATCCGATCATGACGGATGCCGCGCCGGCGGCGAGCGCGAGCGCCACGTCGCGCGGGTAGCGCACCCCGCCGTCGGCCCATACGTGCGCTCCGAGTTCCCGGGCGGCGGCCGCGGTCTCGAGCACGGCCGAGAACTGGGGGCGGCCGACCGCCGTCATCATGCGCGTGGTGCACATGGCGCCGGGGCCGACGCCGACCTTTACGATGGTGGCGCCGGCGCCGACGAGGTCACCCACGGCATCCGCGGTCACGACGTTGCCGGCCACGATGGGGATGCCGAGGCCCAGGTCGGCGACGATCTCGATCGCCCGCGTCATGCCGCCCTGGTGGCCGTGCGCGGTGTCGATCACGAGAACGTCGACCCCCGCGGCGACGAGCGCCCGGGCCTTGGCCGCGATGTCGCCGTTGATGCCGACCGCCGCGGCCACGCGCAGTCGGCCCTGCGCGTCCAGCGCGGGCTGATACAGGGTGGAGCGAAGCGCGCTCTTGCGGCTGAGGGTGCCGATCACCCGGCCGTGGTGCTGCACGGTGGCGAAGTCGAGCTCGGCCGCGGTCATCACGTCGAAAGCGCGGCGCGGGCCTTCGATATCGTCGGCGTCGAGGGAGGTCATCGTGCCGTGCAGGAGGTCTCCGAGGAGCGCGTCGGGCAGCGCCGTCGCCAGCCGGGACGCGTCGATGGCACCCAGGTAGTCGCCGTTCTGGTCGTTGATGACCAATCCCTGGCCGGCCACAGCCGGCACCTGCCGCAGGGCGAGCGCCACGGTGTCCCCCGGGGCGAAGTTGAAGGGGGTGTCGAAGCGGGTGGATTGGGCCTTGACCCATCGGATCGCGGCGTCGAGTTCCTGCAGGTGCATGTCCTGCGGCAGCACGCCGAGCCCGCCGCGGCGAGCAAGCGCGGCCGCCAGGCGCGGCCCGGTGACCGAGTTCATGTTCGCCGAGACGATGGGGATGGTGGCGCCGCTGCCGTCGCCCGGGGCGAGGGAGACATCGAGGCGGCTGCTCACATCCGATTGACTCGGCACAAGGAAGACGTCGGAATACGTGAGGTCGTGGCTGGGTACCGCTCCATAGAACTGCATGGAAATAACGCTAGCGCCCCGCGGGGATGCCCGCAGCCAGGCCCGAGGGGATTAGGCTGGACGGGCAGACCGCACCGGGCGTGCACGACCGCTCGGGACATTCAAAATCAACGTAGAGAGTGGGAACCGGCTGTGTCAAGCCAGTTGACCGGTAGTGGATCCGACGAGACGACGTCGGGTGAATTCGGAGCGAACGAGTGGCTCGTCGACGAACTGTACGAACGGTACCTCGTCGACAAGAAGCTGGTGGACGAGTCCTGGTGGCCCGTCCTCGAGAGCTACCACCGGACCGCGAACGGCCGCAGCGACGGTTCAGAGTCTCCCGCGAGCAGCGCACCCGCAGGCGACGCGCCCGCCGTGATCGCTCCCGACGTGACCACGCCCGCGGCACGCACCCCCGCAACCCCGGCCGCCTCAGCGGCGGAGCCGGCCCCGATCACGGCGCCCATCCCCGTCGTCGGCGGGCAGCGCACCGCGCGCACGACGTCCAGCGCGCCCAAGCGGGTCCCCGTGCCGGCCGACATCCCGATCACGAACTCGCAGCCGACCGCCACCGAGGCCACCGAGGTCGACGTCGTCACCCCGCTCCGCGGCATGTCCAAGAGCCTCGCGGCGAACATGGCGGCCAGCCTGACCGTGCCCACGGCCACCAGCGTGCGCACCATCCCGGCGAAGCTCCTCATCGACAACCGCATCGTGATGAACAACCACATGAAGCGCTCGCGCGGCGGCAAGGTGTCGTTCACGCACCTGATCGGTTGGGCGCTGATCCAGGCGCTGAAGATGTTCCCCAGCCAGAACGTCTACTACAACGAGATTGAGGGCAAGCCCTCGGTCATCGCTCCCGCGCACGTCGGCCTCGGCATCGCGATAGACCTGCCCAAGCCCGATGGCACCCGCTCCCTGATGGTCCCGGCCATCAAGCGCGCGGACACGATGACCTTCGGCGAGTACCTCTCCTCCTACGAAGACCTCGTCACTCGGGCCCGCAAGGGCAAGCTGACGGCGGATGACTTCTCCGGCGCCACGGTCTCCCTCACCAACCCCGGTGGCATCGGCACGGTGCACTCCGTGCCGCGCCTGATGAAGGGCCAGGGCTGCATCATCGGCGCCGGCGCCCTCGACTACCCGGCCGAGTTCCAGGGTTCCAGCGGCAAGACCCTGACCGGCCTCGCCATCTCCAAGACCATCACGCTGACCAGCACCTACGACCACCGGGTCATCCAGGGTGCCGGCTCGGGCGAATTCCTCAAGATCGTGCACGAGCTCCTGATCGGGCAGCACAACTTCTACGAGGACATCTTCTCGGCCCTGCGCATCCCGTACGACCCGATCCACTGGGCGCCCGACATCAGCGTCGACCTGGCCAGCGCCGTCGACAAGACCGCCCGCGTGCAGGAGCTCATCAACGCGTTCCGCGTGCGCGGCCACCTGATGGCCGACATCGACCCGCTTGAATACACGCAGCGCTCCCACCCCGACCTGGAAATCTCGAACCACGGGCTGACCTTCTGGGACCTGGACCGCGAGTTCGTCACCGGCGGGTTCGGCAGCAAACGCCTGATGCTCCTGCGCGACATCCTCGGCGTGCTGCGCGACTCCTACTGCCGCACGACCGGCATCGAGTACATGCACATCCAGGACCCTGCCCAGCGCAAGTGGATGCAGGAAAAGATGGAGAAGAGCTACGTCAAGCCCACGCATGACGAGCAGATGCGCATCCTCGGCAAGCTCAACGAGGCGGAGGCCTTCGAGACCTTCCTACAGACCAAGTACGTCGGCCAGAAGCGGTTCAGCCTCGAGGGCGGCGAGTCCACCATCGCGCTGCTCGACTCGATCCTGCAGGGTGCCGCGGATGCCGGCCTCGACGAGGTCTGCATCGGCATGGCCCACCGCGGGCGCCTGAACGTGCTCACCAACATCGCAGGCAAGACCTACGGTCAGATCTTCCGCGAGTTCGAGGGCACGCAGGATCCCCGCACCGTGCAGGGCTCCGGCGACGTCAAGTACCACCTGGGCACCGAGGGCACCTTCCGTGCCACCAACGGCACGGAGATGCCGGTCTACCTGGCCGCGAACCCGTCCCACCTCGAGGCCGTCGACGGCGTCCTCGAGGGCATCGTGCGCGCCAAGCAGGACCGCAAGCCGATCGGCACCTTCTCCACCCTCCCCGTCCTCGTGCACGGCGACGCGGCCATGGCCGGCCAGGGCATCGTCCTGGAGACGCTCCAGATGTCCCAACTGCGCGGGTTCCGCACCGGCGGCACCATCCATCTGGTCGTCAACAACCAGGTCGGCTTCACCACACTGCCCGGTGACGGACGCACCTCGGTGTACTCGACGGATGTCGCCAAGACCATCCAGGCGCCCATCTTCCACGTCAACGGGGACGACCCCGAGGCCGTGGTGCGGGTCGCGGAGCTCGCCTTCGCCTACCGTCAGGAATTCAAGCGGGACGTCGTCATCGACCTCGTCTGCTACCGCCGCCGCGGGCACAACGAGGGCGACGACCCCTCGATGACCCAGCCGTTGATGTACAACCTGATCGAGGCCAAGCGCTCCGTCCGGAAGCTTTTCACCGAGGCTCTCGTCGGTCGCGGCGACATCACGCAGGAGGAATACGAGGCCTCGCACGCGGATTTCCAGGACCGCCTCGAGCGCGCGTTCATGGAGACGCACGCGGCGCAGTCCTCGTCGATCCCGATCGTCAGCGCGGCCGGTGCCGCGCCGCAGGGCATCGGTGCCGAGAAGCACGGTACCGACAAGCACGACGACGCGGTCGGGGAACCGGCCACGACCGGGGTGCCCGAAGCGGTCGTGCACCTGATCGGCGATGCCTTCCTGAACAAGCCCGCCGGCTTCACCGTGCACAATAAGCTGCAGCAGCTGATGCAGAAGCGCAACGACATGAGTCGCAACGGCAAAATCGACTGGAGCTTCGGCGAACTCCTCGCCCTCGGCTCCCTGCTGCTCGAGCGCACCCCGGTGCGCTTCGCCGGCCAGGATGCCCGCCGCGGCACGTTCGTGCAGCGTCACGCGGTGCTGCACGACCGCATCAACGGCCAGGAATGGCTGCCCTTGGCGAACCTCAGCGAAGACCAGGCCCGGTTCTGGATCTACGACTCGCTGCTCAGCGAATACGCGGCCATGGGCTTCGAGTACGGCTACTCGGTGGAACGCGCCGACGCCCTGGTGCTCTGGGAGGCGCAGTTCGGCGACTTCGCCAACGGTGCCCAGACGGTCATCGACGAGTTCGTCTCCTCCGCCGAGCAGAAGTGGGGCCAGCGGTCATCCGTTGTGCTGCTGCTGCCGCACGGCTACGAGGGCCAGGGGCCGGACCACTCGTCCGCCCGGATCGAGCGCTACCTGCAGCTGTGCGCGGAAGACAATATGACCGTCGCTCGCCCGTCGACGCCCGCGTCGTACTTCCACCTGCTGCGCCGTCAGGCCTACATGCGCCCGCGGCGCCCGCTGATCGTCTTCACTCCGAAGTCGATGCTGCGCCTGCGCGGCGCGACCAGCGAGGTGGCCGACTTCACCACCGGCCGGTTCGAACCGGTCATCGACGACGCCCGGATCACCGACAAGCCGCGCGTCAAGCGGGTGCTGTTCCTGGCCGGCAAGCTCTACTACGACCTGCTCGCCGAACTCGACAAGAACCCGAACCCGGAGATCGCGCTGGTTCGCCTGGAGCAGTTCTACCCGCTGCCCGCCTTCGAACTCAAGCAGGTCGCAGACCAGTACCCCGACGCTGAACTCGCCTGGGTGCAGGACGAGCCGGAGAACCAGGGTGCCTGGCCGTTCTTCTACCTCGAGACGAACAAGCTGGGCCCGCGCCCGGTGACCCTGTTCTCCCGGGCGGCGTCGGCGTCGCCGGCGGCGGGCTCGGCGAAGCGTCACGCGGTCGAGCAGGCCGAACTACTACGCCAGGCGCTTACCCTGTGACCTGCGCCGACCGGCAGAACCGTTCGACAGAATGGGCCGCACCGGACGCTACGGCCCAGTCCTCGACGGGTGAGGCCTGATCGACGGGCTGTGTCACCCCCGCAAGATCAGAGGCGACGACCGCGTAGCGCTGGTCATGACCCGGCGTCGAACCAATTCGACGGAGATTTTCTTCCAAAACAGCATTTCCGGACGTTTTGGGTTGATTGGGGCGGAATCTCCGTCGAATTCGTTCGGGACAGCGCTACTGCACGGCTTCGGACTCGAAAGACACGGCGGGCCACACTTCATCCGGCGTCACGGTCCCCTGATCGCCCGGCGTCAGCACCGGGAACAACCGTTTCGGAACCGCGAACCCCTATCGCCCCTCGGCTATCAGGACTCACTCATCTAGGCTGGCCGCACCGCCCGCCGACGCATCGGCCACCGACAAGGAGATCCGCCATGCCCGCACCGCACGCGAACCGAACCGGTCAGCCCTGCTGGGCCGACCTGATGACCTCCGACCTGCCGCGCGCCCGGGAGTTCTACACACGGCTGTTCGGCTGGACGGCCAGCGATTCCGGTTCGGAGTACGGCAACTACGTCACCTTCCGGAAGGGCGACGCGGACGTCGCCGGCATGAGCTCACAGGAGCCGGGTTCCCGACTGCCCGACGCGTGGACCACCTACCTGTCGGTGACGGATGCCGACGCCGCCGTCGCCGCCGCCCGCGCGGCCGGCGCAGACGTGCTGGCCGAGCCGATGACGGTGGGAACCATGGGCCGCATGGCCATCCTGATGGACCCGACGGGTGCGCCCTTCGGGGTGTGGCAGGCCGACGAGTTCACCGGCTTCGACGTCTTCGGCGAGGCGGGCTCACCGGTCTGGCACGAGCTGAACACCCGCTCCTATTCCGCCGCTCTCGATTTCTACACCGAGGTGTTCGGCTGGAAACCGGTCGTCCTGAGCGACACGGAGGACTTCCGCTACAGCACGATCGGGGCGGAGGGTGAGATGGTGACGGGCGTCTTCGACGCCGCGGAACACCTGCCCGACAGCGTGCCCTCGCACTGGCAGCTCTATCTCGGGGTGCCTGACGTGCACGCGGCCGTCACGACCGTGACAGAGCTCGGCGGCACGGTCGTCCGTGAGCCGTGGACGGCGGAGTTCGGCACCTTCGCGCTGGTCACCGACCCGACCGGGGCCCTGTTCGTGCTCGGCTCGGTCGACGAGCCGCTCCCCGAGGAGAAGAACATCGACGACGCCGGTGAGGAGGACGCCGACCTGCCGATCGGCTAGTGGGCGGACTGGATGGTGCGCAGCTTCAGCAACACCTGGTCGCGCAGGTCTTCGGGGGCCATCTCACGGCATGCGCGCTGCACAGCCTCGGTCAGTGTGCGCCCGACCAGGTGCTCGTCGCTGCAGTCGCTGCAGTGGGCGAGGTGCTCCTGAATGTCAGACGCGTCTTCGCCGCACAGTTCGTTGTGCAGGTATTCCTCGAGTTCGGCCTTGGCCTTCTCGCAGCCATAATCGGTCATGCTGGTGTGCTCCCGGTTCGAGTCTGGCCCGCCGCTGTTCCCAGGCCGCGCTCAAGGGCGTAACCGGCCAACAGGTCGCGCAGGAGGCGCCGGCCACGATGCAGGCGACTCATCACGGTGCCAATGGGTGTTTTCATGATTTCGGCGATCTCCTGGTAAGAGAACCCCTCCACGTCGGCGAAGTAGACAGCCAGCCGGAAGTCCTCCGGGATGGACTGCAAAGCGTCCTTGACGGCGCTGTCCGGCAGGTGGTCGATGGCCTCGGCCTCCGCCGAACGATTCGCCATCGCCGTGCGGGACTCCGCGCCGCCGAGCTGCCAGTCCGCGAGATCGTCGATGGTGCCCTGGAACGGCTCACGCTGCTTCTTGCGGTACGTGTTGATGAAGGTGTTGGTCAGGATGCGGTACAGCCAGGCCTTGAGATTCGTGCCCTGCTCGAACTGTTTGAACGCAGCGAACGCTTTCACGAACGTTTCCTGAACCAGATCCTGGGCGTCGGAGGGGTTGCGCGTCATGCGCATGGCCGCGGCGTACAGCTGGTCGATAAAGGGCAGCGCCTGCTCTTCGAACAGGTCTCGCATTTCGATCGCATCGGTTGTCATCACGGACAATCCTAAGCCGTCGCGTGAAACGACCGCAGGTCGCTCCAGCACCATGGACAGCGTCACCCTGGCCTCCCTCTTTTTTTCATCACCGACTATTCTGATAACCGATGTTGATCTCGAGATATTCCAAGCCTGAGTTCGATCCCTACGGCGACACGTCGCCCGAGGTGACGGATGCCCGCTGGCCCGCTCCGACGGCCGCCGGCCCGCTTTCAGCGTCCGTATCCCTGCCGGGGTCGAAGTCGCTGACCAACCGAGAGCTGGTGCTCAGCGCCCTCGCCGCGCATCCGTCGCTGTTGCGTGCCCCGCTGCACTCGCGGGACAGCGACTTGATGGTCGCGGCGTTGCGTCAACTGGGCACCGTCATCGAGGAGGTCCCCGGCGCCGGGGAGTTCGGTTCCGACCTGAGGATCACCCCCGGGGAGCTGCTCGGGTCGACGACCGTCGACTGCGGTCTCGCCGGCACCGTGATGCGTTTCCTGCCGCCGGTCGCGACGCTCGGCCTCGGGCCGACCACCTTCGACGGGGACGCCGGCGCACGCCGCCGCCCGATGGGCACCACCATCTCGTCCCTGCGGGCCCTCGGCGCCGACATCAACGACGACGGTCGCGGCGCCCTGCCCTTCACCGTGCACGGCACCGGCACGCTAGTCGGCGGGGAGATCACCATCGACGCGTCCACGTCGAGCCAGTTCGTCTCCGGCCTGCTGCTCGCCGCGCCGCGCTTCGGGCGGGGCCTGCACCTGCGCCATTCCGGCGAGCGCCTGCCCAGCCTGCCGCACATCGAGATGACCATCGCCACGCTGGCCCGGCGCGGCGTCACGGTGCACAGCCCGGCCGTCGGCGAGTGGATCGTGGCTCCCGGCCCGATCCAGGGCGCCGAGGTCGACATCGAACCCGATCTCTCGAACGCGGCGCCGTTCCTCGCCGCGGCCCTCGTGGCCGGGGGCAGCGTCACCATCTCCGGCTGGCCCGAGACCACCACCCAGGTCGGCGCCGACCTGGCCGACCTGCTGCCGCGCTTCGGCGCCGAGGTGTCTCGGGAGGGCGACCGGCTCACGGTCTCCGGGACCGGCCGCATCCGGGGCGTGGAGCTCGACCTGTCGACCGGCGGAGAGCTCGCGCCCACGCTCGTGGCCCTGGCCGCCCTGGCCGAGTCCCCGAGCACGATCACCGGGATCGGGCACATCCGGCACCACGAAACCGACCGGTTGGCGGCCCTCGCCGCGGAGATCAACGGGCTCGGCGGTTCCGTCACCGAGCTGCCCGACGGGTTGCGGATCGACCCGCGCCCGCTGCACGGTGGGCCGTGGAACACCTACGACGACCACCGGATGGCGACCGCAGGCGCGCTGATCGGTCTCCTCGTTCCCGGCGTGCTGATCGAAAACATCGACACGACCGCCAAGACCCTTCCCCAGTTCACCGACCTCTGGTCGACGCTCGTTTCCGGAGCCCCGTCGTGACGTGGTGGGCGAGTGCCGACGACGATGAGCCCGAGTTCGACGAGTCGAGCGTGCGTGTGCGCCCCAACCGCAAGGGCAGCAAACCGCGCACCAAGACCCGCCCCGACCACGAGAACGCGCTGACCGGGCGCATCCTCTCGGTCGACCGAGGCCGGTACACCGTCATGCTCGACGAGAACCTGCCTGCCGAGCGCCGAGTGACCGCCGCCCGGGCGAGCGAACTGCGCAAGCAGGCCGTCGTCACCGGCGACCGCGTCGACATCGTCGGCGACACGACCGGAGCACCGGGCAGCCTGTCCCGGATCGTGCGGATCGTGCCGCGCACGACGCTGCTGCGCCGCAGCGCAGACGACACCGACGCCGTGGAGCGAGTGATCGTCGCCAACGCCGACCAGATGCTGATCGTGGTGGCCGCCGCCAACCCGGAGCCGCGCATCCGTCTCGTCGATCGCTACCTCGTCGCCGCCTACGACGCGGGCGTGAATCCCATTCTCTGCATCACCAAGACCGACCTGGCCGACCCCACCGCCTTCCTCCGCAACTTCGCCGGCCTCGACCTGCCCGTCTTCGAGAGCCGCGACGACGCCATGCCGCTGGCGGAGATCTCCGCCGCCCTGGTCGGCCACGACACGGTCTTCGTCGGTCACTCCGGCGTCGGCAAGTCCACTCTCGTCAACGCCCTGGTGCCGGGCGCCCACCGCGCCGTCGGGGTCGTCAACACGGTGACCGGCCGCGGCCGGCACACGTCTTCGTCGACCATCTCGTTGCGACTGCAAACGGATGCCGGCCGGGGCTGGGTCATCGACACCCCCGGCGTGCGCTCCTTCGGTCTCGGCCACATCAACACCGACAACATCCTCAAGGCCTTCACCGACCTGGCCCTGATCTCCCAAAAGTGTCCGCGCGGCTGCACCCACCTGCCGAACTCGCCCGACTGCGCGATCAATGAGGCCGTTAGCGCCGGCAAGCTCGGCGAGACCGGCAAGGTGCGCCTGGACTCGCTGCAGCGTTTGCTCGCCACCTTCGCCGCCGCCCCCACCCACTAGCCCCTGTCACCCACCACCCCGAGCCAGCAGCTCCTGCATTGAACGAATTCGACGGAGATTTTGCTCTAGAAAGCCGTGCAGGGCCAAAAAACGGGTGCCTGACCTCAAATCATCGTCGAATTCGTCAGGGATGGGCGGAAAATGGGTACAGGCGGGACCAGTAGCGTGGGGGGATGACCGATTCCACGCGGCTCGCGACCGGCGACCAAGCCCCTCCGTTCACCCTGTCCGACCAGGACGGGAACGCCGTGTCGCTGGCCGATTTCGCCGGCTCGAAGGTCGTCGTGTACTTCTACCCAGCGGCGATGACGCCCGGCTGCACGAAGCAGGCCTGCGACTTCCGCGACAACCTCAGCTCACTGGCATCGGCCGGCTACCAGGTGCTCGGCGTGTCGAAGGATGCCCCGGTCAAGCTGAAGAAATTCCAGGAGACCGAGCAGCTCACGTTCGCGCTCCTCAGCGACACCGACCTCGCGGTGCACACGGGCTACGGCGCCTGGGGCGAGAAGAACCTCTACGGCAAGACCGTCACGGGCGTGCTGCGTTCCACCGTCGTGATCGACGAGACCGGCATGGTCGAGCTAGCCCTCTACAACGTGAAGGCCACCGGCCATGTCGCGAGCCTGCGCAAGAAGCTCGGCCTGCCGGCCTGACCAAACGGATGCCGCCACGCGGCCGGCACAGTCCCGGCACGGTCCCTGCGCTGCCCCCACCGGCCGCAGGTGGCCCCTACCGGCCCCCGGAGCGCTCGAACGCACGTCTTACCCACCCCGCCGCTGCCGAAGCCGGAGCGGCCCAGCTGCGGCCCTGCTGCGCCGCTACTGCGCCGCTACTGCGGCAAGCCGTCCTCGGGGCGCGCTGACGTCGTTTCTGCGATTACGCGCCGCTGGAACAGCAGCACGAGGACCACGACCGACGGCAGAAGAAGCGCCCAGCCGAGGTCGGGCCGGGCGTAGAACCCCTGGAAGGAGCCGATGGCGACGGCGATCTGCACCATCTGCCAGGTGACGGCAGCGCCCCGGATCCAGGACCGGCGCCGCAGGGAGTTGACCGCGATGGCGGTTACCCAGGACGCGGCGATCAGCACCAGCACCAGGATGGCGAGGGCCGTGGCCAGGGAGGTCGGCGTCGCGATCAGCAACTCGAGAATGAGCCACGCGACCGCGACCCAGAGGAGGGCCGCCTCCGCGCAGAGGATCGCGGCGAGGAGCAGCACGGTCCCCGGCCGACGCACCCGGCCGGCCTGGTTCTCGTCGTCGCCGCTGTGGTCTGACCGTGCATTCACAGAGATATCCCATTCAAAACTATTGATTTGACTCCACCATTATGCGATCATTTTTGAGGCCCGGTTGACGCTCACAGGGACGTGAGTCGATCTGAACGAGTAGATCTACTACCCTTCCTGCAATCGGCAGCCTTTCATCTTCGGCCAATCGGCCAGGCATCCCTGCAATAAAGGAGCACCCCTATGGACTGGCGCGACAAAGCTGCCTGCCTCACCGCCGACCCGGAACTCTTCTTTCCGGTCGGTAATACTGGCCCCGCTGTGGACCAGATCGAGAAGGCCAAGTCGGTCTGCGCCCGTTGCAACGTCACCGAGGTGTGTCTGCAGTACGCCCTCGAAACCGGACAAGACTCCGGCGTCTGGGGTGGACTGAGCGAAGACGAGCGTCGCGCGCTCAAGCGACGCGCGGCCCGGGCCCGGCGCGCGTCCTAGCACCCCCCCCCCGCACCACGGGTTCACAGAGAAAGGCCTAGCTGAACAGCCGGGCCTTTCTTCGTTGCGCGCGACGCGCTCGGAACCCGAGGCGACACCCCACGGCGTCACCCCGCGCCCGGCCCTACGCTTCGCGCATGTACCGCAGCGGGATCTCGATGGTCACTTCGGTGCCGCTGCCCATCATGGTGTGCCAGTCGATACTGCCGCTAAGCTCTCCCTGGATCAGAGTGCGCACGATCTGGGTTCCGAGTCCCGACCCGACCTTGCCCTCCGGCAGGCCCGTGCCGTTGTCCCGCACCCGCACGGTGAGGGTCTCCTCGTTACGCTCGGCCTCGATCGACACCTCCCCCTCGCGTCCGGCCAGCCCATGCTCGACGGCGTTCGTCACGAGCTCTGTCAGCGCGAGGGCGAGCGGCGTCGCGTAGGCGCTGGGAAGAATGCCGAAACTGCCGGACGACTTCGGATGCGCCGTCGTGTTGTGCGCGGACGCCACCTCCATGATCAGCAGCAACACCCGGTCGAACACCACGTCGAAGTCGACCTTCTGGCTGAGGCCCTCGGAAAGTGTGTCGTGCACGACGGCGATGGCGGCCACGCGGCGCATCGCCTGGTTGAGCGCTTCCCTGGCCGTGTCGGAATGCGTGCGGCGCGCCTGGATCCGCAGGAGCGAGGCCACCGTCTGCAGGTTGTTCTTGACCCGGTGGTGAATCTCCCGGATGGTGGCATCCTTCGTGATCAGCTCACGTTCCTGGTGCCGCAGCTCGGTGACGTCCCGGCAGAGCACGATGGCTCCGATCCGTTCGCCCCGGTTGCGGATCGGGATGGCACGCAGCGAGACCGTCACGCCGCGGGCCTCCACGTCGGTGCGCCATGGCGCCCGGCCGGTGACCACGAGCGGCAGGGTCTCGTCGACAACCGCCGTTCCAGTGAGCAGGCTCGTGGTCACCTCGGCGAGGGACTCGCCCTCCAGCTCGTCGGCGAACCCCATTCGGTTGAAGGCGGAGAGGGCATTCGGGCTCGCGAACGTGGTCACGCCGTCGACGTCGAGACGGATGAGTCCGTCCGAGGCGCGCGGGGCGCCGCGCCTCGGGCCGGTGGGGGCGCCCAGATCGGGAAAATCGCCGGACGCGATCATGGCGAAGAGGTCATTGGCGCAGTCGTTGAAGGTCAGCTCCTGCCGGCTCGGCGTGCGCGCCTCACTCAGGTTGGTGTGCCGGGTGAGCACCGCCACCGGCGTGTCCGAGATCTGGGAACCCGTGGAACTGAGCCGCCGCCGCACCGGGATCGCGCGAACCCGGGTAGGGGTCTCCTCGTACCAGTCGGGGGCCGTGGTGTCGACGATCCTCGCCGTTTCGAAAGCCTCGGTGACCTGCTGTCGCCACTCGACCTTGATGCTCTGCCCGACGAAGTCACGATAGAAGAGGGTGGCGGCGCTCGACGGCCTGGCGTGGGCGACGGCCACGAAGCTCCCGGTGCTGCTGGGCACCCACACGACGATGTCCGCGAAGGCGAGATCGGCCAGGAGCTGGCCATCCGCGACAAGCATATGGAGCCAGTCCACATCCTCCGCACTGCTGCGGCCCTGGGCAAGTACGAGATTACTGAGCGTCGACACAGCAATAGCCTAGGTCCCCCGGACACGTGCCACCGCCGTCGTGGTGCCGTCTCGTAGTTTGGGCCATGCTGAACAGATGAGCACAGCAAATGGAAAGCCCGATCGGACCCTGGTTGTCCTACTGTCCGTGATCGGAGCGCTGGTGGTCATCGCCCTCGTCGTCGTCTTCACCGGCGGCGAACCCGAACAGCTTGACGCCGACACCCCGGAAGGCCTCGTCCAGGACTATTCCGCGGCCGTCATCGACGGCGACGAGCAGGCCGCTGGCGCGTACCTCACCGAGGACGCTTTCAATGGCTGCGAGGACTTCGACCGAGGCCCCACCGACAACATGCGGGTCACTCTCGTGTCGACCACCGAGCGGGCCGAGTCGGCCGACGTGAAGGTGTCCATCGTCACCTCCTACGGCAGCGGCCCCTTCGGAGCCGACGAGTACGAGACCCAGGGTGTCTTCGACCTGGTGGCCGTCGACGGCACGTGGTTGATCGATGACGCCCCCTACGAACTCAACATTTGCCCGAATCCGAAGGCCGGTTCCTGATGGTCAGCGTGGTGCTGCTGGTTGCCGTCCTGGTGATCGGCGGTGGTATCGCCGGCATCGTGATCGCGGTGCGCAAATCGACGCCATCCGGGGAGAGCGCGGGCCAGCCCACGGTACGCCGGGTGATCGTATACATTCTGCTCTTCGCCTTGGTCGTGATTGCCGCCATCGGAGTGAGCGGACTGCTCGGGCGCCTCCTCGACACCGGCAACGCACTTGCCTCCAGCGACATCACCGGGCTCGCCCGCTCGCTCGCGTTCACCCTCATCGCCGGCCCGTTCGCGGCCGTACTCTGGTGGGTGCTGTGGCGCCGAATGGACGGCGCGGAACGATCATCCGTCGCCTGGGGGCTCTACCTGGCCGGCCTGTATACGGTCTCCCTTGTCACGTTCAGCACCGCCCTGCTGACCACGGCGGCCGTGCTCGTGCGCGGGGACTGGCAACCGCGTCTCTTCGCCACCGGAGTGGTCTGGGCCGGCGTGTGGGTCTGGCACCTGTGGATGTCCCGGCACGAGGAGAAGAGCCCCACCCAGCTGGTCACCGTGGCCCCGATCCTCGGTTCCGTCTTCGGTCTCGTGATCGCGGTGGGCGGCGCCGTCACGGCCCTCAGCTCTCTTCTTGACGCCGCCGTCGACGCCGCCGTCGACGCCGCACCGAGCCTCACCCCGGGCGAACCCTGGTGGGAGTTGACCCTCCAGGCGCTCATCTGGTTCGCCGGCGGGCTGGTCATCTGGTGGTGGCACTGGATCCGCAGCCAGGCCTGCGACCTGCGCGGCGGCCTCGCCGATCTAATGGTCGTGGCCGTCGGCGTGGCCGGGGCGGCCATCCTGACGCTGAGCGGGATCGGAACCGTGGTGTTCCTGCTGCTCAGACTGGCCTTCGACCGCACCGACCCGGTCACCGACATCCTCGACCTACTGGGTTTCGGCGTCTCGGTCGCCTTCATCGGCGCACTCGTCTGGAGCTACCACCGGGGCCTGACCCTGGCCCGGTCGGACACGACGAGGGTGGCGACGAAGCTTGTGACCTCCGGCGTGGGTCTCGTGGCCGCGGCCTCCGGGCTGGGCGTGGTCGTGAACGCGATCCTCGCCGCCACGACCACCCCGCTCGCCGGTTCAGGAACCCGAACCCTCCTGCTGGGCGGCATCAGCGCCCTCGTCGTCGGCGGCCCGGTGTGGTGGCTGGCCTGGCAGCCTACGACGCCGCTCTCCCCCGCGGAGGTCCGCTCCACGGGACGAAGGGTGTACCTGATCCTGGTGTTCGGCGTGAGCGCGGTCGTTGCCATCGTGACGCTTCTGGTGATCGGCTACCGGCTCTTCGAGTTCGCCCTCGGCGACTTCACCGGGGACAGCGTGATCGACCGGGTGCGGGCCTCGCTGGGGCTGCTGGTAGCCACCGGCCTCGCCGCTGGGTATCATTTCGCTGTCTGGCGACGAGACCGCTCCGTGAGTGCAGAGGCCCCGCAGCCGGCGCGCACCATCGGCCGCGTGCTCCTGGTAACGGACGCCGACCCGGAACCCCTCAGCCTCGCAATCGGCGCAGCGACCGGAGGCGCGGCCGTCTTCGTGCTGAAGCGCGCCGACGGCGCCGGTAGCTCGGCAACGGTGGAGCATCTCGCCCAGGCCCTCACCGGCGTAACCGGAAAGCGGGTGCTGGTCGTCACGGGCCCCGGCGACCGGGTTGAGGTGATCCCGCTTCAGGAATGAGCGCCGGTGCGGCCTTCCGCACCGGGGTCGGCACAAGGGTCGACGCGCAAGTCGACGCGGGGTTCGACGCGGGATTCGACGCCAACGGTGGGCTCAGGTGGCCACCGCTGGCCGGCGCCATCTCGATTCCCGGCGCCGTCGCCCCGTGGCGGGCGCGGGCACCGGCAGCAGCTCCGTGCGCACGAAGCGACGGATGCTGGTGCGCGCCGGGGACTTCGGCGCGGCATCCCGCAGCGTGCGCCCGGCGACGATGGCCGCATCCGTGGACACCTGGTCCTGCGGCACCAGGATCGGCGACTCGATGCCGCCGAACCGGCGGAGCGCCGATACGACCTGCCCGTTCGCATCCAGCCCGACCGCGCCCCGGCGCACCCGGTTCATGACCACGCTGACCTGATCGGTCGTGACCACCTCGGCCAGGTCCACCCAGGCGCGCAGGAACCGGGCCATCCCGACCGGGTCGGCGAGGCCGCAGGCGACGACGTGGTCAGCCAGTCCGAGACCCGTCAGGGTGGCCGCGTTGCGGCGCGGGGCGAACAGGTCACTGGAGATCTCCTCGTCGCTCTCAAGGCTGAACCCAGTGTCGAGCACGACGTAGTCGACCCAGATACGGAGCGCGTTGATGGTGCGCGTCACCCGCTCGGTGGAGAGCTCGGGCCAGCGCGACGGCCGCCCGATGCCGGTGAGCACCCAGAAGGCTCCCTGCGGTGAGTTGTAGCGCTGCGCGATGCGCTCAAATTCGGACCGGGTGAAGCTGTCCGAGCCGGCCAGGCGGCACGCAGCGGCGAAGCCCGGCGCCTCGTCGAGCATCCCCAGGCTCGGCGCCACCGAACCGCTGTAGGTGTCGATGTCCGCCAGGGCGACGGTATGCCCGGCAGCGGCGATCTCCGCCGCGATGTTGATCGCCAGAGTGGTGCGCCCCGGGGCGCCGGCCGGCCCCCAGACGGCGATGACCGTGCCCTGCCGTTTTGTGCCGGGCAAGCCCGCCGGATCGCCGACCCGCAGCGGAATGGCGACCCCGGCGCCGATCAGCGCCTCAGTCTCGGCCCAGTCGGCGGCGGCGTCGACCACGTCGAAGAGGCCGAGCCCGGCCGCATTGCGTCGGTCCTGGTCGTTGGCGGCGAGCGCGATCACCCGGGCGCCGTGGGCGTCGCAGGCGGTGATCAGCTCGGCCGTGAGCGTGCTGCGGCCGGCTCCGACGATCACCACCTCGGGCGCGCGCTGCCGCAGGGCGAGGATCACTTCGCCCGCAGTCGTCGAACGCGCCACGATCACATGGCCCTGCTCGATGATGTCGATCAGCAGACGGTCTTCGGTGTTCCGGTCGAGTGCCAGTGCGATGGTGGCCACGTTTACTTCTCCAGCGGTGCGTTGACGGGCACAACCGCGATGGCGTCGCGGTTCGCGATGGACTCCAGCACCGCCGCGACGGCTCCCTTCGGCACCAGGATCTCAAGTGTTCGGATGCCGCCTCCCGCCTCGAGCCCCGTGGGCTCGACCAGACGCACGACCGCGGCCTGGTCGACGAGCACCGTCGGCGGCCCGAACGTGTTCGGGTCCGTTTTGCGGGCGGACCAGACGTCGACCACGGAGCCGGGACCGATGTTCGAGGCCAGGGCGCTGGTCAGCTCAACGACCACGCTCGTGACCTCAGTGCCGGCGGTGCGCCCGACCGCGGACGCAGGCACGAGTTCCCCGGCGGCGATAGTGCGGGTGACGACCAGCCCGTCATCCGGCAGCCCGTCGGGGGTCACGTACAGGTCTCCCGTTACACCAAGCCGCACCTGCGTGGCCACGAGGTCGGATGCCTCCACTCGGTCCCCGACGGCGAGCGCCGAGCGCGCGGTGAACACGGCCGTGGACCGGTCGGCGGCGGAGACGATCAGATAGACGCCTCCGACGGCGGCGACCACGAGCGCCAGCCCGATCGCGAATCGCGGATCGAACCAGAATTTCGGTCGTGCGTTCCTGGCGGTCTTGCTCACGGGCGCCTGCCTCCCCAATACTGACTCAATTGGTGCTGACTCGATGGAGCCGGATCGATGGTGCCGACTCAATAGTTTCGACTCGAAACTCCGTTTGACCCGGGAATCCGCCTCGACGTCCATCGTGGTCGTCTTCGCCCCCACGCGGGAAAGTTATCCACAGCCTCACTCCGCCCCGATTAGGGCCCGCCCGCCGACGGATAATCGATCCATGAACGATTCCGGGGCTGCTTCCAGTGTGGGCCGGTTCCTCACCCTGGCCGACACCGCGGAGATCCTCTCGTTGACGGTGGCCGAGGTGCTGGAGCTGGTGCGCACCGGTGAGCTGCCGGCCATCCGGCTCGGCACCCAGAGCACCCCGGCGGGCGGCGCAGGCACGATCGGGGCCGGCAGCGCGGGCGTGTGGCGGGTCGAACGGATCGTGCTCGAGTCTTTCATCGAGGCCAAGTACGAAGAGGCCCGGCGCATGTCGCTGTGGCAGCAGTCGGACTTCGGGAACATCCCCGAGCTGTCCGGCGGCACGATCATCCGTCCCGACGACTGACCCGGCTAGATTGATGCATCCTCGTCGTGTGGTTGTGCCGCTCCCGGAGGGTCAGGGCTGACCGCACGGGGGCACGCTGCTCATCCAGGCGGACCGCTGTCCCCGGCGTTGAACCAATTCGACGGAGATTCTTGGTCAAACAACCGTTCTCGGGCCCAAACGGGCTGTTCAGACTCAAATCTCCGTCGAATTCGTTCGGACGAGTTGCTGCGGGCTGTGAACGCGAAAGGCACGGCGGCTCAGCGCGGACGGTTGGCGCAGACGGTTGGCGCAGAGCGTTGGCGCAGAGCGTTGGCGCAGAGCGTTGGCGCAGAGGATTAGGCCAGAGGGTTAGGCCAGAGGGTTAGGCCAGAGGGTTAGGCCAGAGGGTTAGGCCAGAGGGTTAAGCCAGAGGGTTAGGCCAGAGGGTTAGGCCAGAGGGTTAGGCCAGAGGGTTAGGCCAGAGGGTTAGGCCAGAGGGTTAGGCCAGAGGGTTTGGCCAGAGGGTTTGGCCAGAGGGTTAGGGCAGCCGTACGAGCTGGATCTCGCCTACCGGCACGATGCGGTACTGGTGCACCTCCGCTTCGCGGCGCAGGGTACCCGGCGCGTGCAGGGCCAGGTCGATGTGGTCCCGGCCCACCCGGTCGATGGTGCCGGGGAGCACACCCGCACGGGTGTGCACCTCCAAGTTGGAGCGCCGTCGGCAGAGGTCTCGCAACACGAACGCCAGGCCGATGCGGTCCACGACCCGGGCTGCGGATTCGGGCTCGGTGCCGAGCGATCCGGGGATCTCCCCCCGGCGCAGGACGACCCCGGCCACGGCGGCCAGCGGGAGCACGCACTGGGAACCGGCGGAGACGGAGTCCAGCAGGTCACCCGCCAGCCAATCCCGCCCGAATGTGGTCGGCCGCACGGCGATCGTCTCCCCCGTCGCGAGCACGATCCGCAGCACACCCGCACCGGGGACCGACCCGGTCCAGGGCTCTGATCCTTTCCGGGGATCTGCGGCGACGGCGGGAGTGCGCGCGAGGTTGGTCAATCGGTTACGCAGAGACAGCCGACCCAGCCGCAACCGTTCTTCTTCGGCGCGCAGGTCGATCTCCTCGGCGTGCAACTCGTGTTCGAGCTGCCCCTCGAGGTCGTCGAAAAGGTTGTCCCAGCGCACAGTCCCGAAGTTAGCCCGCACGACCAACATCCTGCCCGGGTTATCCACAGGTCTTAAAAGCACTCGACACCACCGTCCCCGGCTGATTGAGTGTCGAGCACGGCCCGTACCCCCCGCGTGGGGGTGCCTGACCCTCGCCAACACCTGCTCCACCGAATGTCTGCTCCATCGCACGCCGGATCCACCCGAACCCTTTGAACCACCCGATTGCCACGGCAGGTGTGCCGCCGGCAGCGGACTCACGCACCTCGGAGGAGTCATGAGCGATCCAGCCAACACCCCGGCACGCCAACCCCGGTCAAGGGACAACAAGTTCGTCCAGGACGACTTCTTCGGCCACCAACCGAGCAGCAGGGACCAGCTGCCAGACCCGGAGCCACTGCTGATCAACCTCACCCGCTGCGTGATCGAGGTGCTTGCCGGCGCCCGAGAGCTCGACCAGCTCGCCCGGTGGGTCAGCGACGACGTTTACCGGCACCTGCTGAAACGGGTGGTGCTCTCGGCACGGGCGCGCGCCGTCAAGGGGCAGAAGGCCCAGCGGCCCGCGTTCACGATCGGGCGGGTCACGATTTCCGAGCCGCGAGACGGCGTGATCGAGGCCGTCGTGATGGTGCACAGTAAGGTTCGCGTTCGCGCCGTGGCCCTGCGCCTGGAAGGGATGGACCAACGCTGGCGGGCCAGCGCTATCAACGTGTTGTGACAACCGGCTCCGCGGGAGAAATGAGCCCTCGCCCCGGGGGCGCGCTCCAAGGGGATTGTTCCCACTGCCGAGGTAGGCGCGCAGTGAAGCGCGACGCGACTCGAACGTGTGTGACCGCTGCGGACCAGTGCGGGACCAGCGCGGAGGTCCGGCCCGGCGGGTCGATTCTCCCATGCTGGCCACAAGACCCGCCGGATGCGCGGCGGCGCTCGAGCGGTTCGGATCCCCGTCGAACTCCGCCGCGCAGCCCGAACGAATTCGACGGAGATTTCGCCGGAATCGACTCTAAAAACTCCGAAAAGGCAGTTTCATCCGAGAATCTCCGTCGAATTCGCTTACCGGACGCGGAGCCCCGCCGTGATGAACGGCATCCACGCGGTGCGGGCGGCTCTGGGCCCCGGGAGCGCCTCCATCGTTCGATGAAGGCGCACGGACCTGACCGGGCTACTTCTTGCCCTGAGCGCGCCGTTCGGAGCGATTGACCGGAACGGGCTTCGAGTCGTCGCCGCGCTGGCCGAACGCGCCGCGCTGGGGCGGTCCGGCCACCACGTCCGTCTCCGCCTCATCGGCGGGAGCCGCGGCGCTCGCCCGGCGGGCACGGTCGGTAGCGGCCTGCTGGATCTGTCCGCGCTGGTTGCGTACTTCGACTCCGCCCGAATCGCTCGGGGCGGTGTAGCTGAGCTTCTCACCCGCGGCCGCGGCCGGGGCGAGTCCCTTGGCGGCGACGATGGGACCGGCGACGGCGCCGGGGGCCTGGCTGACCTCGACCTCGAGGTTGAACAGGAAACCGACGGTCTCCTCGCGAATCTGGCCCATCATCTGCTGGAACATGACGAAGCCCTCGCGCTGGTACTCCACCAGGGGGTCGCGCTGGGCCATGGCGCGCAGGCCGATGCCGTCCTTCAGATAGTCCATCTCGTAAAGGTGCTCGCGCCAGCGGCGGTCGATGACCGACAAGACGACGCGGCGCTCGAGTTCACGCATCGCCGGTGAACCCAGCGACTCTTCTCGGTGCAGGTAAGCGACCTTGGCATCCGAGAGAATCTCACGGCGCATGAAGTCGCGGTTGATCTTGCCGCGGTTGCCGGCCTCGGCAACGACCTCGTCAATGGTCAGTCCCACCGGGTACAGCGTCTTGAGCTCGGTCCACAGGGCATCGAAGTCCCAGTCGTCGCCGTTGCCTTCGCCTGTGTGCACCTCGAGGACCTCGTCGACGACGTCTTCCAGGAAGCGCTGCGTGCGCTCATGGAGGTCGTCGCCCTCCAGGATGTGCCGGCGGTCGCCGTAAATCGCCTCGCGCTGACGGTTCAGAACGTCGTCATACTTGAGCACGTTCTTGCGGATCTCGGCGTTGCGGCCCTCGACCTGCGCCTGCGCGCTACGGATGGCTCGACTGACGACCTTGGATTCGATCGCCATGTCGTCGGGAATCCCCTGGCGGCCCATCAGGCTCTCGGCTGCGCCGGCGTTGAAGAGGCGCATCAGGTCGTCGGTCAGCGACAGGTAGAAGCGGCTCTCGCCCGGGTCACCCTGGCGTCCGCTGCGACCGCGCAGCTGGTTGTCGATGCGGCGCGACTCGTGCCGTTCGGTGCCGAGCACGTACAGGCCGCCGGCGTCGACGACCTTCGCAGCTTCCACGGCGACCTCGGCCTTGACGGCGTCGAACACGTCGTCCCAAGCGGTCTCGTAGTCCTCGGGGGTTTCGACCGGGCTCAGGCCTTTCGCGTTCATCTGGGCGACGGCGAGGAACTCGGCGTTGCCGCCGAGCATGACGTCTGTGCCTCGACCGGCCATGTTGGTGGCGACGGTCACCGAGCCCAGACGTCCGGCCTGCGCGACGATCGCGGCCTCCCGGGCATGGTTCTTGGCGTTGAGCACCTCGTGCCGCACGCCTTTCTTGGCGAGCAAGCGCGACAGGTATTCGCTCTTCTCGACGCTCGTCGTGCCGACCAGGACCGGCTGCCCCTTCTCGTGCCGGGCGACGATATCCTCGACGACCTGGCCGAACTTGGCCTCTTCGTTCTTGTAGATCAGGTCTGACTGGTCGATGCGCTTCATCGGCTTGTTCGTGGGGATGGACACCACGCCGAGCTTGTACGTGCTCATGAACTCGGCCGCCTCGGTCTCCGCGGTACCGGTCATGCCGGACAGCTTCGAGTAGAGCCGGAAGTAGTTCTGCAGGGTGACCGTCGCCAGGGTCTGGTTCTCCGCCTTGACCGCGACGCCCTCCTTGGCCTCGATCGCCTGGTGGATACCCTCGTTGTAGCGACGGCCCATCAGGATGCGCCCGGTGTGCTCATCGACGATCAGCACCTCGCCGTTCATCACGACGTAGTCCTTGTCTTTCTTGAACAGGGCGTTGGCCTTGATCGCATTGTTCAGGAAGGAGATCAGCGGGGTGTTCGCGGACTCGTAGAGGTTGTCGATGCCGAGGTAGTCCTCGACCTTTTCGATGCCGGGTTCCAGCACGCCCACGGTGCGCTTCTTCTCGTCGACCTCGAAGTCGACGTCGGGGATGAGCTTGGTCGACAGGCTCGCGAACTCGGTGAACCAACGGTTGGCCTCGCCGGAGGCAGGACCGGAGATGATCAGGGGCGTGCGCGCCTCGTCGATCAGGATCGAGTCGACCTCATCGACGATGGCGAAGTAGTGCCCGCGCTGCACCATGTCGGAGGACTGCCAGGCCATGTTGTCGCGCAGGTAGTCGAACCCGAACTCGTTGTTCGTGCCGTAGGTGATGTCGGCCAGGTACTGCTCGTGGCGCTGGGCCGGCGTCTGGCCGGACAGGATGCAGCCGGTGGTCATGCCGAGGGCACGGAACACGCGACCCATCAGCTCGCTCTGGTAGCTGGCGAGGTAATCGTTGACCGTGATGATGTGCACGCCGCGGCTGGTGATGGCGTTCAGGTAGGCCGCCGTCGTGGCCACGAGGGTCTTGCCCTCACCGGTCTTCATTTCGGAGATGTTGCCGAGGTGCAGGGCCGCCCCGCCCATCAGCTGCACATCAAAGTGGCGCAGTCCCAGGGTGCGGGTCGAGGCTTCACGCACGGCGGCGAACGCCTCGGGCAGTAAGTCGTCCAGCGACTCACCGCCCGAGTAGCGCTCACGCAGCACCACGGTCTCGTTCTTCAACTCCTCATCGGTGAGGTGGCTGAAGTCATCTTCCAACGCATTGGTGGCCTTCGCATACTGCTCGAGACGGCGCAGCAGACGCCCTTCACCAACACGAAGTACTTTTTCCAGAATTGAGGCCACGAATGCACTCCACTAGTCGTCACGGCGTGTGCACACGCCTGTCGTCGTTGCCGCACGCTCACAACGTCCGGCATGCGGCAACTATAACAAGGCTGGATGGTCAGTTGCTGCGCTCCCGAGAGGGCGGCACGACCTCCCCGGCCTCATCGGCGTTCTCGTCCAGTTCGATCACGCCGTAGTCCCAGCCCTTGCGACGGTAGACGACGCTCGGACGCTTGGTTACGGCATCCTGGAACAGGTAGAAGTCGTGGCCGACGAGTTCCATGAAGTAGAGGGCGTCGTCGACGGTCATCGGTGCGGCCGCGAAAACCTTGCGGCGGATGACGACGGGGTTGTAGACGTCGTCCGGTTCTTCGGTTGCCGGCGTCTCCGCGTTCACGACGGGGATTGCTCCAGTGCGCACCCGCTCGAGCACCTCGGCGTCGGCCGGCTTGATGTCGACCACGCTGAAATCGACGGATGCCGCGTCGTGCAACGAGATGGGACGGTGGGCCCCGCCGCGGTGCAGCTTCTGGCGGTCCTTGGCACGGCGCACCCGTTCGAGCAAGCGCCCCAGGGCGACGTCGAACGCCGCGTACTTGTCGGAGCCGTCGGCTTCGGCTCGAACAATCGGCCCCTTGCCGATCAGGGTCAGTTCGACCCGGTCGTTGCCCGTGGCACCGTTCTTCTCCCGGTGGCGACTCAGCTTGATCTCGAGAGCCAGCGCCTTATCGGCAAGACCGGCGACCTTCTCGGCCTTCTCGGTGGCATACTCGCGGAAACGATCAGTGATCCCTAGGTTTCGTCCAACGATGTTAATTTCCATGACGACCTCCAGATCTGGCGAACCGCCCGTATCTGGGCGATTATTACGCGCCTTCACGACCCACCGTAGCCGTGCGCGCCGGATAAGTCACAGCCTTTTGTCAATCTGTTTTCGATGTACTTTCGGCAACGGGGAAACGACGCCGTGTTTCCGCCAGAGTGGCCACGCCGACGACCTCGCCGCCCGCAGCGAGCAGGGCACGTCGCACCTCGAGCACGGTTGCCCCAGTGGTCAGGATGTCGTCGACGACCAGGATACGGAGGCCGGACAGCGACCGGTTCGCGACCAGCGAACCCGTTCGATTCCGGCCTCGCTCTGCGCTGCCCAGTCCGACCTGGTCCTGCGTCTCGCCCACGGTACGGAGCAACCGAGTCGGCCGGAGCCCCGAGTGACGGAGCAGCAGCTCCACCGGGTGATAGCCACGGATGCGCCACGCCTGCTGTGACGAGGGGACGGTCACGAGGTGCACCCCGACACCCTCCGGTATCGTGGCCAGCGCCGCAGCCACGGCGACCCGGAGCGGACCGGCCAGCGCGCCGGCGGCATCCGTTCGGCCACCGTCCTTGAACGCTCCCAGGACCCGCCTGGCCACGCCGGAGTAGTCCAAAGCGGACCACACCAGGACACCCGATCGTTCGGAGCTGTGCGCCCGCGGTGCCAGGGCTGCCCGGCAGACCCCGCACAGGGCCCGGTCGGGCATGCCGCAGCCGCTGCACTCGGTGGGCATCAGAACTGCCCACGCGTCGAGGGCAGCCCGGGAGAGGCCGGCTGGAGGGCGCATCCCGCCATCGTGGGGCCAGGCCCGGCCGGCCCGGGCGCGGGGCTCGAACCGGTGCAGAACCGGCTTCCGCACGATCGGTGGAGGGGCTACCCGCCGATGCCCTGCTGGGTGGCCAGGAGGGTGACACCGCCGAGTCGTTCCTGCCAGCCGGCACCGCGCTGCACCAGGAGACCGCCCGTGGACGAGAGCGCACGCAGGTCGCGCAGGTTGTTGCTGCCGACCATGGTGACGCTGTCCGGCGCGGACTCGAGGCGCGTGGTGAGTCCACCCAGCTGCAAGGCCACGATCCGTCCCTCACCGCTGGGGAGGCGGGTCAGGCAGGCCACGGTGAGTCCGTCGATCCAGGCCGCGTCCACGGCCGTGCCTCCCGGCGCGGCCAGAAGCACCGCGTCGCCCAGCGCGACCGGGGTGCTCTTGTCCCGGGTGATGGCGCTGACGACAAATCGGCTGTCATTGCCCGACTGGAGCAGGGCGATCAGCCGAGTGCCGTCCCGCGACACGCGCAACGACTGGATCGCCGAGACTTCCGGCCACGGTGTAGGGACGGCGGTCGCTTCGCCGTTCGGGCCGTACACGAACAGTTCACCGGGGCGGGCGGCGGGCACCGACCAGACGAAGCCGTAATTGTCGATGGCAGGCGCGATCAGCCCCTGGCGGGGATCGAGCTGCACCGGGTCGTCACCGACCCTGACGCCGTACACTCCCGCTCCCGTCAGCACCGCGGCCGCGGTCTGACCGGGCGAGAGGGTGACGGAGGTCGGGTCCAGGGCGACGATCGAGCCGGACAATCCGGCGATCGGGCTGATCGAGGAACCGCTTGCCGCCAGGAATCCGAATTCGCCCTCGCGCAGGATCAGCGCCCGGGCGTCGACGCGGGAATTCGCGGTCGGGGCGTTCGCACTCAACTCGGCGATGTCCTGCAGGTTGCGGTTGACGGTGATGGTGGCGGACAGCCCGGGCGGAAGGCTGTTGGACAGTTGGGCCTTCATTCGCTGCAGGGTGACCCGGTCGGCGTTCAGCGCTTCGCTGTTGAGGTCGACCTTGGCGTCCCTGGCGATGACCTGCACGGCATCGGCGGTGAGCTTGGTGCCGTCGGGGAACGCCGTCACGACGGCTCCGGTGAACCAGGGGCTCGGGCCGTCGAGCAGTCCGTTGACGATCTTCGTCAGAGTAGCCCCACTGCGCGGGTACCAGCGCAGATCGGGCACCAGGTAGCTAAAGCCCGGGTCGAAGAAGTAGAGCGCCTGGGCGGTGAAGACATCTTGAAAGATATTCCGATCGACGACCGTGCCGTTCGGGGCCGCGCCGATGCGCCACTGGCCGCCGACCTGCACGAACTGGTAGCGCAACGCCACCGCGGTGGGCGACTCGACCTCGCGGTACTCGCCGCGCTCATCCACCTCGGCGACCGGATTCACCGAGAACTGCATCTGACCCTCGCCGACGGAGACGATGCTGCGCCCGGTGGCGTCGTCGATGGTCACCCCGGAGTCGGGCTCCCAGGAGCTGCTGTAGTTCGGAGCCAGGAACTCCCGCGCTATCGCGTAGTCGTTGTCGGGGCTCGTCGCCGCGTCGATGAAGCCGCGCAGGATCGCCTCGGGGGTGGCGTCCTTCTGCGGTCGCGAGGGCAGGAACACGGGTGCCGGGGTGGCGCCGGGCTGCACGGTCTGCCCCGCGCGCACGCCTCCGTCGCGCGGGATTCCCGCGCATCCGGTCAGGGCCACCGCGAGCGCGACCAGGCCAGCGAACATCCGGGTTCGACTACGCATAGTGCCCTCCCGTTTCTCCGGCGGCCGTGCCGCCGCCTGCATCGGCCGGGGGCAGCGGGCTCGGCGAGCTCGACAGCGTTCCGTTCGCGCTGCGCGGCAGGGTCAGCCGGAAGCACGACCCCTCCCCCGGGTGCGACCAGACCTGCAGCCAGCCGCCGTGCACGACGGCGTCTTCGAGGGAGATCGACAGGCCGAGGCCGGTGCCGCCGATGGTGCGCTTGCGCGACGGGTCGGCCCGCCAGAACCGGTCGAAAACGTGGGCCATCTCGGCCTGGCTCATACCCATGCCGTAGTCGCGCACCGACAGGGCCACCGCGCTCTCGTTGCTGTCGACGGACACGATGATCGGCTTGCCCTCTCCGTGCTCGATGGCATTGCCGATCAGGTTGTGCATGATGCGGCGGATGCGGCGGGGATCGACGTCCGCGTCGAGGTGCCCGCCCGGTGCCACCAGGGTCAGCACCGTGCCCTTGGAGTCGCCGAGCGAGCGCAACCCTTCGATGGCGTCCTCGGCCAGGTGCACCAGGTTCGTGGGCTCAGTCTCCAGCTGCACCGACCCGGCGTCGTATTTGCTGATCTCGAGCAGGTCGCTCAGCAGCAGCTCGAAGCGCTCGACCTGCGTGTGCAGGAGCTCGGCCGTGCGTTCGACCGCCGGCGGGAACGTGGCACGGTGGTCATAGAGAACGTCGCCGGCCAACCGGATCGTCGTCAGCGGGGTGCGCAGCTCGTGCGAGACGTCCGACACGAAGCGCTGCTGCACCTCGGACAGGTCGGCGAGTTCCTTGATCTGGCTCTGCAGGCTGTCCGCCATGCCGTTGAAGGAACGGGCCAGCGTCGCGATGACGTCTTCACCTTTTTCCGGGATGCGCACGCCGAGGTCACCGGAGGCCAGCCGCGCGCTGGTGGCCGCGGCCACGCGGATCGGGGTGACCACGAAGCGCACTACAATCCAGGTCACGCCACCGATCAGCAGGATCAGCACCAGGCCGGCGATGCCGAGGGTTCGCTGCACGAAAGCCAGGGTTGCCTCGGCGTCGGCCAGGCTGTACCCGATGTACAGCTCGTACCGGCCGGCGACCGGCACGGTGAGCTGGGAACCGACGACGATGCCGGGAACCAGCGCGCCGTCATCCGTCGCAAGCGTCACCGACTGCCAAAACTGCTCCCCGGCTTTCTCCTGCACCTGGAGGCGGAGAGCGGGCGTGATCACGCCGGTCGAATCACCGAATGACGAGGAGTCCTGCGGCGCCACAGTGGAGGCGTCCTGCCCGGGAGACCGGAAGATGGCGATCATCTGGGACGAGGATGCCGCGGTAATCAGGGTGCGGGCGGAGCCCACCAGGGTCTGCACCTCCACCCGGTCCGCGGCGTCGGAGGCGTCGAAGATGCCCTGGGCGGCGGTCGTGGCCCGGTTCGAGTCGACGAGCACCTGGTTCAGTCTTGATTGAAACAGGTCGTTGCCCACACTCGCGGAGATGTAGACCCCGACCACCATGATGGCCATCCCGGACAGCGCCACCGTGATGGTCACCGTGCGGAACTGCAGCGAGGAACGCCACAGTCCGCCGATCCTGGCCGGCCAGTCCCGCCAGTCCCGCCAGTCCCGCCACACGCTGCGGTCGTTACCGGTGCCACCGAACACGAGGAACCTAGCCGGCCGCGCCGGCCCGATAGCCGACCCCGCGCACCGTCATGACGATGCGCGGGTTGTCCGGGTCGTCTTCGACCTTGGCGCGCAAACGCTGCACGTGCACGTTGACGAGGCGGGTGTCCGCCTTGTAGTGGTAGCCCCAGACCTGCTCCAGGAGCATTTCCCGGGTAAAGACCTGCTGGGGCTTGGACGCAAGTGCCAGCAGCAGGTCGAATTCGAGCGGGGTGAGGTTGATCTGCCGCGAACCGCGCCGCACCTCGTGCCCGGCGGCATCGACGACCAGGTCCCCGATCTGCAGGTTGGCGGGGGTCTCCGATGAAATCGGGCGCAGGCGCGTGCGGATCCGGGCGACCAGTTCCTTCGGGTTGAACGGCTTGACCATGTAATCGTCAGCGCCGGACTCGAGGCCCTTCACGACATCCGTCGTGTCGGTTCGCGCGGTCAGCATGATGATGGGCGTGCCGGATTCGGCGCGGATCAGGCTGCAGACCTCGATGCCGTCGAGGCCGGGCAGCATCAGGTCCAGCAGGACCAGATCGGGCTTGACGGCGCGAAAGACCTCCAGGGCCAGGGAGCCGTCGGCGCAGAAGACCGGCTCGAAGCTCTCCGCGTGCAGCACTATGCCGATCATCTCGGCCAGCGCGGTGTCGTCGTCTACGACCAGAATGCGTGCGTTCATCAAACCGTTTTCCACTCAGTCACCCAAAATACCCCGGTGAGTCATGCAATCACTGGCTCAAGAGTAGTCGACGGCGCCGCAGGAAAGCTCAACGCGCTCATTCCACACCGAGGTATGCCAGCATAGGTTTCGTGACCGACCCGCAGAACTGGCACTCCCCGACCGATGACGGGCGCAGCATCCCGGTCGGCGACGAGCAAAAACCGCCCCTCGCGCCCGCCGGTTTTGTGCCCCCGGCAAAACCGACCGCTGCTCCCGGCGCGAATACGCCGCCGGTCTGGGGTCCCCCACCGACCTGGACGCCCCCACCCAGACCGGGACTGATCCCTCTGCGCCCGCTGGGTTTCGGAACCCTGCTGTGGGCGCCGTTCCAGGTTCTGCGTCGCAACCCGAAGGCGACCTTCGGCAGCGCGCTGCTCGTTCAGGCGGGCGTCGCCCTGATCGCCGTCGTCATCGTGGGTCTGGTCTCCTACTTCGCGCTCGCACGGGTGGAGAACTCTCCACTCGAGGACCGCGACGCGCTCGAGGCCGGCGCGACCCTCAGCATTGTGCTCTCGGCCATCGTGCCGCTGGCTCTGGCGGTGGTCGCATCCGCTCTGTTGCAGGGCGTCATCGTGATCGAGGTGGCCCGGGCCACGCTCGGAGAGAAGCTGCGGCTGGGCGCCCTGTGGCGCGCCGTGCTGCCGCGCCTCTGGCCGCTGGTGCTCTGGACCCTGATGCTGAGTTCGGCCCTGATCGCGGCCATCGCCCTCGTGGCCGGACTGGTGGTGTTCTTCGTCTCCCTCGGCGGAGCGGGCGTGGGTCTGGCGGTGGTCACCGGCATCCTCGGTACGGTCGCCCTTCTCGTGCTCGGCATCTGGCTGTTCACGAAGACCTCGCTCGTGCCGAGCATGATCGTGTTGGAACGGCTCGGCATCCGGGCGGCGGTGGGGCGGTCCTGGTCGCTGACCCGCGGCTACTTCTGGCGCACGTTCGGCGTGCAGTTCTTGGTGGCGACGGTCGTGAACGTCGTCTCCCAGATTGTGACGACGCCGCTGTCGCTCCTGTTCGGTGCCGCCATCTCCGTGGTCGACCCGAACGCCGCCTTCGATGCGTACCTCCCGTCAGTGATCCTGTACGTTCTGACCATCCTCATCGGCCTGGTGCTCGGCGCCGTAGCAGCCGTGGTGCAGTCGGCCGCGACCGCCCTGATCTACATCGATCTGCGGATGCGCAAGGAGGGCCTCGACCTCGAGCTGGCCCGATTCGTCGAATCGGCCGCCGGCGCCGGTGTAGACCCCTACCGGTCGAAGCCGGCACACGCCTCGGAGACTGCCTGAGCATGATCGCAGGGTCGCACATCCACACGGTGATCCGGGCGGCGATACCGGTCGATCCCGGCGCGCCCGAAGCGCGGAAGTGGCTGCGGGAAGAGCTGGCCAAGGCTCCGTACGAGGCCGCCAAGCCCACCTGGTTCGACCGGTTCTCGACATCGATTCTGGACTGGTTCGCCTCCCTCACCGCGCCCTCGGCCGACGGTTTCGCCGCCTGGGTGCCCCTGCTCCTGACCGTGGCCGTGGTGGTCCTGGTCGTCGCCGCCCTCCTCATTTTCGGCCTGCCCCGGCTCAACCGGCGCAGCCGGCTCGCGTCCGACCTCTTCGGCGTCGACGACCGTCGCGGCGCCGCCGACCTGCGTCGTGCCGCGCTGGCCGCCGCCTCCCACCGGGACTGGAATCTGGCGAGTGCCGAGATGTTCCGGGCGCTGGCGCGCGGACTGTCCGAGCGCACCATCCTGATCGTGACGCCGGGCACCACCGCGCACTCCTTCGCGGCGCGGGCCGCCGAGGCCTTTCCCGGCGAACGGGTGCGACTGAGCGAGGCGGCCGAGCTCTTCGACGGGGTGCGCTACCTGGGGGTCGACGGCACCGAGCAGCGCTTCCTGGCCCTGGCGGCGCTCGAGAGCGACCTGCGGGCCGCCCGGCCGCCGCACCTCGAGGACCCAGCCCCGACGAAGCAGCCATGAGTCTTCTCATCGAAACGGCCTCACAGTCGGCCGAAAACGCCGTCTCCTCCACACCAACCCTGCGCGAAGCCGGACGCCGGGCGCGGTACTGGCTGCTCGCCGGCGTCAGCGCACTGATCGTCGCCGTCGTCAGCACCGTCCTCGCTGCGGGCGGCGGCGTGGGCGGTAAGCCCCTCGAGGCCGACAGCGCGGCCCCAGCCGGCGCGCGGGCGCTCGTCGAGGTACTCCGCCGACAGGGTGTCAACGTCACCGCCGCCGACACCCTCGCGGAGGCGCGGAGCCTGGCCGGCGCCGCCGCCAACCCCACCGTGTTCTTCTTCGACGAGAGCGGCTACCTCACCGACGACCAGCTGAGCGCGATGTCCGCCCTGGCCCCGCGCACGGTGGTGGCCTCCCCCGATTTCCTGGCGCTGCAGACGCTGATCCCCTCGGTGGGCTTCGGCGGCGTGTCCCAGACCGCGGTGTCCCGTGCCGCCTGCACGGTCGCGGCCGCGGTCAAGGCCGACAAGCTCTCCCCCGGCGGCTCCACACTCACGATCCCGGCCGACGACGCCGAGCTGAGCGGATGCTTCACCTCGGGAGAGAACGCCTTCGCCCTGGTCGAACAGGCAACCGCCGACCGGACCCTCACCCTGCTCGCCGACGGCACCCTGTTCAGCAACGAGAAGATCGGCCAGGCCGGCAATGCCGCTCTCGCACTCAACCTGCTGGGCGCGGGGGACGACCTCGTCTGGTACCTGCCAACGATCGCCGATGTGCCGGGAACCGGAACGCCGTCGCTCGGCGAACTGACGCCCGGTTGGGTTACCCCGACCCTGATCCTGCTGGTGCTGGTCACCGTGGCCGCGGCCGTCTGGCGTGGGCGGCGCTTCGGGCCTCTCGTCGCCGAGAACCTGCCGGTCACCGTGCGGGCCAGCGAGACGATGGAAGGACGGGCCCGGCTCTACGCGCGCAGCAACGCCCGTCTGCGCGCCCTCGACGCACTGCGGGTGGGCGCCGTGCAGCGCCTCGCCGGCCAGGTCGGGTTGTCGCGGCTGGCGAGCCTCGACGATGTGATCGCCATGGTGGCCACCGTGGTCGACCGGCCGCCGGCCGACGTTCGGACCGTGCTGGTGGACGCCGTTCCGGCATCCGACTCCGATCTCGTCGCCCTCTCCGACCGCATCCAGGAAATTGAGCGGGCCACGGCCCGCGCGACCACGCCCCTGCCACCCGGAAGAATGGACTCATGAGCACTCATACTCCTGTCGATACCCTGCGAGGCTCCCTCGCCCAAGTCCGCACCGAGGTCGGCAAGGCCGTCGTCGGACAGGACGGCGCGGTAACCGGGCTGATCATCGCGCTGCTCGCCCGCGGCCACGTGCTGCTCGAGGGTGTGCCGGGCGTCGCCAAGACCCTCCTGGTGCGGTCCCTGAGCCACTCGCTCAGCCTGGAGACGAAACGGGTGCAGTTCACGCCGGACCTGATGCCGGGCGACGTGACCGGCTCACTCGTCTACGACGCCCGGGTGGGCAACTTCGAGTTCCGCAAGGGCCCCGTCTTCACCAACATCCTGCTGGCCGACGAGATCAACCGCACCCCGCCGAAAACCCAGTCGGCCCTCCTTGAGGCGATGGAGGAACGCCAGGTCAGCGTCGACGGGCGCTCCCTCCCGCTACCGGACCCGTTCATCGTCGCGGCGACCATGAACCCGATCGAATATGAGGGCACCTACACGCTGCCCGAGGCCCAGCTCGACCGGTTCCTGCTCAAGCTCGTGCTCGACGTGCCGGAGCGCGACGCGGAATTCGAGGTGCTGCGGCGCCACGCCGAGGGCTTCAACCCCCGCGATCTGGCCGGTGCGGGCGTCACCGCGGTTCTCGGCGCGGAGGAGCTGAAGACGGCCCAGGCCGCCGTGGCATCCGTGGGCGCCAGTCCGGACGTTCTCGCCTACATCGTCGACCTGGCCCGCGCAACGAGAAGCAGCCCGTCGGTCAAGCTCGGCGTCAGCCCGCGCGGCACGACCGCGCTCCTCGCCGCGGCCAAGGCGTGGGCCTGGCTGAGCGGCTATGACTCGATCACCCCCGACCATGTGCAGTCGATGGTGCTGCCGGTCTGGCGGCACCGCGTGCAGCTGCGGCCGGAGGCGGAACTCGAGGGCGTGTCCGTGGACGCGATCCTGCGTGCCGTGCTCGCCCAGGTGCAGGTGCCGATCTAAGTGACGCTCACCGGTCGGTTCGTTGCCCTCCTCGCGCTCGGCGTCGTGCCGATCGTGATACTCGGGAGTACCCCGGGGATGGCGACGGCCGTGCTGGGACTATGGGTGCTCGCCCTGGTGGGTCTCGGCATCCTGGACCTGGGCCAGGCCGGATCGCCGCGGAAGATCGTGCTCTCCCGCAGCATGCCCTCCCGGGTGCGCCTGGGCGAAAGCGTGACGAGCGACCTGTACCTGACCAACACCGGGGGTCGACGACTGACCATGGTGGTGCGGGATGCCTGGCAGCCGTCAGCCGGGACGGGCAACAACCGCACGCCGCTGGTGCTGCCTCCTGGCGAACGACGGCTGGTGTCGCTGCGAATGACGCCCACCCGGCGCGGTGAACGCCGGGTGGACCAGGTCACGGTGCGCTCGTTCGGGCCGCTCGGGCTGTGGGCCCGTCAGGCCACCCTCCGGGCACCGGGCCAGATTCGGGTGCTCCCGCCCTTCAACTCGCGCAAGCACCTGCCGTCGCGCATGACCCGACTCAAGGAGCTCGACGGGCGCACCAGCCTGCTCGTGCGCGGCCAGGGCACCGAGTTCGACTCCATTCGCGAATACGTGCGCGGAGACGACGTACGCTCGATCGACTGGCGGGCCACGGCCCGGCACAACGACGTCATGGTGCGCACCTGGCGCCCCGAAAGGGACCGCCGGGTGGTCATCCTGATCGACAGCGGCCGCACCTCGGCCGCGCGCATCGACGACGAGCCGCGCCTCGACACGGCTTTCGAGGCGTCGCTGCTGCTCGCCGCGCTGGCGGCCGGGGCCGGCGACCACGTGGACTTCATCGCCTACGACCGTCGGGTGCGCGGCCGCGTGCAGGGTGCGCAGGGAGCGGAGCTCCTTTCGCGCATGGTCGACACCATGGCCCTGATCGAACCGGAGCTGATCGAGACTGACTGGTCGGCCGTTCCCGGGGAGGTGCGCGCGGTGACGAGCCGCCGGGCCTTGGTCGTACTGATCACGTCGATCGACGCGGCCGGAGCCTCGAGCGCCCTGCTGTCGGTGCTCCCCCAGTTGACCCGCAGAAACACCGTGATCGTCGCATCCGTCACCGACCCAACCACCCTGGAGGCCACGCGCCCGCGCGGCAACCGGGAGGAGATCTACCGGGCGGCGGCCGCCGAACGGGCACTGCTCGACGTGGCCAGGGTCTCGGCCGCCATCCGACGCCAGGGCGCCGAGGTCGTCACCGGCTCCCCCGCCGACCTGCCACCCGCACTGGCCGACCGCTATATCGCGCTCAAGGCCGCCGGCCGGCTCTAGGCGCTAGGCCGCGTAGATCCGAGTGCTGCCGGCCTCGAATTCGGCCAGGTCGCCGGTCTCACCCGCCCGCACGGCACGCCGGCCGAGCACGAGCATGTAGGCGAGGAAGGCGAGGAGGGCGGCCGCGCCGATCCCGATCTTCACCGGCCACGGCCACGGGGCCGGGGTGACGAAACCCTCGATCACCCCGGAGACGAAGAGCACGAAGACCAGACCGATGGCCACCGTCGAGAGGGCGCGGGCATCCTCGGCCAAAGCCTGCGCGCGAGTGCGGGCCCCCGGGGCGATCCAGGCCCAGAAGATGCGCAGTCCACCTGCCGCGGCCACGAAAATAGCGGTCAGTTCGAGCATGCCGTGCGGTGCAATGTACAGGAAGAACACGTCGCCCTTGCCGTAGGCGAACATGACTGCGGCCGTGATGCCGACGTTCTGCGCGTTCTGCAGCACGATGTAGGGCACGTAGACGCCGAGGATCCCAAAGGCGATGGCCTGGGCGGCGATCCACGCGTTATTGGTCCAGACCAAGCCGGTGAAGGATGCCGCGGGATTCTCCGAATAGTAGTTGACGAAATCCTCGTTGACGAGTTTCTGCAGCTCGGCGTCGGAGCCGACGGCGGCCAGGGCCTCAGGGTTGCCGGAGATCCAGAAACCGTAGAGGCCCGCGACCACAATCGTCACCACCGCCACGGCAAGGGTCAGCCACCGTAGGCGGTAGAGGGCGGCTGGCAACTGCAGCACGAAAAAGCTCGGGATCTGGGAAACAACGTTCGCGCTCGCCCCCGTGAACCGCAGCCTCGCCCGGGACAGCGCCACCGAGAGCCGGTCACCCTCCAGCGTCGAACCGGCGGTCGACTTGATCGCCGACAGCTGGGTCGCGCCGGACTGGTACCGCTCGATCAGCTCGTCTGCCTGCGCGCCGGAGAGCCGCCGCTGCGTACCGAGCTCAGCCAGGCGGTCCCACTCGGCGCGGTGCGCCGCTGAATATGCGTCAAGGTCCATCTGCTCTAATAGTAGACATGGAGCAGCCCGGCAAGGTGGCCGATCACGGCCAGTATTCGTGGAGCGAGCAGGAATTGGTCACCGGCGAGGCCGTTGCCCTCGATGTAAGGGCGGCCAGCATCATCCTGCGCGCCGCCGGAACGATCATCGATTATGTTGCCTACATCCTCCTCTTCCTGGGGGTGGCCTTTCTTGTGGCCGGCCTCACGGGCGTGGCAATCGACGACGCACTCGGACGGGCGCTCGGGATCGCAGGCCTGGTGGTCTGCCTGCTCATCGTGCCGATGGCCGTCGAAACGGCCAGCGGCGGACGGTCCCTGGGCAAGCTCGCCATCGGCGCCCGCATCGTTCGCGACGACGGCGGCGCGATCCAGCTGCGCCACGCGTTCATCCGCGCCCTGCTGGGCATCATCGAGATCTACTTGACGTTCGGCGGCATCGCCGCCACCACTGCGCTTCTGAACAGCAAGTCCAAACGCCTGGGCGACCTGCTGGCCGGCACGTACAGCCAGCACGAGCGGGTGCCCCGCCTCACTGATCGAACCGTCCCGCTGCCGCCCGTGCTCGAGGCCTGGGCGCAGACGGTCGACATTGTGCGGCTCCCCGATCGCCTGTCCCGCCGCATCGCGCAGTTTCTCCGCCAGGCCGACAAGCTGACTCCGGCTACGCGGCTGCGCCTCGCAGACAGTCTGTCCACCGAGGCCGCCCCGTTCGTGTCGCCGAAGCCGGAGGTCCCGGCGGAGGTCTTTCTGGCCGGGGTCGCCGCGGTGCGCCGAAGCCGGGAGTCCACGGCGCTGAAGCTCGAGCGGGAGCGTCTCGACCGTCTGCAGCCCATTCTGCATAGCCTCCCGCACGGTTTCCCCCAGCGGTAGGGCAACGGACCTCTCCCCGGCCGTTCCCGCGACGTATCCGACGAAGAATGTGGCGCTGCCGCCCGCGGGGCGCCCTCGCACCCGGGCCCGTGTGTGTGTGGCTAACTCAGGACATCTGTTGCCCGCAGTAGACGGCCGCCGCGGGTTAGTGCGGCATTGGTGCGGATGCCCGGCACGGCCCGGCTGGATCTCCTGAGTTGGCCACGACCGCTGCTGGATGTGCGCCGCGGGGTGGATGGGGCGGGGGCGTCGCTGTTGGTGGCCACCGGGCGGGGCGGTGGTGGTGGTTAACGCACAATGGCCACCCGTTGGGGTGGCCATTGTGTGTGTTGCTACGTTGAGTCCGGCGGTGTCCTACTCTCCCACAGG
>NZ_SOFV01000007.1:0-97842 GCF_004402465.1 Cryobacterium sp. TMT2-14 | reverse complement strand
GGCCGGCCACGAGCCGCGGGCGGCGCCCATGCGGGCGGCCGGGGACCCGGCCCAGCGTTCACCCGGCGGCACCGGTCCGGAGACGGCCGAGCCCGGCTCGATTACGGCGCCCCGCCCGATGTCGGCGCCGCCGAGCAGTGCGCTGCGGGAGCCGACCGTGGCGCCGGCGCCGATCCGCACCGGCCCGATGCGCAGCACGTCGCCGTCGATCCAGTAGCCGGACAGGTCGGTCTCGGGTTCGATGGCTGCCCCGGCACCGATGTCCAGCATTCCGGTTACCGGCGGCAGGGAGTGCAGGTCGACGTCGGTGCCGATGCGGGCGCCGAGAGCCCTGGCGTAGTAGCTGATCCAGGGGGCACCGGCCAGGCTCACGGCATCCGAGAGCAGTGCCACCTGTTCGGCGAGCCAGAGGCGCAGGTGCACCGATCCGCCGCGCGGATAGTTGCCGGGCTCCACGCCGCGCAGCAGCAGCCGGGCGGCGACGACGGAGATGGCCATTTTGCCGGGCGGGGTGACGAAGAGCACGAACCCGAGCGCCACCCACCACCAGGAGATGGTGGGCGCGAAGGAGGCGCCTGACCAGCCCGCGAGCAGGTTGTTCGCCGCCGAGAGGTAGACCAGCCAGCGCGCGCCGACCAGCACGTGCAGCGGCACGCCCAGCAGGGTGATGGCGAGGCGGCTGCGCCGGGGCACCGGCTGAACCTCCCGCACGATACTCGCCGCCGCGGGTGCGCGTCCGTCGAGCTCGTCGGCGAGGGAACCGATCCGGGGGTAGTCGTAGATGTCGGAGACTCGGGTGTCGGGGAACCGCTCGCGGACGGTCGACACGAACTGGGCCGCGGAGAGCGACCCGCCGCCGTGGGCGAAGAAGTCCGCGTCGGGGCCGTCGGCCGACACCCCGAGGATGGCGGCCCAGCCGACGGCAAGCCACGCCGCCGTCGGCGAGAAGGCCTCCGCCTGCTCACCCCCGGTGGCGGGAAGGGGCCAGGGCAGGGCACCGCGGTCCACCTTGCCGGAGGTACGCGTGGGCAGCTCGTCGACGACGTGCACCAGCGGCACGAGCGCGGCCGGCAATTCTTCGCGCAGACGAATGTTGGCGGCCGCCCGGTCGAAGAGGGCCCCCTCCACCTGGGCCAGGTAGCCGACCAGGATCTGGTTGCCGGCCGGGGTTCTCTGCACGACCGCGGCCGCTCCGGCCACCCCCGGGAGCGCGCGCAGGGCCGCCTCGATCTCGCCGAGTTCGATACGCCGGCCGCCGAGCTTGACCTGGTCATCGGCCCGGCCGACGAACACGAGACCCTCGCGCTCGTAGCGCACCAGGTCGCCGCTGCGGTAGGCGCGGTGCCAGCCCAGCTCGGTATGCGGGGCGTACTTCTCGGTGTCCTTGCCGGCGTCGAGGTAGCGGGCCAGCCCGACCCCGCCGATAATGAGCTCCCCGGTCTCGCCGTGGGCCACCCGGGCACCGGCGGCGTCCACCACGGCAAGGTTCCAGCCGGCCAGAGGAAGCCCGATCCGCACCGGCCCGCGGCCGTCGAGCAGGGCGGCGCAGGCGACGACGGTGGCCTCGGTCGGGCCATACGTGTTCCAGACCTCCCGGCCGCGCACGGCGAGGCGCGAGGCGAGCTCGGGTGGGCAGGCTTCGCCGCCGAAGATCAGCAGCCGCACCCGCTCCAGCGATTCCTCCGGCCACAGGGCCGCGAGGGTCGGCACCGTCGACACCACGGTGATGCCGTGCTTGATCAACCACGGGCCCAGGTCGACCCCCGAGCGCACCAGGGAGCGGGGCGCCGAGACGAGGCAGGCACCGTTCCGCCAGGCCAGCCACATCTCCTCGCAGGAGGCGTCGAAGGCCACAGAAAGGCCGGCCAGCACCCGGTCCGCGGGACCGATCGGGTCCGACCGGAGGAACAGGTCGGCCTCCCCGTCGACGAACGCGGCGGCGGAGCGGTGGGCCACCGCCACCCCCTTGGGCACCCCGGTGGAGCCCGAGGTGAAGATCACCCAGGCATCGTCGTCGGGGGCCGGCATGGCGCCGATCGTGCCGGCGAGGGCCAGGTCGTCCCCGGGCGCCAGCATCCGTTCGGCGAACATCTCCGCGTCGATGCCGGTGCGCACCTCGAACACGCCGCCCGCCCCGATCACGCCCACGACCCGGGCCTCGCCGAAGACGAGCCGGGCGCGTTCCTCGGGGTCGTCGGCGTCGACGGGCACGTAGGAGGCGCCGACCAGGAGGGTCGCCAGAATGGAGAGATACAGTTCCCGGGTTCCCGACGGGATCCGGATGCCGACGGTGTCGCCGCGGCGCACCCCGCGGCGACTGAGCTGCTCCGCCTGCTCGGTGACCAGGCGCACCAGATCCCGGTAGTTGATCGCCCCGTCGACGTCTTCGAGGGCGAGCGCGCCCGGATGCCGACCGGCGGTCGCGAGCAGGATGTCGACCAGGGTGCGGGCCGGCGCCGCGCGGTGTCCGGCCTCGAGCACGTCCTGGCCGGGCTCAATCGGGGTCAGGGTCACGCAGGCTCCTCGTCCAGGTCGCGGTGCCAGCCACCGCGCGCCACCAGTTTAGAACCCGCAGGTAACAGGGAGGTGTCCGGTTACGGTGACACCGGCGACGGGTGCCGCGACGCGTCAGATCAGACCATGGCGGCGGAAGGCGTTCCAGACGCCGTCGCCCTGCACGGTGGTGGTGACCTCGTCGGCGTAGGCCTTGACGGCATCCGAGGCGTTGCCCATGGCGATGCCGACCCCGCAGACCTGCAGCATCTCGATGTCGTTGCTGCTGTCACCGATGCCGAGGGCGGATGCCGCGTCGAGGCCGAGCCGGTCGAGGAGCCGCAGGATCGTGGAGCCCTTGTTCACACCATTCAGCGTCACCTCGCCGCTGCCGCGCCCCATGTGCGGGATGGTTCCGGTGATGACATGGAAGTCTCCGCTGAGCGCGTCCGACACCCGGTCGTACGCCCGGAGGTCGCCGGCGAGGAACACCGACTTCGCGATGCCCGTGAGGCTGAAGGGGCGCACATCGGCGAAGGCCTTCAGCGCCGGGTGTGCGACGGCACCGGTGACGGATGCCGTCGCATACCCGGCTCCCGCCTTCCGCTTTTCGCCGGACGCGTAGTAGTCCGCGAAGCGGTCATGCACGCCGGGGCTCGGAAACAGCTCGTCAAAGGACTGCAGGTAGAAGTCGTACCCTGACTCCTCATAGAAGCTGATCATGCGGGCCACGGCCGCTTCGGGCATCGTGCGTTCGATCACGAGCTCATCGCCGATCTCCGCGAACCCGCCGCCGGAGCTGATGAAACCGTCGAATCCGATGTCGCGGATCGCGGGGTAGATCTCCACGGACGCCCGTCCGGTGCTGAGGTACACCAGGTGCCCGTTGTGCCGGGCGGCGCGCACCGCGTCGATCGCCGACTCCGCGATCATCGAGCCGGTCTCCATGAGCGTGCCGTCGGCGTCGACGAACGCGATGCGGGGGGAAATCATGAGGCACTCCAGACAAGGTGGTCTCCGGGACGTGTGCATCATCGGAGACGACCGGAGTGTGGTGATCGTATACATCGACGCTAGCTGCTGAGGCGTGTACCGCGTGACCGGATAACATCGGCGAACCGGTCGACAGAACTGTCGCCTAGCCTGAAGGGGTCCGGATGATCGTCTGACCGACACCGTCAGGGCTGCGGGCCAACGACGCCAAACGGCGCTCAGCATGCCCGAACCAGAAATGAGAAATACCATGACCGTTTCGAACAAAGTCGCACTCGTCACCGGAGCCGGGCAGGGAATCGGACGCGGCATCGCACTCCGCCTCGCCCAGGACGGCTTCGACATCGCCGTCGCCGACCTCGACTTCCAGGCAGAAAAGGGGGCCGGTGTCGTCGCCGAAATCGAGGCTTTCGGGCGCAGGGCCGTCTTCGTCACCGCCGACGTCTCCAACCGCGATGATGTGTTCGCCGCCGTCGACACCGCGGCCGAGAAGCTCGGCGGATTCGACGTGATCGTCAACAACGCCGGCATCGCCCAGGTCACGCCCATGCTCGAGGTCACGGCGGACGATCTGGAGAAGATCTTCCGCATCAACGTGAACAGCGTCGTCTGGGGGATCCAGGCCGCGGTCGCGAAGCTCGACGAACTCGGCCACGCCGGCAAGATCATCAACGCCGCCTCCATCGCCGCCATCCAGGGCTTCCCCATCCTCGGCGCCTACTCGGCCTCGAAGTTCGCCGTCCGCGGCATCACTCAGGCTGCCGCCCAGGAGCTCGCACCTCGGGGCATCACGGTCAACGCCTACGCCCCCGGCATCGTCGGCACCGGCATGTGGGACCTGATCGACGAGAAGCTCAGCGCCATCAACGGCAAGCCGCTCGGCCAGAACCTCAAGGAAAACGTCGACGGCATCGCGCTCGGCCGCATCGAGACCCCGGAGGACGTCGCCAAGATCGTGTCGTTCTTCGCCGGCCCCGACTCCGACTACGTCACCGGCCAGGTCCTGCTCGTCGACGGCGGGATGCTCTACAACTAGGGCCTGGAGCGCCCCGGGGAACGACGCTCAGTGACACCCGGAGGCGAGGTTGGGAGCAATCCGGACCTCGCCATCCGTGCGCGGACGCTGGGTGTCCCTGGAAGGATTCGAATCCCCAACCGGTTCCCGGCCGTCGCCCTATTTCTTCTTCTTCGACTCGCTGTCGTCACTCGTTCGTCTGTTCAGCCGCAACCGTCGGCCGATCGCGATGCCCTCTTGTACCTTGTCAGCGGCCTTGTCGCTCTTGCGGGTGTCCCGCGGCGGCAGCTGAAGTTCTTCTTCTGCGGCGATGCCCGCCTGCAGCTCACGGCCTTGTTCCAGCTCGGCGTCGAATTCGGCACCGAAGAGCAGGGCGAGGTTGGCTATCCACAGCCAGAGCAGGAACACCACGATGCCGGCCAGGGAATCATACGTGCGGTCGTAGTTGGGGAAAATAGTGACGTAGAGGCCGAACAGGAATGAGGAGATACCAGAGTGAGGAATGCGAGTAACGCACCCAGGCTGATCCATCGGAACTTGGGCTGCTGGGCGTTGAGGTTGCCTAGTACAGGATTGCGATCCCGGCTGAACGCGCCGACGCACCCGGATGCCGACCACAGCGCCAACAGGATCCCGACGACGAGGGCGACGCCGACCGCCGGCGACGAGCTGAACTGCCCGAGCGGGGAACTGTGGGCAGGGCTGCGGTCGACGCTGCAGCGCTTTCACTGGGGATATCGCGAGGCCGGGTCTACGTCCTGATCAAGCGTCACCAGGACGGGACGGGGCTGCTGATGCAGCACATACCACCAGGACGGCTTGGCGATCTCGCTCAGCGAGTCGGGTTTGCGGGAATCGTCGGACGCCGGTGCTCGCTCGCTTTTTTCGCGCACGCTATTTTTGCCATGGGTGCTCTCCTCGGCTTCGCCAGCGATCGATTCGTGCGCGCATCCGTTGCGCCGCCGCTGAGTGAGTTCGATTAGTTTCATTGACTCCGGGAAGGAATTCAAACCAAATCTGCACATCAGATCAATCACACTATTTCCGTGACGAAACGGGAAATTCCCCGACTTTAAAGGAGGAAGTCGACCGCTCCGTGGACACGTCGACACAAGGGCGATGTGCTGGTCGGTCGGCATCGACCGATGATTAGTGGTGCCCCTGGAGGGATTCGAACCCCCAACCGTTTCCTTAGGACGGAACTGCTCTTCCGTTGAGCTACAGAGGCTGGCTACTGAAGTTTAGTGGTTGTCTGCCGGCGCCGCAGCGCACCGCTGCGACGCGCTTACGTCGGCGGGTACAGGAAGAGCGGAACCTCACTGGCCGACACGGTGCGCGTGTTGTACGCGTGACTGCCGTTCCAGTTGTATTCCTCGAGAATGACCGAGCCGTCGCTGTTGACCGACTGCACGTAGGCCACGTGGTTGTAGTTGAACCAGGCGACCGCGCCGACGACGGGAGTGTCGCCGGTGGCCCAGCCCTGGTCAGCCCAGGCGCTGGCCCAGTTGCTCGCGTTGCCGCCGCTGGGGGTGAGCTTGCTCCAGGTCCAGGTCCACGGGGAGCCGGTCGACCCGGCGTCGCGGTTGAGCCGATATGCCACGAAGTCCACGCATTCGCGGTAATAGTAGCCAAGCGGAGACAGCCCGCCGCCCTGGGTGTCGGTGGCCCGGTCGAACCACGGGTAGTCGTCGCCCTTGGCACGCACGCTGTATACAGCGAAGTCGGTGGCAGCCGATCGGGCTGCCTCGGCGGTCTGCTGGGCGGCCAGCGCACGCTTGGCCTCGGCATCCCGCTGGGCGAGTTCCTCGCTCGTGGTCGCCGTGAAACCGTCGCGAGCGACGGTGATGGCTGCGGCGCCACTGTCCACCGTGACGCCCTGCGTGTCGGCAACCCGCGAAGTCGTCGAGGCGGTGTCGCTCGAACCGGGCGCGAACGCATAGGCCGGAAGGCCGGCGGTGAGGAACAGTCCCGGAATGGCCAGCAGGGTCACGGCGATTTTCATGGGCCGCCGGCGGCGCGACCGGGGCACCGGGCGGCTGACGGCCGGTGCGACCCGCGGGGAAGCGACCGGATTGAGCCGGTTGCTCCGCGCCGCGATCGATGCCTTTTCGAGGTCCAGAGCCTTGGTTTCCGCCACCGCAACCGCATCGGGAATGCGCACAGCCACCGGCACGTCCATGCGCACCGGAGTGTTCACGGTGGCGTCGGCTCGGGTCTCTGCCGCCTCACGCTGCGCACGCAGTTCGCGGCGCGAGAGCGGAAAAATCGGGGTCTCTGGCGAACCAGAAGTGCCGGGTACGCCGGGTTGGGGCAAAAGAAGATCCTCTAACGCACCGAGATCGAGGTTCGGCGCTCCTCAACCATAGGCGACGGCGATCGGGAAGTCACCTTCGGGCGTTACATCCCTGTTACATTCGCGGGTCAGGCGGCAGGAGCAAGGAATTCATCCCACTGCGGTAACGGCCGCTCAGCGCCGCGCACCACCCAGGTCGTGCCGACCGGCAATCCCGGGTGGAACAAGAGTTTCCAGCCCATCTCGGCCGGCGTCCGGTCGCTTTTTAGGTTGTTGCAGCGCAGGCAGCAGGCCACGAGGTTGTCCCAGGTGTCCCGACCTCCGCGCGACCGAGGCATTACGTGGTCGATCGTGCTGGCGGTCTTGCCGCAGTACCCGCAGCGATGCTCGTCCCGGCGCAACACGCCGCGACGGCTGACCGGCACGGCCCTGGACCGAGGGATGCGCACGTAACGCGTGAGCAAGATGACGCTCGGTCGCTCCCAGGAACCGGAGGCGGCACAGATCGGATGCCCCTGGTCGGCCTGCACGATCGTTGCCTTGTGATTCATGACCAGCACGAGTGCTCGTTTGAAGGACACCACGGCAAGGGGCTCATACCCCGCATTGAGGACCAGTGTGCGCATGCGTTCCCTTTCGAAAAGGGCTGGACGGCTTCCAGCCATTCGAACTACGACAGTCAGTGAGAAGGAGCGAACAGGCAAACAAAAAGGGCGCCGTCACCATGACAACGCCCTACCGGCCACACGGTGTCCCTGACACGCGCAACTCAAGTTTGCTCGACTGCTCTGCCGCAGCGCGGAGCGGCAGCGCACATCCATGGTGTGGATCGTGCGCCGCTCGCGCATGGGCTCTCCCGAAAACTCGCAAAACATCAGAGCAACAGGTTAACCCACATTCGGCGCCACCGCGAAGTGCGGGACGCCGAATGTGCTAGGTGTTACGAAACATTCATCTGGCAGCCGGCCGGCTCGGATCTTCCGGCAGGCTCAGATGCCGAGCCGCACGATGTAGTACGAGCTGGTCCAGATCGGCTGCACGCGCACGGCCGCCCCCTCATACGGCGCATGCAGGATGTTGCCGTTGCCTGCATAGAACCCGTCGTGGCCGTCCATGATGACGAGGTCACCCGGCTGAGCCTCAGATTCGGGGATTCGGGTGCCCGCCGCGCCCTGCCCGGTCGAGGAATGCGGCAGCGAGATGCCGAACTGCGCGTAGACGTACATGATGAAACCGGAACAATCGAAGCCGGCCGGGGTGGCCCCGCCGTAGACATAGGGGACACCCTGGTAGCCGGCCGCGACACTGTAGACGGATGCCAGGTCGAAATTCGGGTATGCCGGGGCAGCCAGGTAGTCGGCCGACGACGGACCGGAATACGACGCGGCATAGGAGGTCATCGCGGCCGCGGCTTCCTGTCGGCGCCCCTCGGCTGCCGCTGCCTCGGACGCGGCAACGGCCGCCGCTGCTGCGGCCGCTGCCGCTGCCAGTTCCTCGGGGGTGGTGGCGGTGAACCCGTCGCGCGCGACGCTCACGGTATCGGCCGCGGCGGCGACCGCCACGGACTGCGCACCCGATTCGGTCAACTCGGCCGAGGCCGTTGACGCGTACTCCTTTTCGGTCGGCGCGAACGCATAGGCCGGGATGGCCATGGTCGCGACGAGGCCGCCGGCGAGAGTCATGAACACGATGTTCGCCACGGCGCCTCGGCGGCGTGACCGCCGGCCGGAACGGGGACTGGCGGCCCGATAGTGGCTGAGCTCCGCGTGTTCATTGTCGTTGGTGATGGAAGCGCGGGTGATGGGAGGGCTGGTGATGGATCCGGTGGTGGCTACCGAGTTCGGGGCTCGACGGAAGATCTTCTTACCTAATGCGGCCAAAGTGATTACCTCCGACGCCTCGACAACACTAGGTAGTTGCCCCGTCGACTGCGCTCGTCGCGTGTGTAAGGAACGAATCAAGAGACGGGCAAGAAAGGCGTCTTGATCCGTGTCCGTCGACCGGAATCTGGACTGTGGACGACTCCAAGCTAACTGACGCTCATCCGTTTGTCACGCCGCAGGCTACTTTTTCTAACATATTGATAACAAAATTGTGGGGCGAGTGATCAATGGTGACGGGGCAGGCGGTGACCGCCGAATGGCTAGGCGACCGCTGCCGGCGTGGCGACGAAGATGTGGCCGGCGACCTCGTTGGGCAGTTCCAGTCCGTCCTCGAACCCATGCACCTGCACGAGCACATAGGAGCCCACGGCGGAGAAAACCCCCGTGGCCCCGGGGAGCACACCGGAGTTTTTCAGCTGGGCCAGGAGCTCGGGGTCGACCTGAACGGGTTCGCCCAGACGGCGCACCACGGCGGTGACCGGACCGGCAGATCCGGCGACCAGGTCGACGAGGCTCGTCACCCCGGCCATGAACGCGACGGCCGGCGAATCGCCCAGCTCATCGAGGCCGGGGATGGGGTTGCCATACGGAGACTCGGTCGGGTGATCGAGCATCTCCAGGATTTTGCGCTCCACCCGCTCACTCATCACATGCTCCCAGCGGCATGCTTCGTCGTGGACGAATTCCCATTCGAGCCCGATTACGTCGCTGAGCAGGCGTTCCGCAAGCCGATGTTTGCGCATCACATGCACGGCCTTGCTGCGTCCGTCGACGGTGAGCTCGAGGTGCCGGTCGCCGGAGACGACTACGAGGCCATCCCGTTCCATCCGGGCCACGGTCTGCGATACGGTCGGCCCGGAGTGCCCGAGGCGTTCCGAGATGCGTGCTCGGAGGGGAACGATGTGCTCCTCTTCGAGATCGAGAATCGTGCGGAGGTACATTTCGGTGGTGTCGATGAGATCCGTCATGCCCAGCGTTCCTCTCGGCTCGGTGCGTACTGCCCAACCTTATCGCCGCGAGAGCGGCCGTTAGAATCGCCCTATGTCGAACCTGATAATTCCCACGGAACTTCTGCCCGATGATGGACGATTTGGCTGCGGCCCGTCGAAAGTTCGAAAAGGACAACTCGAACACCTCTTAGAGTTCAGCGCGAGTGTGATGGGCACCTCCCATCGCCAGGCACCCGTCAAGAACTTGGTCGGTCGCGTGCGCACCGGCCTCGCGGACCTCCTTCGCGCCCCTGCCGGTTATGAAGTCATTATCGGCAACGGCGGGTCCACCGCGTTCTGGGACGCCGCCGCGTTCTCCCTTATTCTCCGCCGCAGCCAGAACCTCGTCTTCGGCGAGTTCGGCGGCAAGTTCGCCGCGGCCGCGGCCGCTCCGTTCCTCGAAGCGCCCGACGTGGTCAAGGCCCCGGCCGGATCGCGCAGCGAGTTCGTCGTGACCGAGGGTGTCGACGTCTACGCCTGGCCCCAGAACGAGACCTCGACCGGCGTCATGGCTCCGGTCACCCGCGTGGTTGCCGACCCCAACGCCCTGACGGTGATCGACGCCACCAGCGCGGCGGCCGGTATCGACTACGAGGCCGACCAGGCGGATGTCTACTACTTCGCGCCGCAGAAAAACCTCGCCTCCGACGGAGGCCTGTGGATGGCGCTCTTCTCCCCCGCCGCGATCGAGCGCGTCGAGCAGATCGCCGCGAGCGGGCGCTACATTCCCGAGTTCCTCAGCCTGAAGAACGCGATCGACAACTCGCGCCTCAACCAGACTCTGAACACTCCGGCCGTGGCCACGCTTCTTTTGATCGAGAACCAGCTCGACTGGATCAACGGAAGCGGCGGCCTGGCGTGGGCGTCCGCGCGCACCCTTGAATCGTCATCCGTTCTCTACGACTGGGCCGAGAGCGTGCCGTTCGCGACGCCGTATGTCACCGACCCGGAGCACCGGTCACAGGTGGTCGCGACGATCGACTTCGACGACGCGATCGATGCCGCCGCCATCGCCAAGACCCTGCGCGCCAACGGGATCTCCGACACCGAGCCCTACCGCAAGCTCGGCCGCAACCAGTTGCGGGTTGCCACCTTCACCGCGATCGAGCCCGGAGACGTGCGCCAGCTCGTCCGCTCGATCGAGTTCGTGGTGCAGAACCTGGGCAAGTAGGCCTCGACATGCGGCTCTGGCTGAGAGACAGTGAGCGTCGGCCAGACCCGCTGCCGGCTCGAACGAATTCCCGCAAGGCTTTCCTTGCGGGCTCCGCCGGCTGGCTAGTGGCGCTCGCGCTCGCGCTCGTCTTCCGGGACGAACTCGCCGCCGCCGGGGTGGGCTGGTGGCTCTGGGCTGCCCTCATCGGCCTCGGCCTCGGCCTGCTCGGGATTGCCTGGGTACGGTTCCGGCGCCGTTAGGGCCGCACCGAAGTCGATCCCGTCAAGCACATCTTCGCCGCGGTCTTCGTCGTCGTCTGACTCGTCGCCGTCATCGCCGTCATCGTCGTCGTCAGATTCGTCCTCGTCGTCAGATTCGTCGTCGTCGTCCGATTCGTCATCATCGCCCAACGCCTCGGCGTCGGCCACGGCCGCAGCCAGTTCCTGGGCCGTGCGGTAGTCGGCCAGGCGGTCAGACCACGGCACCCACTCCGGCGCGATCAGGGCGTCGTCGCCCGGCGTGAGCTCGGCTTCCAGAACCGACGGCTCGGAGCTCTTGTCCACCCGGGCGAGGGTGACCGTCCAACGCCAGCCCGGGTAGCCGGACAGGTTGCAGTCGAACAGCAGCGAGAGCACATGCTCGCCTTCGACAAGGTGGCCGAGGGGTTCGCCGATGCTGTCGGCCGGCGTGATCTCCAGCAGCGCGGTGCGCGCCTGGTCGACCGCGGACAGCAGGCGCTCGTCGGCAGCGGCCTCAGGCATCGAGTTCCTCCGCGACCTTGCGCAGCATGGCCGCGATCTTGTGGCTGTGGGTTTTGTCGGGGTAGCGGCCGCGACGCAGGCTCGCTCCGATGCCGTCGAGGAGTTTCACCAGGTCCTCGACAATGACGGCCATGTCGTCAGCCGGCTTGCGGCTGAGTTTGACCAGGCTCGGCGGTGCCTCGAGAACGCGAACGGACAGCGCCTGAGCGCCCCGCTTGCCGTCGGCGATGCCGAATTCGAGCTTCGTTCCTGCCTTGACCGTGACTCCGGCGGGCAGTGCAGAAGCGTGGAGAAAGACCTCGTGGCCGTCATCAGAGGTGATGAAGCCGAAACCTTTCTCCTCGTCGTAGAACTTGACCTTGCCGGTGGGCATCTGGACCTCGCTGGATTCCGGGCGCGCGGATTGCGCGCCAACCACCCCCAGCCTATTCGGTCGGACCGGTTCCCGCCCCGTATCCTTGAGTCTGTGACCAATCAAATTCCACCCGCCGCGAGCCGGCTCGAACGCATCCTTGCTTACATGGTTGCGGGTGTGGTGGGTCTGTCCATCCTCGCGTTCCTTGCCGTCATCCTCGGCACAGCGGCCGGGGCCGGGGCGGACAACGGTTTCGGCCAGGGGGTCTGGCCGGCGGTGCTTGCTTTGCCGCTGTTTGGATTGCCTCTCGGATTCGTGCTGATCATCGTCCTCATGGTGATGTCCGGCATGCGTCGCGCTCGTGAGGCACGACAGAATAAGGAGTAGCAATGCTCACACTCGCTTCGCGCCTTCGGGCGCTGGATGACGCAACGTTGCGTCGCACGATCGACATCCGCATGGTCTCGGCCACGGGCATCCGTGATTTCTTCGACCTGGCCGAGGCTCTCCTCGAACCAACCGCAATCCAACGGGTGCTGGCACGGCTCGATCGGGCCACCCTCGCCGTTCTCGCCGTCGCCGGTGAGCTCAGCCAGGGAACGGAGGTCGGCACGGCTGCCGCGCCGTCGCTGTTCGACCTCGCCGAGCGCCTGTCCGAACTGGCAGGTTCGCCCGTCGACGTGGCCGAGGTCGCCGGCCGTGCCGCCGAATTGGACTCCCTCATGCTCGCGCGCCTGACCGACGGGCGGTTCAGTTCCTACCCGGCGGTGGCCGCGCAACTGCTGACCTGGCCGGACCTGGGCCTGCCGACCGCGCTCGAGCTGGCTTCGACGCCAGCACCCGCGGCGCTGGCCAGTGTCGACACCACCGATACCCGCTTCACAGACCGTCTCGCGGCGGAGCGTGCCTTCGCCGCGGTGTCCTCCATCGCCGAACTGGTCACCGAGCTCGCCCGCGAGCCGGCCAGGGAGCTCAGCCGGGGCGGGCTCGGCCTGCCCGACACCAAGCGTCTGGCCGCCGTGATGGGGGTCGAACTCGAATTCGTGCCCTCCTTCGTCGCGACCGCGGCCCGAGCCGAACTCATCGCCCATTCCGACGGCTACTGGAATGAAACCGAAGCCGGCGAGGCCTGGCTGCTCGAGAGCACCGCCCGCCGCTGGGCAACCCTGGCCGACGCCTGGCATGCGGCCCTGCCGCCGGATGTGCGCGGGATACTCGCCCGCCGGCCCGGCGTGTCCTGGGGCGACGTGCTGCGCAGCTTCGTGGCCTGGCTCTACCCGGCCGGCGGCCAGTGGATGGACGACCGGGTCACCGAGTTCGCCGAGGACGCCGAACTGATCGGCATCACCGCCCACCAGACCACCAGCCCGGCCGGTGCATCGGTGCTGGCCGGTGACCTCGAGGCGGCCGTCGCCACCATGGCGGCCGCGCTGCCGGCGACCGGCGGCGCGGTGTACCTGCAGAACGACCTGTCGATCGTGTCCCCCGGACCGCTCGCCCCCTCGATCGACAGCCGCCTGCGGGGGCTCGCCGACGTGGAGAGCCGGGAACTCGCCCTGAGCTACCGCATCACCGCCAACTCCGTGAACCGCGCCCTGGCGGCCGGCGAAAGCGCGGAGTCACTGCTCGATTTCCTGCGCACGGTCTCCCTGACCGGCATCCCACAGCCCGTCGACTACCTGATCCGGGAATCCGCCGCCCGCTACGGGCGCGTGCGCGTCGGCCCGACGGACCCGATGGAGTCCCCGGCCCAGGCCTATGTCCAGTCCGACGACGCGGCCCTGCTGAGCACCATCGCCGTGGACCAGACGCTCGCCTCCCTCGGCCTTGTGCCTGCCGAGGGCAGCCGACTGACCAGCCGGTTCCCCTCCGACGTGGTCTTCTGGGCGCTCAGCGATGCGCGCTACCCCGTCGCCGCGGAGGACGCCACCCATGAGATCGTGCACCTGCGCCGCCACCAGCTCGCTCGGGTCGTGCCGGTGGACGCCCCGGATCCGGCCGTCACCCTGGTCGAGAGGCTGCGTGCCGCCGATGGCGGCGAGGGCCAGGCAGCGGATGCCTGGCTCGCCCGCCAGCTCGACCTGGCAATCAAGGCGAAGCAGACCGTCGTCGTCAGCATCGCCATGCCCGGCGGTGTGGTGGTCGACTATCTGCTCGAGCCGGCCAGTGTGGGCGGCGGGCGTTTCCGGGCCCGAGACCGTCGCGCCGACATCGAACGCACGCTGCCTCTGTCCAGCATTATCAGCATCACGCCGGCGCCGTAGGTGCGGGCCTTCACGCTGACCGGGCGTAGGATTGACGGCTATGTCTGATGGCCCTCTGATCGTCCAAAGTGACCGTACGGTTTTGCTCGAAGTCGCCCACCCTCTTGCCGAGGATGCGCGCCACGACCTGGCCGTGTTCGCCGAGTTGGAGCGTGCCCCCGAGCACATCCACACCTACCGCATCACCCGGCTGGGGCTGTGGAATGCCCGCGCCGCGGGGCACGACGCCTCCAACATGCTGGCCACGCTCGAAAAGTACTCGAAGTTCGCCATCCCGCAGACCGTCAGCGTGGACATCACCGAGACGGTCGGCCGGTATGGCCGGCTCATCATCGAACGTGACACCGAGGGTCAGCTCATCCTGCAGAGCAACGACCAGGCCGTGCTCACCGAGATCGCCGGGGCCCGGCGCATCGCGCCCCTCCTGATCGGGCATCCGTCGCCGGACTCGTTCCTGGTCGAGCCGTGGGCGCGCGGCCAGCTCAAACAGGAACTGGTGAAACTGGGCTGGCCGGCCGAGGACCTCGCCGGCTACACGCCGGGAACGCCGCATCCGATCGGTCTTTTGGAAGACGGTTGGGCGCTCCGGGACTACCAGAACAAGGCCGTCTCCAGCTTCTTCGACGGCGGCTCCGGCGTGGTCGTGCTGCCCTGCGGGGCCGGAAAGACGCTGGTCGGCGCCGGGGCCATGGCCACCGCCAAGACCAACACGCTCATCCTCGTCACCAACACGGTCTCCGCCCGTCAGTGGCGCGACGAACTGCAGAAGCGCACGACCCTCACCGCCGACGAGATCGGCGAGTACTCCGGGCAGGTCAAGGAGGTCAAGCCGGTCACGATCGCGACCTACCAGATCCTCACCGCCAAACGGAAGGGCGAATACGCGCACCTCGAGCTACTCGACGCCATGGACTGGGGCCTCGTCATCTACGACGAGGTGCACCTGCTGCCGGCCCCCGTGTTCAAGCTGACCGCGGAGTTGCAGGCCCGCCGCCGCCTCGGCCTCACCGCCACCCTGGTGCGCGAGGACGGCCGCGAGGGCGACGTATTCAGCCTGATCGGCCCGAAGCGGTTCGACGCGCCCTGGAAGGAGATCGAGGCCCAGGGCTTCATCTCCCCAGCCTCCTGCTTCGAGGTGCGCATCGACCTGCCCCAGTCCGAGCGACTCAGCTATGCCGCCGCCGCCGACGACGAGCGCTACCGGATGGCCGCGACCGCACCCGCGAAGCTCGACGTCGTCAAGCGCCTGGTAGCCAAGCACCCCGGAGAACGCATCCTCGTGATCGGACAGTACCTCGACCAGATCGACGAGCTCGCCGAGGCCCTGAATGCCCCCAAGCTCACCGGTGCGACCCCTGTCGACGAGCGCGAGCGCCTCTACCAGGCCTTCCGAGTCGGCGAGGAGAACCTGCTCGTGGTGTCAAAGGTCGCGAATTTCTCGGTCGACCTGCCGGAGGCCACCGTCGCCATCCAGGTTTCGGGTTCCTTCGGCTCACGCCAGGAGGAGGCGCAGCGCCTCGGCCGGCTTCTGCGGCCGAAGGAGTCCGGTCTGTCCGCGAACTTCTACACGCTGGTGGCCCGCGACACCGTCGACCAGGACTTCGCCCAGAACCGCCAGCGCTTCCTCGCCGAGCAGGGCTATAGCTACACGATCCTTGACTCGCAGAATCTGGACGCGCAGGTCGTCTCCGTCTGACCGGCGGTGAAACGGCCGGTCAGGCGGTCGGAGAGGAAGCCTTCCGGCGGGCATAGCGCAGGAACAGCATGTCCCCGGCGGTCAGCACGTGCAGCAGGGACATCTCCCGGGTGATGGCGGCGGGACCGGCGGAGATCCGTCCGGCCGGGCCGCCCTCGAGCACGGGGCTGACGGTGAGGCACAGCTCGTCGACGCAGTCGGCGTCGATCAGCGCACCGAACAGGTTCGGCCCACCCTCGCAGAGTATCTGCGCCAGACCGCGCCGAGCCAGCTCCGCCCGCATCAGCCGCGGGTCCACGACGTCCTCCCCGCAGACCAGCACGTCCGCCACCTCTGCGAGCTCCGCGCGTCGCCGCAGCGGTGACGCCGCGTGCGTCACGACCAGCGGCCGCACGGCGGCGTCCGCGAACAGCGAGTGGCTCGGCTCGAGGTCCAGCCGTGAGGACACGATGGCGACGGGCAGCTGCGCCGGAAGTCCGTGCCGGACCCGCCACGCGGCATCCGCGGGGCCCTGACGGATGCCGACGTACCCCTCGGCGCGCACCGTGCCCGCACCGACCACGATCACGTCAGCGAGCATCCGAAGGGTATCGAAGACGAGCCTGTCGTCGGCGTTCCCGAGCCCGCCACTCACACCCTCCCGGGTGGCGGCGCCGTCGAGGCTGGCGATAAAATTCACTCGCAGGTGCGGCAGAGTGCGGTCAGGCACCCGGTAACGGATGATCAGCTCGTCACGATCCAGCATCATCAGGCCAGGTTGTGGCGCACGTACGCCGGTTCGCGGAAGCCCAGGATCGCCTCGGTCATCCGCACGGCGTCGACCGCGGCGACGACGTTGTGCATCCGCACGATCCGGGCGCCCTGCAGGATGCTGTAGACGGCGGCGGCGAGCGATCCCGCGATCCGGTCGCCCCGCTCACGGTTCAGCGTCTCCCCGATGAAGTCCTTGTTCGAGACTGCGACCAGAGTGGGGTAGCCGAGGGCGGTGATCTCGCCGAGCCTCCGGGTCAGCTCGAGCGAGTGGTAGGTGTTCTTGTTCAGGTCGTGCCCGGGGTCAACGATGATGCGGGATGCCGGGACGCCGCGACTCCGGGCCAGCTCGATCCGTTCATCCAAGAAGGCTGCGACCTCGTGCACCACGTCGCCGTAGGTGGGCCCCGGCCACGGTGTGCGCGGCGGCGCGAGGCTGTGGGTGATCACCAGCGTCGCGTCGCTGTCCGCGACGACGTCAGCCATGGCCGGGTCGTGCACCCCGGTGGTGTCGTTGATCACGTGGGCGCCGGCGGCCAGGCTGGCGCGCGCCACGGCGGGATGAAAGGTGTCGACGGAGATGACGACGCCCGAGCCGCGCAGGGCCTCGACCACCGGGACGACCCGGTCGATCTCCTCCTCGATCGGAATGGACGGGCCGGGCGCGAATCTCGCCCCGCCGATGTCGACCCAGTCGGCGCCGTCCAGGATGGCGCGCCGGGCGGCCGTGACGGCCTCGTCAAGAGCGAAGGTCGCCCCCTTGTCGTAGAAGGAATCCGGCGTGCGGTTGACGATGGCCATCACGGCCACCTCACGGGAAAAATCGAACAGTCTCTCCCCGATCAGTCGCCGTGGATGGATCAGGTCGGGCAGCGCCGGGCCAGGTCGAGTGGTCGCGTTGTCCATGTCAGGTCCTTCAGTCGGGTGCTCCGGCGAGAAGTTCGTCCAGTTCAATGCTCTCATCCGCGAGCCGGGTCGTGTCGACCCGCACCTCCGTCCGGATGAAGCGCTGCACCGTCTCATTGACGTCCCACACGTTGACGTTCATGCCGGCGACGACCCTGCCGTCCAACACCCAGAACGCGATGAATTCCCGCCTCGCCGGGTCACCGCGAAACACGACCTCCGCATCCCGGGCAAGTGCGCCGTACCCCGAGTACTCCATCCCGAGGTCGAACTGGTCGGTGTAGAAGTACGGGATCGCGTCGTAGCTGACCGCCTGGTCAAGCATCGAGCGGCCGGCCGCGGCGCCGGCCCGCTCGGCGTTGTCCCAGTGCTCGACGCGCAGATGGTGCCGCAGCACGGGGTGGAAGACCGTGGCGACGTCACCCACCGCATAGACGTCCGGGTCGATGGACCGGAACGCCGCGTCGACGACGATGCCGTCGTCGACGGCCAGGCCCGCGTCCCGGGCCAGGTCCGTGTTCGGCACCGCGCCGATGCCGATGACGACGACATCGGCCGAAACGACCTCGCCGCCGGGGAGTCCCACTCCGGTGACCCTCCCCTGCGTCCCGATCAGTCGGTCGGCCTGAGTTTCCATCCGCAGATCCACCCCGTTCACGCGGTGCAGCTCCGCGAACACCGACCCGACCTCGTCGCCGATCACCGGGGCCAGCGGCACGCCGTCCCGCCCGAGCACCGTGACGGTGTTGCCGTAACCGCGGGCGGCCGCGGCGACTTCGAGACCGATCCAGCCGGCCCCGACGATCACGACCCGGCGGTTTCCCGGCTCCAGCTCGGCTCGGAGCGCCTGCGACTCGCCGACCGTGCGCAGATGGTACACCCCGGCCAGGTCTGCGCCCGGGCCGGGAAAGCGCCGTGACGACGCCCCCGTCGCGAGGAGCAATCTGTCGTAGCGCACCGATTTGCCCTCCCGCAGGGTCAGCTCGTGGGTGTCGAGCGCCAGCCCGGTCACCCGGGCACCCAGCCGTACGTCGATGCCCCGCTCGTCGTACCACGGTGCCGGGTGCACGTCGATCGTGTCCCGGGCGGCCCGCCCGGCCAGGTAGTCCTTGGAGAGGGGCGGCCGCACGTAGGGGTACTCAGTCTCCCCGGCCAGCAACACGATGCTCCCGTCGAACCCCTCGGAACGGATGGCCTCGGCCGCTCTGGCCCCGGCCAAGCCGGCCCCCACAATCGCAAAAGTCGGAACAGTCATTCTGGTCTCCCCACGCCGCGGCAGTCTGGTTTAATGACCAATCTACTCGCCAGCGCGCATACCGGGCATTTTCAGTAAACCTTCAGCTAACGCGCAGATAATATGTACATGACTGACGGCCCACGCATCCTTATTGTCGACGACGAACCCAATATCCGGGATCTCCTCACCACCAGCCTGCGTTTCGCCGGATTCGCCGTGCGAGCCGTCGGAAACGGCGCGCAGGCGATCTCCGCCGTCCTCGAGGAAGAACCCGACCTCATCATCCTTGACGTCATGCTGCCGGACATGAACGGTTTCGGAGTAACCAAGCGCCTGCGGTCCGCCGGCTACACGGCCCCGATCCTCTTCCTCACGGCGAAGGACGACACCGAAGACAAGATCACCGGCCTGACGGTCGGCGGCGACGACTACGTCACCAAGCCGTTCAGCCTCGACGAGATTGTGGCCCGGATCAAGGCCATCCTGCGCCGGACCATGCAGGCCGACGAAGACGCGATCATCCGCGCCGGCGAACTCACCATGGACCAGGACACCCACGAGGTCCTGGTCGGCGACGCCCCCATCGAACTCAGTCCGACCGAGTTCAAGCTTCTGCGCTACCTCATGCTGAACCCGAACCGGGTCCTGTCGAAGGCTCAGATTCTGGACCATGTCTGGGAGTACGACTTCAACGGTGACGCCGGCATCGTCGAGTCCTACATTTCTTACCTCCGCCGCAAGGTGGACGCGCACTCGACCGAACCCCTCATCCAGACCAAGCGCGGCTTCGGCTACATGCTCAAGGCCGCCAAGGCGTAGACACAGGCTGCGCTCATACACTGGTTTCCTATGCATCAGTCACTTATGGAGCGGTGGAGCCGCATTTCCCTGCGTTCCAAAATCACGGGCGTCACGGTCCTGATGCTGACGCTCGGCCTGCTCGTCTCCGGCATCGGCACGATGGCCATGCTTCGCCAATACGTGGTCCAGCAGGTCGATTCGCAGCTGCAGATCGACGCCCAGTCCGCCTCGAACAGCTATTCGGCGGCGGCTCTCGGCCAGGGCACTACAGCCGTGGTCTCTTCGGACTACTACGTCGCCCTGTATGACGAGCACGGCAGCCTCGAGGACCACACCTGGCGGGATGTCCCGCGCAGTGAGCTGCCGATCCTGACCGCACCGCTCGACCTGCAGACCGTGATGGAGCTCGACGGCAAGACGATGACTCTGGTGGACTCGGCACACGACACCGAGTTCTTGGCGGTCGCCGTGCCGCTCGTGATCTCGCCTCAGGGAACCTTGGGCACGCTGGTCATGGCGGTCTCGTTGAGGCCGACCGAGAACACCATGGCCACCTACCTCACCATTTTCTTGGGGTTCGGGCTCGGGGTCGTGCTGGTGGGCGCCCTGCTCACCCGGCTGCTGGTGACCACCACCTTTGCACCGCTGCGAGAGGTGGAGCGCACGGCCGCGGCCATCGCCGATGGCGACTTCAGCCAGCGGCTCGGCGGCGCCACGCCCAACACCGAGGTCGGGCGCCTCAACCGATCGCTCAACACCATGCTGAGCCGCATCGACCGCCTGTTCAAGGACCGCGCCCGCACCATCGACCAGATGCGCCGCTTCGTCGGCGACGCCAGCCACGAGTTGCGCACTCCCCTCGTCTCGGTGCGCGGCTACGCCGAGCTCTACCGAATGGGTGCCTTGCAGGCCCCTGAAGAAATCGCACTGGCCATGGAGCGCATTGAGAAAGAAGCGATCCGCATGGGCGGCCTTGTCGAAGACCTGCTCGAGCTGGCCCGGCTCGACGAGACAAAGCCGCTTGCCCTCGCGCCGGTCGACCTGATGCCGCTCGCCCGTGACGCGGCCCTCGACGCCATGGCCTCCTCCCCCGGTCGCACCATCACCGTCGTCACGCCGATCCCCGCCGAGATCGAGGACAGCACCGAACGCCCCGCCATCGACCTCGCTCACTCAACGGGAGAAGTCCCCTCCGCTGCCGCACCAGGTTCGAAGCCCAACGAGCCGAACCAACCGGCGGGCGGATCCGTCTCTTTCGCCGGGGCAACCCTCGCGCGGCTGCGCACCCGCAAACCACGCAAAGCGGATGTTGCGCCGCCGGCTCCGGAACAGACTCCGGTGACCGAGCCCGGCACCGTGCAGGCCGTGGTGATGGCCGAGGAGAACAAGATCCGCCAGATCATCACGAACCTGATGGGCAACGCGCTACGCTTCAGCCCGACGGACAGCCCGGTCGAGCTCGAGGTCGCAGTCGACCGCCGAAACCAGCGCGCCTCCATCGCCGTCATCGACCATGGTGAGGGTATCCCGCCGCAGATCAGGGAGAAGATCTTCCAGCGCTTCTGGCGTGCGGACACCTCCCGTGCACGGGAGACCGGCGGCAGCGGGCTCGGCCTGGCGATCGTCGCCTCGATCGTCGCCAGCCACAACGGCACCGTCCAGGTTGTGGACACCCCCGGCGGCGGCGCAACGTTCCGGGTCTGGTTCCCACTGGCCTGTTCTCCGAGCGCGCCCCAGCGCGTCGCCCCCGTCATCACGTCGTAGCGCGTGCCGCGGCGTCAAACCCCCGCGGTTCCTCCCCCGCGGTCCGGGAGGATGATTTGCCATGGCAGAACGGCAGCCAACGGGAACGGCTGCAGGCGGCTCCGTAGTCTGATCGGTATCTTCCCCTGCCGAAAGGACCCCCATGACCCGCTATCAGGTCGACAGCGAAGCAGTGCTCCACACCACCTCCGTGGCGCGCGCCACGATCGGGCGCATCCAGGGCGAGGTCGCCGGGCTCATCGCCCAGCTGACCGCGCTGGAGGGCTCGTGGACGGGCCAGGCCGCCACCGCGTTCCAGGCGGCGGTCTCGGACTGGCGTGCCACCCAACAGCAGGTGGCCCAGAGCGCGGAGGGATTGAATCTGGCCCTGAACCAAGCCGGCCAGCAGTACGCCGAGATCGAGCAGGCCAACGCGCGCCTCTTCCTGCGTTAGCCGCGACGGCCTGCGCATTGGCGACGCCTGTTTTGACGACATCTGTTTTGCCGACGCCTGTTTTAGCGACGCCTGTTTTAGTGAGGCCTGTTTTAGCGACGCCTGTTTTAGCGACGCCTGTTTTAGCGACGCCTGTTTTAGCGACGCCTGTTTTAGCGACGCCTGTTTTAGCGAGGCCTGTTTTAGCGAGGCCTGTTTTAGCGAGGCCTGTTTTAGCGAGGCCTGCATTAACGACACAGGGCGCCTCCCGGCGGAGGCGCCCTGTGTTGTGAAGCGGTGAAGCGGTGTGGACTTAGAAGTCCATTCCACCGCCCTGGTCGCCGGCCGGAGCAGCGTTCTTCTCCGGCTTGTCGGCGACTACGGCCTCGGTGGTGAGGAACAGTCCGGCGATCGACGCTGCGTTCAGCAGCGCGGAACGGGTGACCTTCACCGGGTCATTGATTCCGGCCGCGAGCATGTCGACGTACTCACCGGTCGCGGCGTTGAGGCCCCAACCGATCGGCAGGTTGCGCACCTTGTCGGCGACAACGCCCGGCTCCATGCCGGCGTTGAGGGCGATCTGCTTGAGTGGAGCGTCGATGGCAACCTTGACGATGTTCGCTCCCGTTGCCTCGTCGCCGACCAGCTCGAGCTTCTCGAACGCGGTCTTGCCGGCCTGGATCAGCGCAACGCCACCACCGGCGACGATGCCCTCTTCGACGGCAGCCTTCGCGTTGCGGACGGCATCCTCGATGCGGTGCTTGCGCTCCTTGAGCTCAACCTCCGTCGCGGCGCCAGCCTTGATGACTGCGACTCCGCCAGCGAGCTTGGCGAGACGCTCCTGGAGCTTCTCGCGGTCGTAGTCACTGTCGGTGTTTTCGATCTCGCTGCGGATCTGCTGGACGCGTCCGGCGATGGCTTCGGGGTCTCCGGCGCCTTCGACGATGGTGGTCTCGTCCTTGGTGATGACGATCTTGCGCGCGTTGCCGAGGAGGTCAAGCGTGACGTTCTCAAGCTTGAGACCGACCTCTTCGCTGATGACCTGTCCACCGGTGAGGATGGCGATGTCCTGCAGCTGGGCCTTGCGACGGTCGCCGAAGCCGGGAGCCTTGACGGCGACCGACTTGAAGATTCCGCGGATCTTGTTCACCACGAGCGTGGCCAAGGCCTCGCCGTCGACGTCCTCGGCGATGATGAGGAGCTGCTTGCCGGTCTGGATGACCTTGTCCACGATGGGGAGCAGGTCCTTGATGTTGGAGACCTTGGAGTTGACGATCAGGATGTAGGGGTCTTCGAAGACCGCTTCCTGACGGTCGGGGTCGGTCACGAAGTAGGCGGACAGGAAGCCCTTGTCGAAGCGCATGCCCTCGGTGAGCTCGAGCTCGGTGCCGAGAGTGTTCGACTCCTCGACGGTGACAACACCCTCCTTGCCGACCTTGTCGATGGCCTCGGCGATGATGGCGCCGATTTCGGCGTCACCGGCGGAGATGGAAGCGGTGGCCGCGATCTCTTCCTTGGTCTCGACCTCTTTGGCGTTGGCGATGAGCTCAGCGATCACGGCGGCCGTGGCCTTCTCGATGCCACGCTTGAGGCTGATCGGGTCTGCTCCGGCCGCGACGTTGCGCAGGCCTTCACGAACGAGCGCCTGAGCCAGGACGGTGGCGGTGGTGGTTCCGTCGCCCGCGACGTCATCGGTCTTCTTGGCGACCTCCTTGACGAGCTCGGCACCGATCTTCTCGTACGGGTCGTCGAGTTCGATCTCCTTGGCGATGGACACGCCATCGTTGGTGATCGTGGGAGCGCCCCACTTCTTTTCCAGCACCACGTTACGTCCGCGCGGGCCGAGGGTGACCTTGACAGTGTCAGCGAGGATGTTCAGGCCACGCTCAAGGCCGCGACGGGCCTCTTCGTTGAAAGCAATGATCTTTGCCATATGTGTTTCTCGTCCCTCCCGGACGTTACCAAAACGGTGATGGGTTGGCACTCAAACAGAGAGAGTGCCAAGTAGATTCTGGCACTCTGGGGTCGAGAGTGCAAGTGAACGGCAAGGTGCCGCGGCCGCGGCTACGGCACCAGCACAACCGTGCCTCGGTCCGACGGCACCAGCTCGATCCAGGTGTTACCGGCGGCGAGACGAATCGTCACGCCGAAGTCATCGACGAGACGGATGGGGGCGGTCTGGTCGGCCTTGGACCAGACCGCATGCACGGACTTGCCGCCGGCCGACACCCAGGCTTCCCCCGAACCGATCATTGTCGTCGTGGGAACATCTCCGTAGGTGCCGTCGATCGCGACCCGCAGGACCAGGACGTTGGTCGCCCGCAGCTGCGCACCGGTGGCGTCGAGGTCAGGTGCGCCCTCCTGCGAGCGCAGGTAGGCAGCACCGGCCGCATCCCACGTCCAGCCGGGCCAACGGGCGGTGGAGAAGGTGGAGTTGATCGCCGCGACGGGCGCGCCGTCGACGGCCGCGGACGATCCCTGCACGGTCGCGGAGTAGGCAAATTGCTGGTTCGGCGGCGGCACGGTGGCGTTCCGCGCGACGAGCGCTGAGGCCTGGAGGATGACGTTGTGCGGGGCTTCCCGGTCATCCGAACGCGCGAAGAGGCCGGTGTCGTCGGTATCGAAAGCGGCGCTGACGACATCCGTCGCGTCCATCAGGTCGATGAATTTCTGTTGGCCGCCGGAATAAGCCGCGATTCCGCCGAAGGGCGCGATGATGTCCGGGTCCATGGGTCGGATCGATCGCACCGGCCCGACGAGTTCAGGCACGTCGGAATGCCAGACCGCGACATAACGGGTCAGCCCGCCCTCGACCAGTTCTTCGAAGACGATGTCGGCGCGCTCGAGAGAGAGCTGCGGCCTGGCCGCTTCGTGGTTGTCGATCTTCACCGAGAGGGCAGGGTTCTGGAGGCTCCCGGCCGGCACACTCGTGCCACGCAATGGGGCGACCGCCGGGTCTGCGGCCGACTCGAAGGTGGAGTTCCAGGGCGTGCTGGTCGAGCTTGCCGGCGGCTTCGGCGCGTCACTGGCGCATGCGGAGACCAGCAGAAGGGGCGGCAGAAGGACGACCCCGAGCATCCGGATGGACCGGATTCTCGGTGCCGCACTTCGTCGCTGCGCTTGAACCACTATTTTCGTTGTCACGCCCCAAACCCTAACGCGGCTGCACTGCCGCGCACACATGCCTGGGAGCGACCCGACCCTGCGGTCGACCGCTGGAACATCCCCCGCTGGATCAGATCGGACGAACCGCTTCTGCCTGGGGCCCCTTTGCTCCTGTACCCAGTTCGAAGATGACGTGCTGTCCCTCTTCCAGAACCTTGTAGCCGTGCATGTCGATGGCCGAGTAGTGGACGAAGACGTCCTGGCCACCTCCATCGACGGTGATGAAGCCGAAACCCTTTTCAGCGTTGAACCATTTGACGGTTCCGTTCGCCATGTATAACTCCTTGTTGCTGTGAATTCGTCGACACGCGCCCGCTGGCCGTACCGGGCCTGGCGCAAGGATTGCGTCCATTGCATTCGACCGATGGAATACGTCTCCTGCGAGAACGCCCGGACAAACAAAATGAGGGACCAACGCCCAATTTACGGAAGCTCCGGAAGAACGAAAGGGGGTTGACGCGCGAGCGCCGGACGTATAGGCGACGGCTATTCGGCCGGCTCGTAGTCGGCGCCGACAACAACGGTCAGGTCCGCTGCGGAATCGGCGAAATCGCTTGAAAGCAGCACCTCCGAGCCGGGCAGTGACTCCGCGACTCCGCGGGCCGCTCCCTCCAGGGCCGCGTCGGCGTAGTAAACCGTCGTCGTCTGCACATCCTCCGTGCTCGCGTTGTCCAGCTCTTCGATCGTCCAGCCCTCCGCCTCGAGGAGATCGCCAACGGACCGGGCGATCCCCTCGCCGGCGGTCCCGTTCAAAACGGTCACGGTCGAGTCAGGGTCCACGGTCGCGGCCGGCGTCGGCACCGGCGCCGGAGTGTCACTCGGAGTGGCGCTCGGCTCGGCCGTGCTGTCAGCAGTCGTCGCCGTGCCCGGCAACTCGAAGTTCAGGTTGTTGTTCAGGACGGCCAGGCCTACGACTCCGATTCCGACCAGCAGCACGGTTGCGCCAAGAGACCACCACACTGCGACCCAGCCGCGCCCTTTCTTGCCGGGCGCGCGGTGGGCCCCCACCCGCTCCAGGAAGTGCGGGAAGTGGTCGAAGCGGTCTTTAGCGTAGGAATTCGGCATCGTGAGGCTGGTCAGATCCTTTGTAGTGGTGATGAGACACGGGAAGGGTGCAGGTCAGGGAGTCAATCGGTGGACTGTAGCGACCGGCGGCCCCTTGCCTGCGACCGGGCGTCGCGCAGCCGCTGCAGGCGTTTCACCAGCATCGGGTCGTGGGCCAGGGCCAGCGGCGAGTCGATCACAACCCCCAGTAGTTGATAGTACCGGGCGGCCGAGAGGCCGAACTCGGCCCGGATCGCCTGTTCCTTGGCGCCGGCATGCTTCCACCACTGCCGCTCGAAGGCGAGGATCAACCGGTCGCGCGCGGACAAGCCTGCCGGCGAGGAGGACTCCGAGGCAGGCTCCGCGGGAGTCGACGAGCCGGGAGCTCCGTCCACGTGCCACCTCCCTCGATCTCTGCAATCCTAATTGTCGATGCCTGCGTACTCGCTGGGCCGTTGGCCGTGCTGTCCAAGGTGGAAAATCCTGCCGGGCTCCTGATCGAGGAATACCACCGCGGTCTGGCGAGTTTAGTGTTGATACGGACAGATTTCGGCCTCTCCGGGGTCGAGCAGGAAGGAACGGAACATGGACTACGAGGTCGAGAAGTCGGATGCGCAGTGGCGCGCGGAGTTGAGCCCCGAGCAGTACGCCGTACTGCGCGGCGCCGCCACCGAGCGGGCGTGGGCCGGCGAGCTCCTCGATGAGGGCCGCTCCGGGATTTACACTTGCGGGGCTTGCAATGCCGAGCTGTTCAAAAGCGGCACGAAGTTCGACTCCGGTTGCGGCTGGCCGAGCTTCTACGAATCGGTGCGTCCCGAGGCCGTTGAACTCCTCGAAGACCGCACCCTCGGGGTTGTGCGCACCGAGGTGCGCTGTGCTAAGTGCGGCTCTCACCTGGGCCACGTTTTCGACGACGGATTCGGAACGCCCACCGGCGACCGGTACTGCATGAACTCCATCTCGCTCAATTTCAAGCCGGTCGAGTAAGCGTTGCCCGACCTCCTTGATACGGTCAATCATCGACGCTCCCACTCCAAGGTCACCGGGCAGGCACCGAGCCATGCGGAACTGCTGCCTTTGGTGGCTGTCGCGGCCCGTGTCGCCGACCATGGCGCTCTGCGTCCGTGGCGGCTGATCGAGTTGCGCGGTGACGCCCGGCGCCGCCTGGGCGAGGCCATGGTCGAGGCCGCCGGGCTGAACGGCGCCGAAGCCGCCAGGCTGGCCGCTAAGCCGCTGCGCGCCGAACTTCTGATCGCCGTGGTCGCGAGCCGTCGCGAAAGCGACACGGTGGCGGTCTGGGAACAGGACGCCGTCGCGGCCGGTGTCGCCCACATGCTGAGCCTTCTCCTCGCCGCCCAGGGCTGGGGCGTCATGTGGCGTTCCGGCGCCCTGGCCCGCACGCAGCCGGTGAACGAAACCCACGGCCTCGCGGCCTCGGAAGAATTGCTCGGCTGGCTGTACGTCGGGGGCATTCCGGCCGATGCAAAACCGGGCGTGCGCTCGCCGATCGATCCGACGGATTTTCTCAGCGCCCTCGAGGAAACCGGCACCGAGAGAATCACGATCTGAAGCGATGAGAGAACAGGGCCGGCCACGGGACTTGAACCCGTAACCCCCACTTTACAAGAGTGGTGCGCTACCAATTGCGCCAGGCCGGCATGAGGCGATTGACGCCTTGACTAATCATCCTAAATGACGAACCCGTGCTGTGCCGCCATCGAAGCGGGGCGACTACCCTGCCGGTGCCGGCTCGGGGGTCGGCGTCGAGGTGGAGTAGGTCGCGCCGGCCGCCTGTAGCACGAAGGCCGCGAACTCCCTCGGGTCGTCGAGTGCGCCGACGTACTGCTTTCCGTTGACGAGCACGGTGGGTGTGCCGGTGATGGCCTCGACCTCGGTGTTCGGCAACGGACCGGACAGAGCCCGGTCGGTGGATGCGATGACCCACGATTTGAAGGTCGTATCGTCAATGCACGCGTTGATCTGCGACACCCGGTCGCTCACGCCGGCGTCCTTCACGAGGCCCTTGATGGCCGCGTCGTCGTGACCGGCAGTGCCCTCCTTGGGCTGTTCCTGGAACAGGATGGCGTTGAAGTCGTAGAAGTTTGCGGGGGCGTAATTGGCCACACATGCGGCGGCGTTCGCAGCCCGAAGCGAGTATTTCGTGCCGGAGGACTTGTGGGTCAGGATCGAAACCGGGTGGATCTCCACGGTCGCGGCACCCGACGTGACCCATTGGCTGATCTGGTCACTGTTGGCGGCATCGAACTCGCTGCAGAACGGGCAGAGGTAGTCGGCGTAGACGCGAATGTCGGCGACCGTGCCGGTCGCATCCGGCTTGGACGGTATCGGCTTGGCCTCGGGCTGGAGCGCGGAGGTCGTGACCGGGGTCATCCCCTCGGAGATCAGCACGCCGTCACTGGCCATGTTCGCCGGACCGGGGCCGACCGGGGGAATCGAGTTGATGATGACCACGACGATGACCGCGGCAATGGCGACGCCGGCGACGGCGATTCCGCTGCGCAGGGCGACCCGGTAACGGCGGTCCTTCTTCTTCTGCTCCTCGCGGATCCGCTTGGCCTTGGTGCGCACCGCGTCACGTCGCTGATTCTTAGAGGGACGGCTGTCGCCCGATCCGCCAATAGTCATGAATGCTCGCTCCGAGTAGTTAGTGCAGAGGCAAGCCATTTACGAATGCCTCCCAAATAGTAGGTCCCCTTTCTGGGAAACGTCCAGACGGGGCCTGTGGGCGGGCTCCGCCGCAGAATTCCCGCCGTCGCCGCGATCCCCCGACATGACATACTTAGAAAGTTGACCTGTGGCACATGACGTGTGGCAGGCGTAGTAACCCATCACAACGGATCGTCCGGCGCGTACCTGCCGGTGAAGGAGTAATCAACCATGGCTTCAGTCACGTTCGACAAGGCGACCCGCCTGTATCCGGGTTCCTCCATTCCCGCCGTTGACAAGCTCGACCTGTCGGTTGCCGACGGCGAGTTTCTCGTGCTGGTCGGCCCGTCCGGCTGCGGCAAGTCCACGTCCCTGCGCATGCTCGCCGGCCTTGAAGAAGTCAACGACGGCAACATCTTCATCGGTGAGCGCAACGTGACGGATGTCCCGCCAAAAGACCGCGACATCGCCATGGTCTTCCAGAACTACGCTCTGTACCCCCACATGACGGTCGCCGAGAACATGGGCTTCGCGCTCAAGATCGCCGGCGTCAACAAGGATGAGCGCGCCGCCCGCGTTCTCGAGGCCGCCAAGCTGCTCGACCTCGAGCCGTACCTGAGCCGCAAGCCGAAAGCACTCTCCGGTGGCCAGCGTCAGCGCGTCGCCATGGGCCGTGCGATCGTGCGTCAGCCCCAGGTGTTCCTGATGGACGAGCCTCTGTCGAACCTCGACGCCAAGCTGCGCGTGCAGACCCGCACCCAGATCGCTTCGCTCCAGCGCCGCCTCGGCGTCACGACGGTCTACGTGACCCACGACCAGACCGAAGCCCTCACCATGGGCGATCGCATCGCGGTCCTCAAGGATGGCGTGCTCCAGCAGGTCGGCACGCCTCGCGACCTGTATTCGAAGCCGAACAACGTCTTCGTTGCCGGCTTCATCGGCAGCCCGGCCATGAACCTGTTCCTGGCCGACACCGTCGACGGTGGCGTCAAATTCGGCACCGCAACGATCCCCGTGCCCCGCGAGACCCTGGCCGGCTCCACCGGCAAGAAGGTCACGATCGGCGTTCGCCCCGAGGACATCCACCTGTCCACCACGCATGGCGAGGGCCTCGAAGTTGCCGTCGACCTGGTCGAGGAGCTCGGCGCCGACGGTTACCTCTACGGTCACTCCACGGTCGAGGGCAAGCGCACCGATATCGTCGCTCGCGTCGATGGCCGTTCGCACTCGTCCGCCGGCGACACCGTTTACCTCACCCCGACGCCGCACCACATGCACGTTTTCGACGCCGAGACCGGCCTGCGCCTCGGTGGAGCAGTCGCCGACTAGGCACCCGCTCCTCAACGAACGGCCGGATGGAGCATGCTCCGTTCGGCCGTTTTGTCGTTCCCCGACTGCGGAGCACACCGGTAAACTCGACGGATGAGCGGTTCACTCAACATCACATCGGCCACTGCCGATCCAGCCCTACTTGACCTTCCCTGGCACCTCCCGCTGGATGCCTGGCCGAACGAGAACATCGCAGCCCTGCCCAAAGGCATCTCCCGCCACCTTGTGCGCTTCGCTCATTTGAGCGGTCGTGTCGTCGCCATCAAGGAGACCACCAGCGAGATGGCCAAGCGCGAGTACGAGATGCTCCGTACCCTGCAGGGCCTGGAAATTCCCTGCGTCGAGCCGCTCGCCGTGATCACGAACCGCACCGATGACGACGCCGAGCCGCTGAATTCGGTGCTCGTCACCCGGCACCTCAAGTTCTCGCTCCCCTACCGCGCGCTCTACTCGCAGACCCTGCGGCCCGACACCGCCACCCGGCTGGTCGACGCCCTGGCCCTGCTGCTGGTACGCGTGCACATGGCCGGCCTCTTCTGGGGTGATGTGTCGTTGTCCAACACCCTCTTCCGCCGTGACGCCGGCGCGTTCGCCGCCTACCTGGTCGACGCCGAGACCGGGCAGCTGTATCCAGGCGGGCTCTCCAACGGCCAGCGCGAGAACGACCTGGAGATCGCGCGCGTCAACATCGCCGGTGAGCTCATGGACCTCGAGGCCGGCGGTCGAGCGGCCGACGAGCTGGATCCCATTCGGGTCAGCAATGGGATCGTGGCCGCCTACCGGCTGCTCTGGAAAGAGCTCACCGGGTCGGAATCCTTCTCCAGCTCCGAACGCTGGCGCATCACGGAACGCGTCGAACGCCTCAACGACCTCGGGTTCGACATCGAGGAACTGGCCATCAAGACGGACAACACGGGTACGACCGTGCGCATCCAGCCGAAGGTCGTCGACGCCGGCCACCACCAGCGGCGCCTGCTGCGGCTGACCGGGCTCGACGCCGAGGAGAACCAGGCCCGGCGCTTGCTCAACGACCTCGACTCCTACCGGGTCTCCTACGGCGACCCGGAGGCCGACGAGGAGATGCTGGCGCACGAGTGGCTGGTGCGCGTCTTCGAACCCGTCATCCGGGCCATTCCCCGCGATCTCAAGGGCAAGCTGGAACCGGCCGAGGTCTTCCACCAGCTGCTCGACCACCGCTGGTTCATGGCCCAGAACCAGTCCAGGGACATCCCGCTGGCCGAAGCCGTCACCTCCTACGTCAAGAACGTGCTCCGGCACCGCCGCGACGAGGCCACCGTGATCGAGCCGGCCACCGGCGAGATCACGATCCCGATCGACGTGACCGACGATGAGACCGCCGCACTGGCGGACGCGGCCGAGTCGGCCGCCGACGACGCGGCCGACTGGCGCCTCAAGGTCTGATCCGGCCGGCGCTCCGCCTGGTCCGTGTACCCAGCCGAACCGTGAGAAAAGGCTGCCGATTGTGGGATTAAGGGGCTTTTCTCGCGGTTCGGCCTGCCTGGCGGGCGCCCGGCCGGCGGGTCGGGTTAAGAGGCTGCGGAGGCGGCTGCCGCCGTCGCGGCGGCTGCCTGCTTCGCGACCTTGGCGGCCTTGGCAGCCGCGCGCAGTCGGGAGACCTCGTACAGTGTCACGCCGGCCGCAATCCCCGCGTTGAGGGATTCGGTCGAGGCGCTGATCGGGATCGACACAATCGCGTCGCAGGTCTCGGTGACGAGGCGGGACAGCCCCTTGCCCTCGCTGCCGACCACGATCACGATGGGGCGCTCGGCGAAACCGATGCCGAGCTCGGGCAGCTGGGTGTCGCCATCACCGGCGAGGCCGATGACGAGCACGCCGCGCTCCTTGAGCGCCTTGAGCGACTGGGTCAGGTTGGTGGCCATGGCGACGGGAAGTCGGGCAGCGGCGCCGGCCGACGTCTTCCACGCCGACGCGGTCACGCCGACGGACCGACGCTGCGGCACGATCACGCCATGTCCGCCGAACGCGGCCGTCGAGCGGATGATGGCGCCGAGGTTGCGGGGGTCGGTGATGCCGTCGAGGGCGACGAAGAGCGGCTTGTGGCCGCGGCTGATCGTCAGTTCCAGCAGCTCGAGGGGCTGGGCGTACTCGTAGGACGGCACCTTGAGCGCGAGACCCTGGTGCACCGAGTCCCGGCCGGCCAGGCGGTCGAGCTCCGGGCGCATGACCTCGAGGACGGGGATGCCGCGGGTCGTCGCGAGGGTGAGGACCTCCTTCACCCGTTCATCCATTTCGATGCGCGTGGCGATGTACAGGGCCGTGGCGGGGATCTTCGCCCGCAGCGCTTCCAGTACGGAGTTGCGCCCGGTCACAACCTCATGCTCGTCGATCTGCTTGGCCCGGCGGGTGGACGCTCCGCCGCCGCCGGTGTTGCCGGTGGTGGCGCTGCGCGGCGCGCTCTTGGGACCCGCGGAACTGCGGCTGCGGACGCCGCCGGCCGCGACGAAGCGGTCCTGGGCGAGCTTGCGTTTGCCGGCGGGGTGGTAGGGGCGGTCTTCCGCTTTGGGCGTGGGCTTCTTGCCCTCGAGCGCCTGGCGTCCCTGGCCGCCGGAACCGACCTGTGGTCCCCGGCTGCCCTTGCGCACGGCCCCGGTGCGGGACTTACGGTCTGTGTTCTTCATCAGTCAAAACTCCAATGGGCACCCGAGGGGGTGTCTTCGATGGTAATTCCGGCGGCGACGAGCTCGTCCCGGATACGGTCTGCGGCCGCATAGTCGCGGCCCTGCCTTGCGATTTCGCGATCGTCGAGCAGGCGCTCGACGAGGGCGGTGAGTGCGATCATGGCCGGTTCGTCCGTGGCCACGGACCAGCCCGGTGAGAGCGGGTTGATTCCGAGAACCTCACTCATGGCGAGCACGTGACCACGCGCGGCGGCGGCCGCGTGCAGATCTTCGGCGTCCAGCGCCGCGTTGCCGGTACGCACGGTGTCGTGCAACACGGCCAGAGCCTGAGGCACCGCCAGGTCGTCGTCCATGGCGGACGCAAATTCGTCCGGGACGATCTCGACGCCGGATCCGGCGAAGCGGGTGTCCGCCAGGCGGCGGTCGGCGCGGTCGAGGAAGCTCTCGATTCTTTCGAGGGCCGCTTCGGCCTCCACGAGGGAACCCTCGTGGTAGTCGATGGTGGAACGGTAGTGGGCCGCCCCCAGGTAGTAGCGCACGACGATGGCGCGCGCCTGGTCGAGCAGCTCCGCCGCGAAGACCGAGTTGCCCAGCGACTTGGACATCTTCTGTCCGTTCACGTTGACGAGACCGTTGTGCACCCAGTAGCTCGCGAAGCCGTCGCCGGCGGCGGCGGACTGGGCCAGCTCGTTCTCATGGTGCGGGAAGCGCAGGTCGAGCCCGCCGCCGTGGATGTCGAAGTGGGAGCCGAGGTAGCGGGACGCCATGGCCGAGCACTCGATGTGCCAGCCGGGACGGCCGGCTCCCCACGGGGACGGCCAGGAGGCGGACTCCGGTTCGTCGACTTTGCGACCCTTCCACAAGGCGAAGTCGCGTGGGTCATTCTTGCCACGCGGGTCGGCATCCGCTGCCGGTTCCATGTCGCCGCGCCGCTGGCGGGTGAGGTCACCATAGTCGGGCCAGCTCGCCGTGTCGAAGTAGACGTCGCTGGAGGCGTCATCGGCCGGGTAGGCGTGCCCGAGTTGGATCAGTCGGGTGATCAGGTCTTGCATCTGCTGGATGCTGGCGGTCGCCCTGGGTTCGTAGCTGGGGGCGAGGATGCCCAGCCGCTGGTATCCGGCGGTGAACTCCAGCTCGTAGCGGTAGGCGAGCGCCCACCACTGCTCGGTGCCCCCGACCGCGTGGGCCAGAATTTTGTCGTCGATGTCGGTGACGTTGCGCACGAAGGTGACATCGAAGCCGCGGTAGGTGAGCCAGCGGCGCAGCTGGTCGTAGACGAGGGCGCTGCGCAGGTGGCCGATGTGGGGCGAGGACTGCACGGTGGGTCCACAAACGTAAATACCCACCGCGCCGGGCGTGAGGGGTATGAAGTCGCGGAGGGCCTGGGCCCTGGAATCGTAGAGTCGCATGGTCACGCTTCCCAGCTTAGGTCAGGGTCTGCCGGGGGTTCGGGGAGAATGAGCGCCGTCGCGATGGCGGCGAGGCCCTCGCCGCGGCCAGTGAAGCCCAGGGCATCCGTCGTGGTCGCCGACACGGCGACCGGCGCCTTCAGCAGCGATCCGAGCAGCGCCTCCGCCTCGGCCCGGCGCGTGTTGAGTTTGGGCCGGTTGCCGATGATCTGCACCGTGACGTTGCCGACCCGGAATCCGGCGGCCGCCAGCAGGCGCAGGGTCTCGCCGAGGAACACGTCGCCATGGGCGCCGACGAGGCGCGGATCGGATGTGCCGAAGACACCACCGATATCGCCCAACCCGGCGGCGGAGAGCAGGGCGTCGCAGATGGCGTGCACGGCGGCATCGCCATCGCTGTGCCCGGACAGTCCGCGCTCCCCCGGCCAGTGCAGGCCGGCGAGCCACAGTTCGGAGTCGTCGTCGAAGGCGTGCACATCGAGCCCGGTGCCCACGCGGGGCGCGGTGTCGGTGCGGGGCGCGGACTGGGCCGGCACGCGCGCGCCGAGCAGGGCCTCGGCCCGGCCCAGGTCCCACAGGGTTGTGATCTTGAAGGCGAGCGGGTCCCCGGCGATCACGCTGACCGGGTAGCCGGCGGCGGCCACCACGCCCGCGTCATCGGTCGCCGCGAGCGACGAGCCGGCGGATGCCGCGGCGGCCGCGGCGGTGAGCATCTCCCTCGGGAAGCCCTGCGGGGTCTGCACGGCCGAGAGTGCGGCGCGGTCCACCGTGCCCAGGATCTCGCCGGCAGCGGAGATTTTCTTGATGGTGTCGACCACGGCCAGGCCGGGAACGATGCCGTGACCGGTTGACTGCACCGCGTCGACGACGGCGTCGCAGAGCGCGGCGGGCGTGAGGGCACGCGCGGCGTCGTGCACCAGGACGGTGCGCACGCCGGGGTGCAGCGCGGCCAGGCCGCGGTTCACCGATTCCTGTCGGGTGGCGCCGCCGGCCACCACGTCGACGGATGCTGCCCCGCCCGCCCTCGAGGCGACCCGGCGGGCGTGAGCCAGGTGGGTGTCGGGCGCTACGACGATGACCTGCACCGGGTCCCGCATCCCGAACACAGAGGCAAGCGCGCGTTCGAGCAGCGTGCGTCCGGCCAGCGAGACGAACGCCTTCGGCTCGGCGTGCCCGAGTCGGCTGCCACTCCCGGCGGCGACGACGATGACTGCGACCTGGGGCGCAGGGGTTTCAGTCATATCTGGACGCTATCTGGTGAGGTCGGCGACGAATGGACGCGAGACGGTGAGTACGAGGTGGTGCGGGAGGTACTGCGGCAAAAGACCGCGTCGGTGCGGGCGTCGGAAGCACGAAATGCGAAAGGCGGCACCTCGCGGCGCCGCCCTCCATCGAAAGCAAGTCTGGTTACGTGGGTTCTGGTTCTGCCGGTTCCGGCTATGCCGGTTAGGACGCCAGGACCTCGTCGAGGACCGTGGAGGCCTTCTCTTCGTCGGTCTTCTCCGCCAGGGCCAGCTCTGAAATAAGAATCTGACGGGCCTTGGCCAGCATCCGCTTCTCGCCGGCGGACAGGCCCCGGTCCTGGTCGCGGCGCCACAGGTCACGAACGACCTCCGACACCTTGATGACGTCGCCGGATGCGAGCTTTTCCAGGTTGGCCTTGTACCGGCGGGACCAGTTGGTGGGCTCTTCGGTGAAGGGAGCGCGCAGCACCTCGAACACCTTGTCGAGACCTTCTTGGCCGATCACGTCGCGAACGCCGACCAGGTCGACGTTCTCGGCGGGAACCTCAATGGTCAGATCGCCCTGGGTGACATTCAGCTTCAGGTACAGTTTCTCTTCACCCTTGACCATGCGCGTCTTCACCTCGGTGATCGTCGCAGCACCATGGTGGGGATAAACGACAGTTTCGCCAACCTCAAACAGCATATGTGTATCCCTTCAGCAACGTCGAGGATACCACAGCCGCCAGTGGTAAGGTGCGCCGCGCCCGGGCGCGCGCGGCTCAGCCCGACGGGAGCCGGTAGGCTGAAGGGGAAAGCTAAATTTGCAGCGTTTGGCCGTCAGGCGGAACGGTGATCTGTTGGAGGCGTTGTGAAAGCTCGTATCATCGTGTCCGTCGTTGTGGCGACCGGCATCCTTCTGGGGACCAGCGGTTGCAATCTCCTGGCACCGCAGTCGACGACCGCGAAATACGACGCGAGCGACGGAGTCAGCGGCAATGTCGGCGACCTCGCCATCCGCAACGCCATGCTTCTGTCGGACGACGGCAACATCGCCAACCTCGTGGTCACCGTCGTCAACTCGGGCGATTCGGCACACAACCTGAACGTGCAGTACGACGACGGCACCGAGAAATTCACCCAGGAGGTGAACGTGGACGCGAACTCCAGCGTCACGTTCGGCACACCGGATGCCCCGACCGTCACCGTCGCGGCCGACGTCGCGCCGGGATCGCTGTTCCCCGTCTTCTTCCAGTACGGCAACGAGACCGGCGTCGAAGTTCTCGTCCCGGTGCTCGACGGCTCGCTCGAGGAGTACTCGACGCTGCTGCCGACCTCCGCCCCGTAGGGCGAGGGCGACCGGCCGCTCCGGATCGTGGCACGCATTCCCACGCGGGCGCCCTCCGTCGCCCCCGGCCTCAGGCGTCGAAGCGGTAGCCCAGGCCGCGCACGGTGACCAGCATGGTCGGATCCGAGGGGGCGGCTTCGATCCGCGACCGGATCCGCTTGATGTGCACGTCCAGGGTCTTGGTATCCCCGAAGTAGTCGCTGCCCCAGACCCGGTCGATCAGCTGACCTCGAGTGAGCACCCGGCCGGCATTGCGGAGCAGGAACTCCAGCAGCTCGAATTCTTTCAGCGGCAGGTTCACGATCTCGCCGGACACTGTCACGGTGTGCCGCTCGGTGTCCATCCGCACTGTGCCCGCCGACAGCAGGCTCAGGTCCTCCCCGACCTCGTCGGTGCGGCGCCGGGAAACGGCACGGATGCGGGCGAGCAGTTCCCGGGTCGAATACGGCTTGGTGACGTAGTCGTCGGCGCCGAGCTCGAGCCCGACCACGATGTCCACCTCGGAGTCCTTGGCGGTCAGCATGATGATCGGCACTGACGACCGCGTGCGGATCTCCCGACACACCTCCGTGCCTGGGATGCCGGGGAGCATGAGGTCGAGCAGAATCAGGTCTGCACCGGTGCGGTCGAACTCGCTGATGGCGCTCGGACCGTCTTCGGCGACGGTGACCTCGTACCCCTCCCGCTCGAGCAGGAAGCTCAGCGGCTCACTGAGCGCGCTCTCGTCTTCGACTAGAAGGATGTGGGTCATGGGGTGTCTCCTATCGCCGCCGAAGCGGGGTGCGGCGCCTCCGGGAGGCGGATGGTGAAGGTCGAACCGCTGCCCGGCTGCGACCAGACGCGGATGTCGCCGCCGTGGATCTGAACGATGTGCTTGACGATCGCGAGGCCGAGCCCCGTACCGCCGGTGTGCCGCGAGCGGGCCTGGTCGACCCGGAAGAAGCGTTCGAAGATCCGATCAAGATCGGCTTCCTCGATGCCCACGCCCTGGTCGGTGACGCTGATCTCGACGACTCCGGCGTTCTTGCGCACCCCGACCCCGACGCGGGAACCCTCTGCTGAGTAGTTCACTGCATTGGCCACGAGATTGTGCACGGCCATCACGAGGAGCCGCTCGTCGCCGCTCACCTCGGCCCCCGATTTCTTGCCGAGGGCGATCGTGATCCGGTCCGCCTCCGCGGTGACCCGGCTCTGGTCCACCGCCGTGGCCACGATGACGTCGACGTTGACGATCTCGGGCTCGGTCAGGGAATCCTGCGCCTGTAGGCGGGACAATTCGATGATCTCCTGGGTCAGGCGGCTGAGGCGACCGGACTCAGTGGTGAGGCGGTTCGCGAAGCGGCGCACCTGCACCGGCTCGTCCGCCGCCTGGGTGAGCGCCTCGGCCAGCAGCCCCACGGCGGCGATGGGCGTCTTCAACTCATGGCTGATGTTGGCGACGAAGTCCCGGCGCACCTCGTCGAGCCGGAAAGCCTCGGTGCGGTCCTCCGCCAGCACCAGAACGTACCGTGTTCCCAGCCGGGCCAACCGTACCCGCACCCGCATGCTGGCATCACCGAAGGGCCCGCGGGAGAGGACCAGATGGTCCGAGATCGGCTCGCCGGAACGGCGCACCTGGCTGATCAGGTTCAGGAGCTCGGAGTGCACCAGCTGCCGGTTCCAGACCAGTCCCATCGACACCGCGGCCTGGGATGCCTTGATCACGTTGTTGGACGGGTCGACGACGGCACCGGCCGTCTCCAGCGCGTCGAGCACCTGGTCGATTCCGTCGGGGACGGCCGGGTTGACGACCTCGGCGGCGCGCCGACCGTGACGCTCGGCCACGTGCAGCAGCGTCATGAAACCGGCCCCGACAGTCAGGCCGAGGGCCAGCGCCAGAAGCACAAGCCCTGTCGATTCCATTCATCCAGAATACTGACGTTTATTCCGGGTGGGTGACAGGGCCGTCCCGGCGCGCAGGCTACTTTAGGTAGAGTTCAAGACCACGGCACCTGCCGTTAACCTCCCTCCCCCATGATTCGGTGGGGCCAGGTGGGTCTCACGCGTCTGCGTGTTACGCGCGCCCAGGAAGGACCACACACCATGCGTGAAGTATTCCAGCAGGAACTCGCCGAAGTGCAGGATCGCCTTGTCGAGATCTCCCGACTCGTGGCGATCTCCATCGACAAGGCGACGCGCGCCTTCAACGAGTCCGACGTCGGTCTGGCGGAAGAAGCGATTTCCGAAGACGAGAAGATCGACGAGCTGACCATCGAACTCGATGAGCTGGCCATCACGATCCTGGCCCGCCAGCAGCCGGTCGCACGCGACCTGCGCATCGTCGTCAGCGCCCTGCGCATCAGCGCGTCGCTCGAACGGATGGGCGATCTGTCCACGCACATCGCCCAGCTGGCCCGTTACCGGTTCCCCGACAAGGTCGTGCCGAAAAGCCTGCGCGCCACCTTCGCCGAGATGGGCACGCTCGTCACGGCAATCGCGCACATGCTCACCGCGCTTCTGACCAATGAGGACATGAAGCTGGCCGAAACCATCCGCAACGAAGACGACAAGGTCGACGCGCTGCACCTCAGCGTGTTCGACGCCGTGCTCGGGGCGACCTGGAAGGGCCAGGCGGCCGACACGGTCGACTCCACCCTCGCCAGCCGCTACCATGAGCGCTTCGCCGACCACGCGGTCTCGATCGCGAAGAAGGTGCAGTACCTCGGCACCGGCGCCTGGCAGCAGAACACGAACGCCTAGAGTCCAGGCGCTCCGGCGTCACCAGGAACGAGAAAGCCCCGGAAGCAGTCGCTTCCGGGGCTTTCTCGTTCCTGGTGGGTTGGACGCTACTTCTTGTTTCCCTGGGCCGCGACGGCAGCAGCACCGGCGGCGGCAGCCTCGGGGTCAAGGTAACGGCCGGGGCCGAGCGGCATCATGTCCGCGCCGAGGCGGTAGACCAGCGGGATGCCGGTGGGGATGTTCAGCTCGGCGATGTCCGCGTCGCTGATGCCATCGAGGTGCTTGACCAGCGCGCGCAGCGAGTTGCCATGGGCGGTGACGAGAACCGTCTTGCCCGCACGCAGGTCGGGGGTGATGTCGGATTCCCAGTAGGGCAGCATCCGGTCGACGACGTCGCTGAGGCACTCGGTGCGGGGCAGGTCGTCGCCGAGCGCCGCGTAACGCGGGTCGTGCGCCTGAGACCAGCGGGAATCGTCGGCCAGCACGGGCGGCGGAACGTCGAAGGAGCGGCGCCACAGCTGGAATTGCTCGGGCCCGAACTTTGCGAGGGTCTCCGCCTTGTCGAGGCCCTGCAGGGCGCCGTAGTGGCGCTCGTTGAGCCGCCAGGAGCGCTTGACGTCGATCCACAGCCGGTCGGCTTCTTCCAGAGCGATATTCGCGGTCTGGATGGCGCGGGTAAGTAATGAGGTGTGCAGGATGTCGGGCAGCAGGCCCGACTCGGCGAGAAGCTCGCCGGCGCGCTTGGCTTCGCCCGCGCCCTGCTCGCTCAGCCTGACATCCACCCAGCCGGTGAAAAGGTTATCCTGGTTCCATAGGCTTTGGCCGTGACGGAGAAGGATGAGATTGTATGCATCTGACATGAGTCCAACTCTACCGACGTGGCGAGCGCGCCGGGGCTGGGTCGGCGGCCCGGGTCAGTGGCCGGGGTCAATGACCGGCGTCAGTGGCCGGGCGTGCGGATGCCGAGCCGGGGCAGGCGCGGGATATCGGCCACCGAGCCCGCCGACTGAGGCACGATGACCTCCTGCGCGGCCGCGACGAGGATGTCCTGGGAGGCCACGTACAGGGTGACCGTGGCGGGAACGGTGCGCTTCACCGTGGCGAGCGCGATCGGGCCCAGCTCGTAATGGATGGCGCTGGAGGTGATCCGGCCGATCCCGCGGTGCTCGGTGGTTCCGTCGGCCAGCTGCTTCACGGCCTGCACTTCGTCCCCGTGCACGGGGAGCACCGCGTCGGAGCCGTCCAGGTGCAGCAGCACCAGGCGGCGGGGCGGATGCCCGAGGTTGTGTACCTTGGCCACGGTCTCCTGGCCGCGGTAGCAGCCCTTGTTCAGGTGCACGGCGCTGCGCAGCCAGTCGAGTTCGTGCGGCAGGCTCTTCTCGTCGACCTCCGTGGCCCGGCGCGGGCGCCACGCCGCGATCCGGAGGGCCTCGACGGCGAGAAGGCCGGCCGCGGCGACCCCTCCGTTCCGCACGGCGTCGCGCAGAGCCGGCAGGGACGCGCGGGGGACGAGGGTCTCGGTCCAGTGCCACGCGGCGGCCGGGTGCGCCGGTCCAGGCGCGTACTGGTATCCGCCCGCGGAGACCTGGGTCCAGGGGTCGTGCCACACCAGAGGCACTCCGCTCGGCGCGGCCGGTGTGAGCGGCAACACCGACGGGTCACCCATCGACCCGATCACGGCATAGGCGAGAGTGTGGTCGACGACCTGCACCCGCAGTGTGAAGCGCATCGTGTCGAGCCACGCGTGCAACCCGGGCAGTTGGGCTGCCTCGACCAGCAGCCAGGTCTCCACCCCGTCGTCGATGACCGCCATGGCGTATTCGACGTGGCCGTTCGGGTCGAGCAGGAGCGTCTCGGTGGACTCCCCCGGCGCCAGGCGGCGCAGCTCCTGGCTGGAGATGGAGTTGAGCCAGGTCAACCGGTCCGGTCCGGCGACGCTCAGCACGCCGTGGTGGGACAGGTCGACGACGGCTCCGCCGGCGAGGAGCCGGCGCTGCTCCGTGAGAGGTCCGCCGTAGTGCGCGGCCACGCCGGCATCGATGCCCTCGGCCTGCACCGCGCCGTCGAGTTCGAGCAGCGGGGATCTGAGCGGCGAGGACGGGAGAGGGGACACGGGTGCATCGGTCATGGGAACTCTTTCCAACGGACGGTTCGGCGCCGGGGCACCTGGATGTGACGCGCAGGGATGCCCGGTTTATTCGACGCGCTTGAGGCGGCCGGACGCGTGGGTGCGCAGGCTCTGACCTAAGGCGGCCATGTCCCAGGCCCAGAGCAGATGGCCGTCGACCAGACCATAGAGCCTCGTCGCCGCCGAGTAGGGTTTGGCACCCTGGGTGCGCATCACGGCATCCGTCGCCAGGTCGATGCGCGGACCCTTGACCTGGCCGAGGTAGATTTCCGCGACTCCGCCGGGGTGCACGATGGTCACGTCGATATCGAAGCCGTTGTCGGCGTTGCGGAGGGTTTCGACCGCAGCAGCGGTGACGAACGGATGCTCACCCACGGCCGGCAGCAGACCCGGACCGGGATCGCCGAGCCCTTGGGCACGGCTCAGCCGCCAGTACCCGGTTTCCGTCATCAGCGGCGTCGACTCACCGCCGTCGGAGTCGGGCGTCGGCTCGAGCCAGGTGTAGGAGCTGTAATTCAGGTGCGGCAGGCCGTCGTGGCTGAAGCTCAACCGGTGACCGAACTCCCGGCTGACGGACTCTTCGCCGATCTGATAGTCGATGATTCCCGAACCTTCCCACACCCCGAGGAGCCACGACAGCGGCACCAGTTCGGAGGGGAGCTGAGGGGGCAGCTCAAACATCGAGGGCTACCGCTGCCCCCGGTACAGCTTGAACAGAACCAAGCCGGACACCCAGGCGATCGACAGGCTCGCCAGCGCGAGCAGCCCCAGGAAGAAGATTTCGATAGCGAGGATAGACATACGTCTTACTCTAGCCCGCTCGCGCGCGATAACCCCTCGGCACGCCTCAGCAGAACCACACGAGCACGGGCTGACTCAGATCAGAGTCAGAGGAGCCCGGCGAGAGCGAAGATTCCGGTGGCGGCGGCGAGCACGGCCACGGCACCGACGAGGCTGGTCGTCACCCGGTCCACGTAACCTTCCTTGCGTCCGGTCGCGAGCTGTACGCTCAGGGTTCCGATCGTGCAGCCGGCGAAGGAGAGGCTCATCCAGATCAGATGCTGGCCGGGCAGGGACAGCCATCCGGCCAGCACGGCGCACGCGAACGCGAACAACCACACCACGACGACGCTCTTCCACTGCCAGCTCACCCTCTCATTCTGCCCTGCCCGGGACCCTTTCCGCGGCACGCTAGGATGGGGCGCACAATCCTTGGAGGGTGAGTGTGGCCCAGTTGTTGATCCTGACCTCGGCGGTCAACAGTGACGTTCTTCCCGCCCTCGCCCTGCTGTCACACGGCACGCGCACCATCCCCGCCCAGCCGGACCAGCTCGTGACGGCGCCCGACGCCGACCTCATGCTCGTCGATGCCCGCTCCAATCTGATGGCGGCCAAGTCGCTCTGCCAGATTCTGCGCACCACGGGAAACACCGTTCCGCTGCTGCTCGTGATCACGGAGGGCGGCCTGGCCGCGGTGAGCCCGGACTGGGGCGTCGACGACGTCATCCTCGAGACGGCTGGGCCGGCCGAGGTGGATGCGCGCATCCGCCTCGCCGTCGGGCGCGTGCCCCGCACGGAGGAATCCGCCACCATCCGCGCCGCCGGGGTCATCATCGACGAGGCCAGCTATTCCGCCAAGGTGCACGGCCGGCCGCTGGACCTCACCTACAAGGAATTCGAGCTCCTGCGCTTTCTCACCGCGCATCCGTCGCGGGTCTTCACCCGGGAACAGCTACTCAGCGAGGTCTGGGGCTACGACTACTTCGGCGGCACCCGCACGGTGGACGTGCACGTGCGGCGACTGCGGGCCAAGCTCGGCGACCAGGAATCCCTGATCGGCACCGTGCGCAACGTGGGCTACCGCTTCAATGTGCAGGAACAGGACGGCACCCGTGGCATTCATCCGGTTTGCGCCTGATCTGACGGATGCCGCCTTCGCGGCCGAGTTCCACCGGGTCAGCGCCACCGCTACCCAGGGCGACGGCTACGCGCCGTTCAACGAACAGTCCCTTTTCGACGTGGCCGCGGGGCACCGCGCCCCGTTCCTGGTCGTGGAGAAGGACGGGAACGTCGTCGTGGGTGCGGGCATCCTCGGCGCCGGCGAACTCGACCTCGTCGTCGACCCGGCCCGACGCCGGCACGGGTACGGCGCGGCCGCCCTGGCCGAAATCCTGGCCGACGCGCCCGGGGAGCTGACGATCTGGTCGCACGGCGACCACCCCGCTGCCCGTGCGCTCGCCGATCGGTTCGCTTTCACGGCCGAGCGCACCCTGCTGCAGCTGCGGCTGGACCTGTCGAAGGAGACAGCCGGCAGCGCGCCGGCCGAGCCCGGAGCCCCTGCCCGCACCGGCATCCGTGCCGCCGTCCAGATCGACGCGTTCCGGCCCGGGCCGGACGACGCGGAATGGGTGGCGCTGAACGCGCTGGTGTTCGCCGCGCACCCGGAGCAGGGGGCTCTGACCGCGAGCGATCTGGCCGCCCGCTGTGCCGAACCGTGGTTCTCGGCCGGTGATTTCCTGGTGGCCCGCGACGCCGGCACTGGCACTGGCACCGGTCGGATGGTCGGCTACAACTGGTTGAAGATCGAGTCGGGCTCCCCGGTGGGCGAGATCTACGTCGTCGGCGTGCACCCGGATGCCGCCGGTCGCGGCGTCGGCCGCCGCCTCATGTTGGCCGGGCTCGACCGCCTCCGCGAACGCGGGTGCCGTACCGCGGACCTGTATGTGGAGGCCGACAGCGCCGCCGCGGTGGCCCTGTATCGTTCGCTCGGGTTCACCGAGCGAACGATCGATGTGCAGTACCGCCGCAGCCCGCATTGACCAGTGTTCATCCAAGATCGTCGCATTCGCGCGGTCCGCAGTGTCAAGATGGTTGAATGGACGGCGATAACATTCAGACCGACTCGGGCCTGGGCAGCGACTTTGACGATGATTTCGATCCCCTGATCGGCGTGAACGATCCGGCGCTCCTCACCGAGCGCTACCTCGACCGGGAACTGAGCTGGCTGGCCTTCAACCAGCGGGTGCTCGAGCTCGCGGAGGACCCTGATCTCCCGGCTCTGGAACGGGCGAACTTCCTGGCCATCTTCGCCAGTAACCTCGACGAATTCTTCATGGTGCGGGTCGCCGGCCTGAAGCGCCGCATCCTCACCGGGCTGGCCGTGCCGACCAACATCGGGCGCGCCCCGCAGGACGCCCTCTCCGACATCTCCACCACGGCCCACGTTCTGCAGGCCCGGCACGCCCACGCCTTCCAGGACCTCGTCAGCCCGGCCCTCGCCGAAGCCGGGATCGACATCGTCAACTGGGACACCCTGGACGATGCCGACCGCCGTTCCCTGCGCGACTACTTCTCGAACCAGATCTTCCCGGTGCTGATGCCCCTCGCGGTCGACCCGGTGCATCCATTCCCCTACATCTCCGGGCTCTCGCTGAACCTCGCGGTCCGGGTTCGCAACTCCAAAACCGGCAAGCAGGAGTTCGCCCGGCTCAAGGTGCCCACCATGCTCCCCCGCTTCGTGCGCGTGGACCGACGCGAGAAGGCAGATAGCGTCCGCTTCATCACGCTCGAGGACCTGATCGCGAACCATCTCGGAGATCTGTTCCCGGGCATGGACATCCTCGAGCACCACGTCTTCCGGGTCACCCGCAACGAAGACGTCGAGATCGAAGAGGACGAGACCGAGAATCTGATCAAGGCCCTCGAGAAGGAGCTGCTGCGCCGCCGGTTCGGCCCGCCCATCCGTCTCGAGATCACCGAAGACATGGACGAGGTCACCCTCGGCCTGCTCGTGCGCGAGCTGGACGTCACCGATCAGGAGGTGTACCGCCTGCCGGCCCCGCTCGACCTGGGCGGCCTGTTCGACCTGCGGATCGACCGCCCGGACCTGCGCTACGTGAAGCACGTGCCGACGACGGCCGTTCAGCTGCTCGCCCCGGAACCGAACGCGGAACCGGACATCTTCAGCGCCATCTCGCGCCGGGACATCCTGCTGCACCACCCGTACGAGTCGTTCGCGACCAGCGTGCAAGCGTTCCTCGAGCAGGCCGCGGCCGACCCGGACGTGCTCGCCATCAAGCAGACCCTGTACCGTACCTCGGGCGACAGCCCCATCGTCGAGGCGCTGATCGCAGCCGCCGAGTCGGGCAAGCAGGTGCTCGCCCTGGTGGAGATCAAGGCCCGCTTCGACGAACAGGCCAACATCACCTGGGCCCGCAAGCTCGAGAAGGCCGGCGTGCACGTGGTCTACGGCCTCGTGGGCCTGAAGACGCACTGCAAACTCGCGCTCGTGGTGCGGAACGAAGACGGCGTTTTGCGCCACTACAGCCACATCGGCACCGGCAACTACAACCCCAAGACCAGCCGTCTCTACGAAGACCTCGGGCTCCTGACCGCGGACCCGCAGGTGGGCAAGGACCTCACCCGTCTGTTCAACGAACTCTCCGGCTACGCGATCGAGAAGAAGTTCAAGCGCCTGCTGGTGGCGCCGCTGCACCTGCGCCGCGCCCTGCTCAAGAGCATCGCGACGGAAACCGCGGCCGCCCAGGCCGGCAAGCCGTCGGGCATCCGGATCAAGGTGAACTCCATGGTCGACGAGGCCATCATCGACGCACTGTATCGGGCCAGCCAGGCGCGCGTGCCGATCGAGATCTGGGTGCGCGGCATCTGCAGCCTGAAGCCCGGGGTCCCCGGGATGAGCGAGACCATCAAGGTGCGCTCGATTCTCGGGCGATACCTGGAGCACTCCCGGATCTTCTCGTTCCACACCAACGGTGACCCGCAGGTCTACATCGGCAGCGCCGACATGATGCACCGCAACCTCGACCGCCGGGTCGAGGCGCTGGTGCGCCTCGTCGACCCTGACCACCTGACCGAAATCGACGCCCTCTTCACCCGGGCCATGGACGACCGCACCTCATCGTGGTGGCTGGACAGTTCGGGCGAATGGACGCGCCACCACCTGGACGGCTCCGGCCATCCGCTCGACGACATGCAGAACAGGCTCATGCAACAAATCTCCCTCCGCAAGCGCCCGGCGGGGCGCCGATGAGCGACCCTGCCATCTACGCTGCGGGCGCCGTCTGCTGGCGCCTGATCGACGGCAAGATCCACGTTCTCCTGATCCATCGCACCGTGTACGGCGACGTGACCATTCCCAAAGGGAAGGTCGACCCAGGCGAGACCCTGCCGCAGACGGCCGTGCGCGAGATCGGGGAGGAGACCGGCCTGGCCGTGGCCCTCGGCGTGCCACTGGGCATCTCCGCCTACTCGCTGCTCAACGGCCGCGAGAAGATCGTTCACTACTGGGCCGCAGAGATCACGCCCGCGGCCATCCAGCACTCGACCTTCGTGCCCAACGGCGAGGTCGCGGCGATCGAGTGGGTCACCATCAAGAAGGCCCGCACCTACCTCAGTTACACGCCCGACGTGGAGATCATCGACGCATTCGCCAAGCTCGTCGACACCGGTGTCACCCGCACCTTCGCCCTGATCGCGCTCCGCCACGGCAAGACCGTGCAGCCCGGCAACTGGGACGGCCCCGACTGCAGCCGGCCGCTGACCGAGCGCGGCGTCAAGCAGGCCGCCGCCATCGTGCCCACGATCACCGCCTGGCAGCCCCTGCGGATCGTGTCGAGCACGGCGACCCGCTGCGTGACCACCGTGGCCCCGCTCGCGGCGGCCACCGGCATCCAGATCAAGCGCACCGAACGCTACAGCCAGGACGCGTTCGAGCAGGGCCTGGCGGATGTCCGTTCCGGCATCGGCAAGCGGGTGCGGTCGCGAAAGACTGCTGTGATCTGTAGCCACGGGCCGGTTCTCCCCGAGATCCTGCACGAGATCGCCCTGGCCACCGGCACCACCCACGGTGCGTACATCTCCGACGCGGCGGCCCTCGAAACCGGGTCGTTCTCGGTGGTGCACCTCTCCGCCGACAATCCGAGCGCGGGAATCGTCGCGATCGAAACACACTCGCCTGCCCTCTGACCACGGTATTCGGTGAATGCCCCGCTGCTTCTTTCGGCCTGCCCCGCCGCGTTCACCTTCCGTTAACCTTTTCGCAGGGGTGTCGTTAACCAGGCGGAATATGGTCACGGTGAGGCCAGCACCGGCCTCGAACCTGCAGTCACTTGTTATGAAGTCAACCCTCGAAAGGGATATCTGTGAATTTCATGCGTTTTGGCCGACCCGCGGTCATCGCCGTCGTCGCCGCACTGGCACTGTCTTCCTGCGCCGCGAACGAGGGCGCTGCACCGGAGTCCGACTCCGCCAGCGCCCTCACCGGCACGATCAACGCCGGTGGCGCGTCCTCCCAGGGCTCAGCCCAGGAAGCCTGGATCTCAGCGTTCCAGACCGCGAACCCGGACGTCACCATCAACTACGACCCGTCCGGTTCCGGCGCAGGTCGGGAGGCGTTCATCGCCGGTGGCTCCGACTTCGCAGGCTCCGACTCCTACCTGAGCGACGACGAGCTCGCCGGCACCTTCGGTTCTTGCGCAGCGGACACCACCGCGGTCGACCTGCCCGTCTACATCTCCCCCATCGCCGTGATCTTCAACGTCGATGGGGTCGACGACCTCAACGTCGACGCCGACACGCTGGCCAAGATCTTCTCCGGCGCCATCACCACCTGGAACGATCCGGCCCTGGTCGCACTGAACGAGGGCGTCTCGCTCCCGTCGACCGCGATCACCGCCGTGCACCGCTCGGATGACTCGGGCACCACGAAGAACTTTGCGGACTACCTCGGCCAGAACGCCCCGGACGTGTGGACCGAGAAGGCTTCCGACACCTTCCCGTTCCAGACCGGTGAGGGTGCGCAGGGCACCTCGGGCGTCGTCGACGCCGTCACCAACGGCGTGGGCACGATCGGCTACGCCGACGCGTCGCGCGCCGGAGACCTCGGGGTCGCCAAGCTCAAGGTCGGCGACGAGTTCGTCGCGTACAGCGCCGAAGCCGCCGCCGCCGTCGTCGACGGTTCTCCTCTCGTCGAGGGCCGCGAAGCCAACGACCTCGCGTTCGACCTCAACCGCATGACCGACAACCCGGCCGAGTACCCGCTGGTCCTGGTCAGCTACGCGATCGTTTGCACCGAGTACGCCGACCCCGCCCAGGCTGAGCTCGTCAAGGCCTACGTCGGCTACATGGCCAGCGCCGAGGGCCAGGCCGAAGCGGTAGCATCCGCCGGCGCGGCATCGATGACGACCGAACTCCAGGACAAGGTCGCAGCGGTTCTCGAGACCATCAAGTAGCTCCTGTTTCGCCGTTCCTCAGCTGCCCGATCCGGGACTCGCATGGCTTGCGAGCACCGGGTCGGGCAGACTGGGGTTCGTGGCCTGTGACCTGAACCTCTCTTTCTTAGCTTTTGCCCCAACCCTCCCAGGGAGATACCCGGCATGACGACCGCAGTAGAGCGACCCTCGCTCAAGGCCAAGGAACGCCCCGGCGACCGCATCTTCGCCACGAGCACGATTGTGGCCGGCAGCCTCATCCTGGCAATTCTCGCCGCCGTAGCGGCCTTTCTGCTTGTGCAGAGCCTGCCGGCCTTCCTCGCCGACCCGGAGGAGTTCAAGGGCGACACCACCAACTTCTGGTCGTATGTCTGGCCGCTCGCGTTCGGCACACTCTGGGCGGCGTTCCTCGCGCTGATCATGGCCGTGCCCGTCGCCATCGGCATCGCGCTCTTCATCTCGCACTATGCCCCCCGCAAGCTCGCGCAGGGCCTGGGCTACCTGATCGACCTTCTCGCCGCCGTGCCCTCCGTCGTCTTCGGGCTGTGGGGCATCGGCGTGCTCGCGCCGCTCGTGCAGCCGTTCTACACGAACCTGGTCGAGTGGTTCGGCTGGATCCCCCTCTTTGCCGGCCCGGTTTCCGGCACCGGGCGCACGACGCTCACGGTCGCCATCGTGCTGGCTGTCATGGTCTTGCCGATCATCACGGCGCTGTCCCGGGAGATCTTCCTGCAGACCCCCGTGCTATACGAGGAGGCATCACTGGCCCTCGGCGCAACCCGCTGGGAAATGATCGCCATGGCCGTGCTGCCCTTCGGCCGTGCCGGGATCATCTCCGCCTCGATGCTCGGCCTCGGCCGGGCCCTGGGTGAAACCATGGCCGTCGCCATGGTGCTCTCACCGAGCCGGGACGTCATCTTCCAGCTCCTGACCTCGCAGAACCCCACCACAATCGCCGCGAACATCGCCCTCAACTTTCCGGAGGCGCACGGCGTCGGCGTCAATATTCTGCTCGCGACGGGTCTCATTCTCTTCGTCATCACGCTCGTGGTGAACATGATCGCCCGCGTCATCATCAACCGCCGCAAGGCATTCTCCGGAGCGAACTGATGAGCCTGACGACCACGACCTCGAACACGGCCGCGCCTCTGACGAACTCCCTCACCGCGGGCAAGCTTCCTCGGCACACCTCTCTGGCCGTGCTCCTGGCCAGCTGGCTGGTCACAGGCGCGTTCTTCTTCGTGGTGATGCTCTCCGGCGCTGCCGAGGGATTCAACATCGTCGGAACGCTCTTCTTCGGCACCGTCGTCTACTGCGTCGCCATCTACCTGCTCTCGTACTTCGTCGAGGGCGTGCGCAAGGCCAAGGACCGCCTGGTCACCGCCCTCGTGACCGTGGCCTTCGCGGTCGCCCTTCTGCCGCTCTTCTCGCTCGTCATAACCACCCTGGTCAACGGACTGCCGGCGTTCCTCACCCCGAGCTTTTTCACCCAATCCCAGCGCAACGTCGTGGGCGAGGGCGGCGGCGCCTTGCACGCCGTCATCGGCACGCTGCTGATCACCGGTGTGGCCACGCTCATTTCGGTGCCGATCGGCCTCCTGGCAGCGATCTACCTCACCGAGTACGGCCGAGGTCGGCTGGCTCGGGCGATCACGTTCTTCGTCGACGTCATGACCGGCATCCCGTCGATCGTCGCGGGACTCTTCGCGTTCGCCCTGTTCTCTCTTCTGTTCAACGACCCCGGCATCCGCTTCGGATTCGGCGGCGCCATCGCCCTCACAGTGTTGATGATCCCCGTCGTCGTTCGTTCGAGCGAGGAAATGCTCAAGCTTGTTCCCAACGAGCTTCGCGAGGCGGCGTACGCGCTCGGTGTGCCGAAATGGCTGACCATCGTCAAGGTCGTGCTGCCGACATCCCTCGCCGGGATCGTGACCGGGATCATGATCTCGATCTCCCGCGTGATCGGTGAGACGGCGCCGCTGCTGATCATCTCCGGGTTCACGGCCAGCATGAACTACGACCTGTTCAACGAGCGCATGATGACCCTGCCCGTGTTCGTCTACACCCAGTACGCCAACCAGGGCGCAGACACCCAGTCCTACCTCGACCGTGCCTGGGCCGGCGCCCTGACGCTCATCTTGATCGTGATGCTATTGAACCTGGGCGCGCGCGTCATCGCCAAAATCTTCTCCCCCAAGCTCGGCCGCTAGGCTCCACCTCCCGGCCTCGGCCGTCTGATCCAAAGGAATGCATGTCCAAGCGCATTGAAGTCAACGACCTCAACGTCTACTACAGCAAGTTTCTGGCTGTCGAAGACGTGTCGTTGGTGATCGAGCCTCGAACCGTGACGGCCCTGATCGGGCCCAGCGGATGCGGCAAGTCCACGTTCCTGCGCACGCTGAACCGCATGCACGAGGTCATCCCCGGGGCGTACGTCACGGGCGATGTACTCATCGACGGCAACAACCTCTATGGTCAGGGAGTCGACCCGGTGCTCGTGCGGCGCCAGGTGGGCATGGTGTTCCAGCGCCCGAACCCGTTCCCGACCATGTCGATCGGCGACAACGTACTGGCCGGCGTGAAGCTCAACAACCGCCGGATGGCCAAGTCCGACGCCGACGACCTGATCGAGAAGTCGCTGCAGGGCGCGAACCTCTGGAAAGAGGTCAAGGATCGCCTCGACAAGCCCGGCTCGAGCCTCTCCGGAGGCCAACAACAGCGCCTCTGCATCGCACGCGCGATCGCGGTGCACCCCGACGTCATCCTGATGGACGAGCCGTGCTCGGCCCTCGACCCGATCTCGACGCTGGCGATCGAGGACCTGATCGAGGAGATGAAGGCCGACTACACGATTGTGATCGTCACTCACAACATGCAGCAGGCATCCCGGGTCTCCGACCGCACCGGATTCTTCAACATCGCCGGCACCGGCAAGCCCGGCAAGCTGATCGAGTACGACGACACGACCACGATCTTCTCCAACCCGAGCGAGCAGGCCACCGAGGACTACGTCTCCGGCCGCTTCGGCTAAGCCCGGTTCCGTGCCTGGCGCGCGGACAGCACTGCGCCCTCGCTCCGCGCCCCGAACGAATTCGACGGAGATTCTGCCCTGAACGCGCCGATTACGCGTGAAACGGCACTATTAGAGCAGAATCTCCGTCGAACTGGTTAGCAAGCCGGCTGCGGGGCGACGCGCTGCGGTGGGGCGTCAGACGGTGCGGGCGAGCAGGGCGGCGTTGAGGGTGCGGGTGCGCTCGGAGTCGACGGGCATTGGTCTGCCATCGAGTTCGGTCACGTGCACGGCCAGGCGCAGGCTGGAGAGCAGCCACACGGCATCCGCCGACCGTAGCTCGTCGACGCTCATGTCGCGGTATTCCGTGCGCTCCCCTGCCGCCCGAAGGTGCTCGAACGCGCTCTGTTGGGTGGTGCCGTGCAGGATTGCTCCGCTCGGCAGGGGAGAGACGTAGACGTCGCCCCTGCAGAGCATCACGGTCGAGGTGGGCCCCTCGAGCACGAAGCCGTCGTGGGTGAGGAAGATCGCGTCGTCGGCGCCGCGGCGGCGGGCCTCCCTGAGGGCGGCCATGTTGACCGCATAGCTGAGCGTCTTCGCGCCCATCAGGAGCCAGGGCGCCTGCTCTGCGACGCCGTGCGGGTAGCCGCGGTCCAGGGTGACCGCCCGGATGCCGTCCTCGCGGACGACGGCGAAGTCGGGCGCGAGGGTCGCGTGAAGCCAGGCCGTGGGTGCCGGGCCGGAGTCGACGCCGCGGCTGTAGACGAGTTTGAGCACAACTTCGCCCTCGTGCGGGACGCGGTCGACCACGTGCGCGATCGCGGCCAGCCACTGAGCCGTGTTCGGCTCGGGCAGCTCACAGGTCGCGGCCGAGGTGCCCAGCCGGGCAAGGTGTGGGCCGACCGCCTGAGGGTGGCCGCCGACCACGCCAAGTGTCTCGAAGACGCCGTCGCCCCGCTGGGCGCTCAACTCCCCCACCCGCAACGCCGGGGCATCCGAGTCCACCTCGTGGAACGTGTCGTCGAATTCCGTCTGCGGCGCGTCGGCGGGAACCGGGTCGAGGAGCAGGGTGAAGGGCAGCGTCGTTCGCCGAACAGTCATTTGACGAGCATAGAGGATCGGGTCAGGAGCAGGTCAGGATCAGGTCGGGATCGACTCAGATCAAGCAGCTCAGGAGCTCTGGATGGCGAGGATCGGGTCGCTGGTGGGCTGCTCCGAGCCGCCCTTAGGCTCGACCGTGACGCCGACCGTGTCGCCGGCGGTGAGACTGCCGTCGAGCACGCGCCAGACGGTGCCGGTGCCGGTGCCGGACGAGTCGAAGATTCCGGCGGGAACCGGGCCGGAGCCGCCGATGTACCAGAGCTGGTAGTCCCGGTCGGACGGCAAGTCCGGCAGGTCGTCGACCAGGAGCGCTGAGAGTCCGCTCTCTTCGGACCAGACCAGGGTGGCTTCCTGACCGTCGGCGGTGGTCGCCGACGCGCGCTGGATGTCAGCGGCCGCCGTGATTTGCACGAGACCGGCCGCCTGGTCCTGTTCGAATTGGTCGGACTCCAGGGACTGGCCGATGAAGGTGCCGCCCGCGAAGAGGGCGACGGCCGCGGCGGCCGCCGCGAGAACGCCGACGGGCCGCTGGAACCAGCGCAGGCGGGCGCGCTCGGAGGCGCTGCCCGCTGCAGTGGCGCCTCGGATCGGAGCGGGATCGACGCGCGGCGCGGGGGTGGCCGGTGCCGTCTGATCGGCCGGCAGGGGCGCGAGCTGCGGCGTGGCGGCAAGTTTGGCCATCAGGGAGGCCCTGAGTCCGGCCGAGGGCTGCACGGGGGTGGCGGCAAGGCCCAGCGCCACCGCGGTGTCACTCAGCTCGGCCGCCTCGATGCGGGCCGGCTCGGACGCCTTGAGGTGCTCCTCATAGACGGCGGCCTCTTCCGCGCCCAGGGCGTGGAGGGCGTAGGCGCCGGCGAGCTCGCCCGGGTTCTGCCCGGCGGCGTTGCGGGTTTCGTCATTCCGGGTGTTGTCGCTCATGACGCCACTCCCAACTCGTCGCGCAGGCGGATCATGCCGTCACGCAGCCTCGTTTTCACAGTTCCGAGAGGGATCTGCAACCGCTCGGCGACTTCACTCTGGCTGAGGCCGCCGTAGTAGGCGAGGCTGATCGCCTGGCGTTGCAGTTCCGTCAATCTGGACATCGCCTTTTCCACTCTTTCGTGCTCGATTCGTACTCCGACCGTTTCGGACACCTCGTCGTAGGCAACCGCAAGATCACGGATGCCGATTTTGATATCCCGGTCGCGGCTGGCCTGCGACGACCGAATCCGGTCGATCGCACGGCGGTGCGCCATGGTCAGGATCCAGGTCGCCGCCCCGCCGCGCTGGGCCTCGTACCTCGTCGCCGTCTGCCAGATCTCCAGGAAGATCTCCTGCGTCACTTCCTCCGACTGCGAGGGGTCAACCAGAAGACGTCGAACGAGACCGAGAACACGCGAGGCCATCCGGTCATACAGCTCTCCAAATGCTCCTTCATCTCCCTGCGCCACCCGGCCCAGCAATTCCTCATGGGAGACAGGAACAGTCCCCTCCCGGTTGACGTTGAATTCAGCACTCATGAGAACAAGCATCTCAGGTCTTGTCCACGTCCATGGTTCGGCGCGGAGACCGAATCGGATTGGCGTGTCACGCCAGGCAGAGGAGGAGTGAAGGCCGGACCGCAGAACGCCTCTCGGCGCGAGGCCGCTCACAGCGGCGAATATTGGAGCCCGGGGTTACTGCGGCCCGACCAGACTCCAGTGTAAACGACCCGGATGCGGATCGCGCACCCGGCGGGACGGCTCGCGGCCGATCAGTTAGACAGGTCAGTCCAGCGAGTCACTGCGCCAGAGCCGGGCGCAGGAGCCGAACTCCTGGGCGGTGGTGGAGAACCGGAGGGCGCGGGTGGTCAGTTCGGTGGACCGGAGCGGTTCGGTCGTCTCCAGGTCGTCCGCGACGCTGGTGCAGCCGACGGAGATGACGCGGCAGAACGCCGCCGCGCGGTCGAGTGCCACGGCGAAATCCCCGGTGAAGATCCCCCGCAGGATCTGGTCGGCCAGGACGACGATCTCCGCCGTGCCCGTGGGCACTGCGGCCCCGGCAATGACCGGGTCGATCGCCACCGTGACTTCGGTTCCGCGCTGGTAGAGGAACGCTGTGCTCTCAGGATCCTGGCGGATGAGCAACCGCACCAGGTAGATCCGCCAGAGCGCCCCGGGCAGGCTGCGCGGCGTTGCCCGCGACCAGAGTTCGGCCACCGCGTCGACGCCGTTCTCGTCGGTGTAGGTCACGAGCCGCTCGACGATGTCGGGGTCAGGGTCGCTGCGCACGCGGGCCAGAAGCGCGTGCGCGGTTTCATGCGCCACCCGGCTGATCAGTGCCGGGTCTTCGCCCCCCTGGAAGGACTCGAATTTGCTGCCGGAGAACTGGGTCGGCTTGTGGAAATTCTCGGCCATGGCATCCTCCTGGGCTCGGTTTCGTGTTCGCTGTGGGCACATCCGTCTCGTCTGCAGAAAACCCTCTCCCACGGTACCTAGAAAAACGGATCCGAAATCCCCTGTACATTATTAACCGCGGGCCTCTAGCTCAGTTGGTAGAGCAAAGGACTTTTAATCCTTGGGTCGTCGGTTCGAGCCCGACGGGGCCCACTCACAGGATCAGCGTCGGTGCAGACCCGGGTCTCGCGTGGGCCCAGCATCGACTCCGGACTCCCGGCGAGCACCCAGCGATGATTCGGGCGGCGTTCGGGTAGCTCCTCCATACTTCTCTGACATGGTGCCGGCATGCCCGATGCCGGCGACCTGAGAAGGAGGCCCCGTGGGCAGAGTGAATGAAGAAGTTGAAATCGAGACCGGGATCATCACCCGGTACCGGCGTCACCCCAACGGACGCGGACTGGTGTCCCCCAGCGCACGCGTGCACCCCGAGGCGTTCGTATCCCGAACCGCCTACGTGGAGAGCGGCGCGCGGGTCGGGGCGGAGGCGTGGATCGGCCCCGGCAGTTGGATCGACCAGGACGCGGTCATCGGTTCTCACGTGTTCATCGGCCAGAACGTGCACGTCGGCGCGGACGCCGTCGTCGGCAGCGCAGCGCGGCTGGGCAGCTATGTGCGGATCGGTCGCGGGGCACGGCTCAGCCCCGGAGCGGTCGTCGAACGCGATCTGCGGGTTCCGGACAACGCCGTGATCGGCGCGGCCCCGCGCACGCGCCTGTCGCCCGGATCGGCACCCGCCGGTGTCGCCCACGCCGCCTAGGGGTGCGTCTACGGGTGCGTCTACGGGCGCGTCTACGGGCGCGTCCGCTACTCGGCGGTGAACGGGCTTGCGAGTTCTCGCTGCACCATCAGCGCCAACTCGCGCAACAGCACGAGGTCGATGGTTCCTGCCGCCCTCGGCTCCGAGTCGAACACGCAGAGAGCCCCGATGAGCTCCCCCGACGGCGACTCGATCGGGAATCCGGCGTAGAACCTGATCTTCGGCTCGCCCACCACGAGTGGATTGTCTCGGAAGCGGTCGTCGAGGAGGGCATCCGGTATCACCATAGCCGCGGTGCCCGTGATGGTCACCTCGCAGAACGAATTGGACCGCGGCGACTCGGCATCGGCCACGCAGATGCGGGCCTTATGCCACTGGCGATCGCCATCGATCACCGTGAGCGCCGCGGACTGGGTGCCGAACAGGGTGCGCGCCAGTGCCGCGATGCGGTCGAAGCGCTCCTCGGGCGGGGTGTCGACGATCCCGAGCTGGTCGACCGCGAGCTGGCGCCGCGCCTCCTTCGCCCTCGCCTGGTCGTCGGAGGGCACCGGTTCGGCGTCAGGGGTCGCGACCCGGTCGGCGCCGAGGAGCGGCGCCATCCGGGAGGCGAGAACGTCGGCCCAGTGCGCATACGTATCCGTGGACCGGTATCGGCCCGGCGGCGGCGTCGGCGCCGCACTGGACGGTACGAACGCGACCCCGTCGCTGCTGTCGGCGACGAGCCGTACCGTCACCCGGTTCAGGAGCCGGCCGTGGTGGTCCGCCAGATTTCCGAGCCTGGAATCGAACACCGGGATCGACCGGATGGGCTGGATTCCCGCCACGATGATGCGGGTGCTGCGGGGCGATGACGCCGTGAGGAACCGGAGCAGATTCGCCAGATCGCGCCGCCAGGCCCGGGCGGAGACCAAGTTCACGGCCTCGTTCACGCCCAGGACCAGCACGATCGCTTCGAAACGGGTGAGCCGCACCCCGGTCAGCTCGAGGAGGGCCGTGGCGACGGTCATGCGGGAATTCGCGATGAGGTCGACGTCGACCCCGCGGCCGGTCTGCGCGGACAGGGCGCGGGCGAGCGAGCCGGGCAGGGCCAGGTTGTGGCTCACGACCCCGCGGCCGACCGCCAGCCCCGAACCGAGGATGAGGATCCGGTCGGGATCAATGCCCGCGGAGTGCGCTTGCGGAGCATCCGTGGGCATGGGAACATCGCCGAAGCCGCGCTCGGACGCGGCGGCCCAGGTGCGCATGGCGGGAGCCAGCGCCCATCGTATGAGTTCCCGCACAGATGCCCCTTTGTTGCTAAGACACAAGGGTGTATCCAAGACCGAATTTCAAGTATCCCCCATTCGGGGCGAGAGTCCAGGGCCGCGTCACACCAGTGCCACAACGGCCTGGGCGAGCGCGAAAATGACCAGGCCGGCGAGCGCGCCCACCACGGTGCCGTTGATGCGGATGAACTGGAGGTCCTTTCCGATCTGCAGTTCGATCTTCTCGGCCGTCTCGGCCGCGTCCCACCGCGCGACGGTTTCGGTGATCACCTCGGCGATCTCGTGCCGGTACCGGCGCACGATGTAGCTTGCACTGTCGGCCAGCCACCGGTCGACGCGGGCGCCGAGGGCCGGGTCGGTCGACAGTCTCCCGCCGACCTCCATGACGGTCGAGCGGATGCCCGTGCGCAACCCGCTCGAGGGGTCGTTCAGCGCCGCCGTCAGGGAGACCTTCACGGCCTCCCAGGTTTTGCTCGCGAAATCGCGCAGCCGGGCGCTGTCGAGCAGTTCGAGCTTGAGCGCCTCCACCCGTTCGATCATCGCCGGCTCGTGCTGCAGGTCGTCGATCACCTCGACGAGGTAACGATCGATGGCCTGGCGGAGCGGATGCGCGGCATCCGCACGCACGGTGGCCACGAAGGCGAGCACCTCCCGGTGCGCCTTGTCGTCGACCAGCTTGTCGACGAAACCGGGGAGCCAGGTCGGCAGGCGCTGGGACACGGCCCGCCCGAAGGCCTCCGGATGCTCCAACAGCCAGCCCTCGGCCCGTTCCAGCAGCAGGTCGACGGCGGCGTGCTGCTGCCCCGACTCGACCAGCCGCGCCCCCACGTGCCCGATTGTCGGACCCCATTCCGGCTTCAGCAGGTTCTCGCGGGCCACGGTTTCGATCAGCTCCTGGATCGCGTCGTCGCTGAGCAGGTTGAGCAGGCCGGCGCCCGCCACCGCGACCTCGTCGGTGAGCCGGCGCGCGTTCTCCTCCTGGGAGAGCCACGCGCCGAGCCGACGGGACGCACCCAGCGATTCGAGCTTGCCACGGATGACCGCCTCGGAGAGGAAATTCGTCTCAACGAATTCACCCAGGCTGGCCCCGATCTCGTCCTTGCGGCTGGCGATGATGTTCGTGTGCGGAATGCGCAGGCCCAGCGGGTACCGGAACAGGGCCGTCACGGCGAACCAGTCCGCTATGGCGCCGACCATGCCGCCCTCGGCCGCGGCGCGCACGTACTGCAGCCACGGATAGCTCTCCTGCAGCGCGAACGAGGTGGCGAACACCACCGCCATCAGGAGGAGCAGGCCGATGGCGAGCCGCTTCATGCGGATCAGGGCCGTCAGGCGCACGGCGTCCGGCAGGCTCAGCGGCGGCCGGGCGGCGGCTGCCGCCCGTGCTGCACGTGGACCGGTCTCGGTCTGGTCTTTCTGCCTCATCTTCTCGGCCATCCTCCCAGACTGCCGGATCGGGGCCGGGGAGGGAAACCCGTCTTCCCTCGACCCCGGCGCGCTGCACACTCAGCAGTGGCAGTGTCCCTCTTCGACGGGCGTCGACGGCGGCACATCGAGCACCGGGCTGCGGTCGAAGAAGCCATCGATCTTCAGCTTGAAACCAGCGGTGTCCACGGGCATGATCGGCCAGTCCTCGATGCGCGGATAGTGGGTGAAGCCGAACGTGTGCCAGAGCACGATGTCCTGGCCGTCGATGTCGCGGTCGGCTTCGATGTAGGCAGGCAGGCCGGCGCCGCCGCCTCGAACCTCAAGAGGATCACCCTCGAACTCGGGGGCAAGGCCCCCTTCATCACCACTGCGGACGCCGACATCGACGCGGCCGTCGGCGGCAACCTGGCGGGCGGCACGCTCAATTCCGGGCAGGTCTGCGCGGCCTACACGCGGTTCTATGTCAACAGGAAGCGCGAGGCCGAATTCGTTGAGAAAATGGCGGCCGGGGTCTCCGGCATGAAGCTTGGCGCCGGGATGGACCCCAGCACCCAGCTGGGTCCTCTGGTCTCTCAAAAACACCTCGACCACGTCGAACGGATGGTCACGGTCGGCCGTGCCGAGGGCGCGGAACTCGTGACCGGTGGCGCCCGGGCCGGCGAGGTCGGCTTCTTCTTCCAGCCGACGGTGTTCGCCGGTGTGCGCGACGACATGGCCATCGCGACCGACGAGGTCTTCGGGCCGGTGCTCTCGATCATGTCCTACGACGATGACGACGACCTGCAGGAGCTCATCAACCGGGCCAACGACACCGACTATGGGCTCGCCGCCACGGTCTGAACGAAGGACCTCGAGAAGGCACACCGCCTGGCCAACGGCATCCGTGCCGGTGCGATCTTCGTGAACATGCCACCGGTGCCGGATATGGCCGCGCCGTGGGGCGGGTTCGAGACCAGCGGCTGGGGCAACGAGATGGGTCCGGATTCGATCGACGCGTACACGCAGGTCAAGGGCGTCTGGATGCACTACCGCAGCTAGCCGCACGGGTTTTTCGCGGCATCCGTTCGTTTTCACGCACTCGTCGACTCACGCACTCGTCGACTCACGCATTCGTCGACTCAATGAGGAGTAAACCCATGACGACCACTCGCAGTACCCCTCAGTCCGACTCCCAGACCACCCTACGCACGGGACGCCTCGGTGTGATCGGCATCGTCTTCTTCGTGGTCGCGGTGGCCGCACCGCTCGTGGGCATGACCGGTGCGGTCCCGGTCGCGATCGTTCTCGGTAACGGCGCGGCCGCCCCGGGCGCCTACCTCGTGGTGGGCGTCACCCTGCTGCTGTCCAGCGTCGGCTATGCCGCGATGAGCCAGCGCGTCACCAATGCCGGAGCCTTCTTCGCCTATATCGGCCGAGGCCTCGGCCACCAGCTCGGCAGCGCGTCGGCCTTCGTCTCGATCCTCGCCTACCTCGCCATCCAGCTCGCGATCTACGGGTTCTTCGGCGGACTGCTCGGCGCCCAGGTCGGCCTGCTCCCCTGGTGAGCGTGGACGTCGGCGCCAAGGTGCTCGGCGTGCTGATGCTGCTCGAACTCCTGGCACTGGTCGTCACCTCGGTCGCCATCCTGGCCGACGGCGGGCCGGAGGGCCTGAACTTCTGGGCCTCGTTCAACCCGGCCGCGATCCTCGCCGGCGGGCTGGCCGGCTCGGCGGGCATCGCGTTCGCCTTCGCGTTCGCGTCCTTCATCAGCTTCGAGGCCACCGCAATCTACGGCGAGGAATCCAAGGACCCGAAGACGGTGGTCCCCCGCGCCACCTACCTGGCGGTCGGAGTGATCACGGCGCTGTTCGCCCTGACGGCGTTCGCCATGGTCACGGGAATGGGTGCATCCTCGGTCGTCGAGAAGACCGTGGAGCTGTCGAGTCTCGACGGGGTTCCCCAAGCCGACCCGGCCGCGGTGCTCTTCTCCCTCGCGACCCAGTACGTGGCACCGTGGATGGCCACCGTGATGGGCGTCCTGGTGATCTCGAGCCTGTTCGCCGGACCGCTGGCCTTTCAGAACGCGGCCAGCCGGTACCTCTTCGCCCTCGGCCGCGGCGGCGCGCTGCCCGCGCCGCTCAGCCACGTCAACGGTCGCGGCGCCCCGAGCACCGCCTCCCTCGCCACGTCGGTCCTCACGGATCTCGTCATCGTCACCTTCGCCGTCTTCCGGCTCGACCCGGTGCTCAACATGTTCTACTGGTTCAGCGGTCTCGCCGTGGTGGCGATCGTGCTGATCGAGATCCTCGTCTGCATCGCGGTGATCGCGTTCTTCCACCGCAATGCGGGCAGCGAGAACGTGGTCCAGACCATCATCGCCCCGGTGCTGGCCACCATCGGTCTGATCCTCGGCGAGTACCTGCTGATGAGCCGCTTCGGGCTCCTCTCCGGCACGGTGGCCAAGGGCGTGGACCCGACGATGTCATCGTGGTGCCTGAGCCCGATCGGCTGGGTGCTCGTGTCCCTGCCCTTCGTGCTCCTGCTCGTCGGCTACCTGCACTCCCTCTGGTCGCACACCGAGAACGAGGCCCTGGTCAAGGACGTCCTCTCGTAGCCGGCAAGCCGTGAAACGGGGTGACCGCCGCGAGGCGGACACCCCGTCTCTCTGCCCGTCGGACCGTGATGGGCGCGGTGATGCCGGGTCAGAGGCGGAATCCCTGGTGGCGGATGCCCCAGCGCACAGACCACGACTCCCCTGGTTCGACCCAGCGCAGCCCCGCGCCCGAATTGAAGGCATTCGCAGGGGCCGTCATCGGCTCGATCGCCACCGCCAGGCCCAGGAACGGGCCGCCCGGCCCCGGGAAGGGGAAGTTGCGCGGCGTGAAGACCTGAACGTTGCGGATGTTCCGGTCGCCCCAGATCGTGACGCTGCGGCCGTCAGGCGCGGTCAAGGAGGCCACGCTGGCGGTGCCGGACTCCTCGCCGGTCACGTCGGACCGCACCTCGGGAGCCTCAGGCCCCACCCCGCCGAAGCCGTCGTCGAGATCGACGTCGCCCACCCGGCACCCCGTGCGCAGGTCGAACCTGGTGCCGACGACGGAAGATTCCCCGACGGGGTTTTGCCGGTCGTCGACGTCGATATGGGTGCGCGCCGCGATCGTGAGCACGAGGTCCTCGGTGGGAACGCCGCCGATCTTCGGGTACGGATGCGCGCCGAGCGCTACCGGGGCCGCGTCCCGGCCTACGTTCCGCACCGTGTGGGTGACCGCAAGACCGTTGTCGGTGAGCGCATACCGCACGGTCGTGTCGAGCAGGAACGGGTATCCGGCCTGCGGAAAGACCGTGGCGGCCAGAGTGACCGAACTCGGGCTGCGGTCGAGCATGCGATAGGACGAATACCGAAGCAGGCCGTGGATCGCGTTTTGCTGTTCCGGCTCGGTGAGCGGCAGCCGCTGCATGACGCCCTGGTGCCGCCAGAGGCCGTCCCGGATGCGGTTGGGCCACGGCATCAGCACGATGCCGGCGCCCCACGGCGGGGTGGCCTCGGCCGCGAACGGCTCGACGAGGTCTATGCCGTCCACGGAATACAGCCGGAGGCCGGCGGCCACCTCGGTGACGATCGCCAGCGCAGGCCCACTCGGCGTGGCTACCCTCAACTCATACTGGAAACCCGTTGCAGCGCGCATAGTGTCAACCTACTCCGGCTGCAGAACGGTCAGGCCGGCCTCGCGGAGGGGCGCGAGCATGACCTCGTCGGCCGCGGCATCCGTCACCAGGGTGTCGAACGCGCGCAGCGGGCCGACCTGCCCGAGGTGTACCTGGCCGAGCTTGGAGGCGTCGGCCACGACGACCGCCCGGGTCGCGGCGGCCAGCATGAGCGTTTTGACCCCAGCCTCGGGGAGGTTGATGTTCGTGACCCCGTAGCCGGCATCGACGCCGTTGCAGCCGATGAAAGCCAAATCGGCGTGAACCTGGCTGAGCACCGTCCGTGCGAGTGGCTCGACCAGGGAGTGCTGCAGCGGGCGGAGCGAACCGCCCGTGACGATCACGGTGAACCGAGGGATGGCCGGCTCGAGGGCGAGGGCGATGCTGAGCCCGTTCGTGATGATGACGACGTCGGTCAGATCGGTGCGGGCCAGCAGCGCGTGGGCGATAGAGAGGGTGGTCGTGCCGACGTCGAGGAGGATGCTCTGCCCGCTCGTGACGAGGGCCGCGGCGAGCACGCCGATCTGCTGCTTGGGCAGCACGGATGACGCGAGGGCCTCCTCGAAGGAGAACTCCCGCAGCGGGCGGCCGCTGAGTGGCGCGGCCGGAACCGCCCCGCCGTGCACGCGCTGCACCGTCCCGGCGGACTCAAGCACGTCGAGGTCGGCCCGCGCCGTGACGCCGGACACTCCGAACGCCTCGCGCAACTCGCGCACTCGTACGAAACCGCGCTCCCCGACGAGGCGCTGGATCTGCTCCCGCCGCTGGTGGGCCGGGAGCGTGTCGCGGTCGCCGGGCCGGTCGCTCACGTCGATGAGGTCGGCCGTGGCGGTCGATTCGGTCGATTCGGTCGATTCGGTCGATTCGGTCGATTCGGTCGATTCGGTCGATTCGCGAGAAGCCATACCCAATCTTCACTTAGTTTACTTTGGTTATCAACCTGAAAGACCTGGTTTCACATGTGCAAATCAGATAACGTTGTTTTCGCCATGAACACACCAGACTTCGTAGCCGACACCGGCATCATCCGTCACCGCCACACCCTCGCCGATGGCCGGGACCTCATCTACTTCGATGACCCGCAGTCCAGCCTGCCGCCGGATCGGGCGGCCGACCTGCGCGAACTCGACCCGCGCCCGGCCACCGCCCGGATGCGCCAGGACCCGCTCAGCGGCGAATGGGTCTCGATCGCCGCCGCCCGCCAGAACCGCGTGTTCCTGCCGCCCGCACACTTGGACCCGCTCGCCCCGTCGACGCCGGGGAACCCGTCAGAGGTGCCCAGCAACTACGACGTGGCCGTGTTCGAGAACAAGTCGCCCTCGTTCGGGCCCCTCCTCACCGACGCCGACGCCCCCGCCGGGCTCGACGACCTGAACACCATCGGACTGAACCGCGTCCGCACCTCGGTCGGCCGCTGCGAGGTCGTCTGCTTCAGCCCCGAGAACGAGGGCTCGTTCGCGAGCCTGTCGGTCGTGCGCTCCCGCACGGTGATCGAGGCCTGGGCCGAGCGCACGTACGCCCTGTCACAGCTACCCGGCGTGGAACAGGTCTTCCCGTTTGAAAACTGCGGCGAGGCGATCGGCGTCACGCTGCACCACCCGCACGGCCAGATCTACTCCTACCCCTACGTCACGCCGCGCACCCAGCGCGTGATCGCCTCCCTCGACCAGTACGGACCAAACCTGTTCGCGGACATCCTCGCCAGCGAGCAGGCCGGGGGCCGGGTCATTCTGACCGGCGAGCACTGGACCGCCTTCGTGCCGTTCGCCGCGCGCTGGCCCATCGAGGTGCACATGCTGCCGCACCGGCACGTGCCCGACTTCGCGGCGACCAGCCTGGCTGAGCGCGATGAGCTCGCCGTGCTCTTCCGGCGGCTGTTGCGCGGCATCGATGCCCTCTACGACACCCCGACGCCGTATATCGCGGCCTGGCACCAGGCCCCGGTCTCGGTGCGCCGCGACGAGATCCGGCTGATGCTGCAGGTGACGAGTCCTCGCCGGGCCGCAGACAGACTGAAGTTCCTGGCCGGGTCGGAGGCCGCCATGGGCGCCTGGATCGGAGACGTCACGCCCGAGCAGGCGGCCGACAACATTCGCCGCGCGGTCGAACGCTCCGCCGGGACGGACGCGACCGAAGCGGCGGCCGGCGCCGCGGCATCCGTTCCCGCTAGCAGCACCACACTCGAAAGGCAGGCCCACGCATGACCGATCTCATCCAGACCGTGACGGATGGCTTCACGAGCCGCTTCGACGCGGCCCCGGCCGGACTCTGGTCGGCCCCCGGCCGCGTCAACCTGATCGGCGAGCACACCGACTACAACGACGGGTTCGTGTTTCCCTTCGCGATCAACCGGCGCACGCTCGTCGGGCTCGGCCTGCGCGGCGACCGCCAGCTGCGGGTGGCGAGCTCGTTCGCCGCGGAAACGGTGGAGCTCTCCCTTGACGACCTGACTCCGGAGAACCTGGCCGGCTGGTCGGCGTACCCGCTCGGCGTGGCCTGGGCCCTCGGCCAGTTCGGCGCCGACCTGGCCACCCGGCCCGGATTTGACGTGTTCATCGACTCTGACGTGCCGATCGGGGCCGGACTGTCGTCCTCCGCCGCGATCGAGAGTGCGGTTGCCGTGGCCCTGAACGACCTCTGGCAGCTCGGACTCGACCGGCGCATGCTCGCCCGGGTGGGCCAGCTGGCCGAGAACCGGGCCGTCGGGGCTCCCACCGGCATCATGGACCAGTCCGCGTCCCTGCTGGGCGAGGCCGACTCCGCCGTCTTCCTGGACTGCCGCACCCTCGAGGCCGAGGTGATCCCGCTCGGCTTCGACGGGGCCGGCCTCGACCTGCTGATCATCGACACGCGGGTAAGCCACGCGCACTCGACCGGCGGGTATGCCTCGCGCCGGGCATCCTGCGAACTGGGTGCACGGATGCTGGGGGTCCCCTCCCTGCGCGACCTCACCGTGGACGACCTCGGCCGGGCCGCCGACGTGCTCGACGACGAGACGTTCCGCCGGGTGCGGCACGTGGTCACCGAGAACCAGCGCGTGCAGGACACCGTGCGCACCCTGCGCGAGCAGGGACCGACCGCGATCGGCGCCCTCCTGGACGCCTCGCACCTGTCAATGCGGGACGACTTCGAGATTTCCGTGCCCGAACTCGACCTCGCCGTGGAGACCGCGCGCGGCACCGGGGCAATCGGCGCCCGGATGACCGGCGGCGGCTTCGGCGGCGCCGCCATCGCCCTTACCCCGCGCGCCCTGATCCCCGCGGTTACGGCGGCGGTCACGGCCGCGTTCGCAGCCCGGGGCTTCGCGGCCCCGGACCTGTTCGTGGTGCGCGCGGCCGACGGGGCGGCGCGGGAGCAATAACACAGCGGGAACTCGCCCCACGTGGCTAATTCAGGAGAAGTCGTGCCGCCGCCCGTGCGCATCCACAGACCTGTGCGGGTGCGAACGAGGTTCGGCGGGGATCTCCTGAGTTAGCCACGCACGCGACGGCCGAAACCGGTGCCCGGGGTCGAGGCGGCGCCCAGCGGCGGCGACGTGCCTAGCCCCTCGCGCCGGCGTTGAGTGTGATCGTGTCGAGGCCGCCGTCGACGACCCCCCAGTCGTCCAGAATCGCCTCGTAGGTGCCGTCGTCGACCAGCGACTGCAGCGCAGCCTGCACGGCCTCGGCCATCCCGGAATCCTTCTGCACGGCCATACCGTATGGTGCCGCCTCAAACGTCTCTCCCGCGGTCTGCAGCTTGCCCGTCAACTGTGCGATCCCGTAGAGGGTGACCGGGGAGTCGGCGCTGAAAGCGTCGGCCTGGCCCAGCGCGACGGCATTCGCCGCGGCATCCTGCGTGTCGAGGGGGATCTTCTGGATCGGCGGTTTGCCGGCGGCGACGCAGGCGTCACTCTTCGCCGGGATCTCGACGGTGTCCTGGTAGGTCGTGGACTGCACGGCGACCTTGAGTCCGCACGCATCGTCGGGGTCGACGGTCGTGCCCGCGGGCGAGGCCCACTGGATGCCTGCGAGGTAGTAGTTCACGAAATCGACTTGCTTTTCACGCTCCGCCGTGTCGGTGAAGGACGACATGCCGACGTCGATCTTGCCGCCGACGACATTCGGGATGATGTTCTCGAATTTGGCCACCGTGTACTGGGCCTCGAGCCCGAGCTTGGCGGCGATCGCATCACTCAGGTCGATCGCCCAGCCGATCGGTTCACCGGCGTCGTTTTTGAACTCGTTCGGCGCGTAATTCGGGCTGGTGCCGAAGACGAGCTTGCCCGGGGTCGCGGTCGTTTCCGGGAGGAGCGCGGCGGCCTCCTCGTCGGTGGTCACCACCTCGGCCGCGGATCCCTCCGTGACGCCAGTCGTCGGAGTGGAGTTGTCCACGCAGGCGGTAAGCAGGAGGGCGGCCACGGCGGCCAGGGCCGGGAGAGCATGTCGAGCGCGCATTGAGCATCCTTTGTGAATTTTTCGCCATCGAAGTGATCAGAGGTGCAACTCTGCCGAGTCTATGTTCAGTGCCGGTCGCGCCCGGGACGTGCCGGGCATCCGTCGCCGTACGCCGCCGAACTGTGACTTTGCCCACCGGCGAGGGAGCCATTCTCCCGGCCCGGCGGTGCGCGAGTGGCGGAGATCAGGCCGTCGGGATCTAGGGCGAGACGGCGGTGGGCTCGCCGCCGGTGATTCGCACGAGTTCGTCGAACGTGGTCGGGAACACGGTGTGCGCGTGGCCCGCAGCCGCCCAGACGACCGGGAATTCGGCGAGGGCGACGTCGACCAGGGTGCGCAGTGGCGACGGATGTCCCAGCGGCGCGACCCCGCCGATCACCTGACCGGTGGCCTGCCTGACGACATCCTTCGAGGCACGTCCGATCGTGCCGCCCAGTCTGTCCCCCAGCCACGCCGCATCGACCCGGTGAGCCCCCGAGGTGAGCACGAGCAACGGCTCACCATCGAGGGTGAAGACGAGCGAATTCGCGATGGCGCCGCGCGAAATACCGAGCGCCTCCGCGGCGGCGGCGGCGGTTGTGGCCGCATCGTCGAACCAGCGAATTTCCGGGTCCAGGCCGTGGGCGCGGAGAGCCTCCCGAACCCGATCGACGGACGGATGCGCGGAATTGACCATGCCGAAATCCTAGAGCCTGCACGCGAGGCAGCCCGATAGGCTGACGCGTATGACTGCCGACAGCGCCGCCCGCATCATCACCCTGCCCGACCGACCCGGACCGGTCGTGGCCGAGACCGCCTACGTCGCCCCGGGCGCCGTGGTCGTCGGCAACGTCACCCTGGCCGAACACGCCAGCGTCTGGTACAACGCCGTGCTGCGCGCCGAGGCGGAACCCATCCGGATCGGCCCCGGCTCCAACCTGCAGGACAACGTCTCCTGCCACGTGGACCACGGATTCCCGCTGATCGTCGGCCGGAATGTGTCCGTCGGGCACGGGGCAGTGCTGCACGGCTGCACGGTCGAGGACGGCTCGCTGATCGGCATGATGGCGACGGTGCTGAACGGCGCCGTCGTCGGTTCCGGGTCCCTCGTCGCCGCCGGAGCCGTCGTGCTCGAGGGCACCGTCATCCCGCCCAGATCGCTGGTCGCCGGCGTTCCCGCCAAGGTGCGGCGGCCCCTGACGGATGAGGAGGTGGCCGGCCTCGGCCACAACGCAGCGGAGTATCTGCGTCACTGCGCCCTGCACGCCTCGGTGACGGCGCTGCCGCAGCGCTGAGCCGGTCTGCCTCACGGTCGCGGCGCGGGCTACGGCTCACGGCGCAGGGAATACCGTGCGCCGGCTTCCACAGCGTGCGCCGCGACGGCGGTACCACCGAGCCTCGCCCGCACGGCCACCTGCGCGAGCCCCGAGAGGCGACCGTTACGAGGCGACCGCCCGTGGCGCCCGACTACCTGCTGAGCGACAGCTCGGCTGCCTTCACCACGTTGCACAGCAGCATGGCACGGGTCATCGGGCCGACGCCGCGCGGATTCGGGGACAGGAAGCCGGCGACGTTCGCGACACCCGGGTGCACGTCACCGGTCAGGGTGCCCTTGCCGGTGATCGGGTCGGTCACCCGGGTGATGCCCACGTCGAGCACGGCGGCGCCGGGCTTCACCCAGTCCGCCTGGATCAGGTGCGGCACGCCGACGGCGGCCACGACGATGTCGGCGCGCCGCACCTCGCCGGGCAGGTCTACCGTGCGGGAGTGCGTCAGGGTGACGGTGGCATCCAGACCCTTGCGGGTGAACAGCAGTCCGAGCGGGCGCCCGACGGTGAGGCCGCGCCCGACGACGACGACGCGCTGGCCGACGATCGGCACGTCGTAGCGGCGCAGCAGCTCGACGATGCCGGCCGGAGTGCAGGGCAGCGGCGAGTCCAGCTCGCCCTCGATGCCGAGCACCAAGCGGCCGAGGTTCGTCGGATGCAGGCCGTCGGCATCCTTCGACGGGTCGATCAGTTCGAGCATGGCGTTGTCGTTGTGGCCGACCGGCAGCGGCAGCTGAATAATGTAGCCGGTCACCTCGCGGGCGGAGTTCAGGTCGGCGATTGCGGCGCGCACATCGGCGCTGGTCGCCGACGCGGGCAGGTCGACCCGGATCGATTCAATGCCGACCTCGGCGCAGTCGCGGTGCTTGCCCGCGACATACGAGCGCGAGCCCGGGTCATCGCCGACCAGGAGCGTGCCGAGCCCGGGCACGATCCCGTGCGCGCGCAGCTCCGCGATCCGGTCGATGAGCTCGGTCTTGACCACGGAGGCGGTCGTGACTCCGTCGAGGGTTATTGCCGTCATTGTGGATCCATTCAGTCGGTCATTCTGACGTTTGCAGGTGCGCAGGTGCCGAAGGCGCGTGCGAATCCGACGGGGATTTTGGGCAACACGCCGGTGACGGATGCCTTCAGCGGGCTTTCGCAGCAAAATCTCCGTCGAAATCGTTCACAGGCCGTACGCCAGGGTGCGGAGCCTGCGGCGTTGACACCCGGGTCGAGGGCGGCCGGGTGCGCGGCGGACGTTACTGCTGCAGACCGGGGTACAGCGGGAAGGCCTCGGTAAGCACCTTGACGCGGGCGCGGAGGCCCTCGATGTCGGCGTCGGGCTTGAGCGCCTCGGCGATGACGTCGGCGACGACCGTGAACTCCTCATCGCCGAAGCCACGGGTGGCCAGGGCAGGGGTTCCGATGCGCAGGCCGCTGGTGACCATCGGCGGGCGCGGGTCGAACGGCACCGAGTTGCGGTTGACCGTGATGCCGACCGCGTGCAGGGCGTCCTCGGCCTGCTGTCCGTTGATCGGCGAGTTGCGGAGGTCCGCGAGCACGAGGTGCACGTCGGTGCCGCCGGTGAGCACGTCGACGCCGCCGGCGCGCGAATCATCCGCCATCAGACGGTCGGCGAGGATGCTGGCACCGCGCAGGGTGCGCTCCTGACGTTCCTTGAACTCGGGCTCGGCCGCGAGCTTGAACGCGGTCGCCTTGGCGGCGATCACGTGCATCAGCGGGCCGCCCTGCTGGCCGGGGAACACGTTGGAGTTGAGCTTCTTCGCCAGCGCCATGTCGCGCGAGAGGATCAGACCGGAGCGGGGACCGGCGAGGGTCTTGTGCACGGTGGTGGACACGACATCCGCGTAGGGAACCGGCGACGGGTGCAGGCCGGCGGCGACGAGTCCGGCGAAGTGGGCCATGTCGACCCAGAGCAGGGCGCCGACCTCGTCGGCGATGCTGCGAAAGGCCTCGAAGTCGAGGTGGCGCGGGTAGGCGGACCAGCCGGCGATGATGACCTTGGGCTTGGTCTCGAGTGCCGTCTCGCGCACGACGTCCATGTCGACCAGGAAGGTGGTCGGGTCGACGCCGTAGGCGACGGGATTGTAGAGCTTGCCGGAGAAGTTGAGCTTCATGCCGTGGGTGAGATGGCCGCCGTGGGCAAGTTCCAGACCGAGGATGGTGTCGCCGGGCGTCGCGATGGCCGAGAGCACGGCGGCGTTCGCGGTGGCGCCGGAGTGCGGCTGCACGTTGGCGTACGCGGCGCCGAAGAGGGACTTGGCCCGGTCGATGGCGAGCTGTTCGGCGACGTCCACGTACTCGCAGCCGCCGTAGTAGCGGCGTCCCGGGTAACCCTCGGCGTACTTGTTGGTGAGCACGGAGCCCTGCGACTGCAGCACAGCGCGCGGCACGAAGTTCTCGCTGGCGATCATCTCGAGGTAGTCGCGCTGGCGTCCGAGCTCCTGCTCGAGAACGGCGGCGATCTCGGGGTCGACGACCTCAAGGGGCTCGTTGAATGTGGACCGCAGAACGGTGGATGGCACGGATTCGGGCACGGGGTCTCCTCAGACTTCTTGTTTAACGACGTGATGATCAATCGTCGTGGCCCAGGCGTGCGGTCACTAACCGTGTCAGTCGCTCCCCGATGGTGACCCATCTTTCGTGCTACGCCAGTCGCGACAGAGACGATCTTATCATTCGGGCCGGGTACCGAGCTCATCGATTATGAGCACATCGACACGCACATGGTGGGTGTCATAGGCGGCCCGGCCCACCATGTGCGCTGCGACCGGGGCGGTCAACGCCTGGAACACGACGATGGCCATGACGAGGGTGACGGTGCCCACGGTAAAGTTGTTCAGAGCGACGTCGGCCGTGATCGCCATGAGGCCGAAGATCTGCGGTTTGGTGGCGGCGTGCAGCCGCGATAGTACGTCGGGGAAACGGATGACGCCGATTCCGGCCGCGAAGCACATCACGGCCCCGGCGAGCACCAGGACAGCCGAGATCACGTCGCGCAGTTCGTCGGTCATTCGGTGTCCCGCACGGGCAGGAAGCGGGCGACGCTCAGCGAGCCGAGCACCGCGAAGAGGGCGAGGACCAGCAGCACCGGCAGCGTGTCGGTGTGCCGGTTGAATGCCATCTCCGCGCCCATGGCGCAGATCACGGTCGCGACCAGGACATCCGAGGCGATCACCCGGTCCAGCACGGTCGGTCCCCGCACGATTCGATAGAGGGCGCACAGGGCACCGGCCCCGAACAGCACCCCGGCAATGACGGCAACGATGTGCATCAGGCGGTTCCTCCCCGCTTCAGTTTCTCATTCGCATGCTGGTCGCGTGCGCGCTGGTCTTTCTCACTCCGGTCCTCGCCGCTCACCCGGTGGAGCCGTTCCACGTCTTCCCGGGACCCGAGGGCCATCACGATCCGGCGCTCCTCGGCCAGCACGCCGTTCCGGAACCGCTCCACCTGTTCCGGATGCGCCACGTTCAGCACGTGCAGATAGAGGGTGGACTGCACCCGGTCCACATCGACCACGATCGCCCCGGGAACGATGGACGTCGACACCCCGGTCAGCGTCAGGATGAAGTCGCTGCGGGTGCGCAGGTGCACCGCCACGATCGCGTTGCTGGGTGTGTAGCGCGGGGAGAGCGCGAGGACGGCCACCTGCAGCGAGCCCCGGACGATGTCGAACCCGAGCCGGATCAGGTAGAGCACGGTGTACCACGGGTTAAGGCGCAAACCCAGCTCCACGGCCGGTAGGTAGAAGCCCACGGAGACGAGGGTGGCCAGCAGCGTGCCGGTGAGCAGGTTGAGCCAGGAGAACGAGCCCCAGAGCAGCATCCACAGCAGCACGAGCCCCAGGAACAGCGGCGCCTGGTTGGCGATGGCGACGAGGCGCTGCTTCGGGGTGCTCATGGCGTGCCGTTCGGGAAGACGGCGTCGATGTACGTGGCCGGGTTCTCGATGTTGGCCGCCGCGCGGGTGGTGAACGCGAACACCGGCCCGGCGAACACGGTGAGTGAGACGGTCAGCAGCAGCAGCGCCGTCGTCGCGCCGGTCATCAGCGGCGAGATGGTGCGCGTCGTGACCGTGCCCTCGTCGTCCGGGTCGTCCAGGAGCGCATCGAGCATCGGCGACTCGTAGTCCTCGACCTCGCCGGCCCCCCGCCAGAACGCGATGTTCCAGACGCGGGCCAGGGCGTAGAGCGTGAGCAGCGAGGTGGCGGCGCCGGCGCCCATCAGGATGTAGGTCACCGGTTCGGCGATGTCCGCGCCGGCCTGGAAGAGGGCGATCTTGCCGAGGAAGCCCGAGAACGGCGGGATGCCGCCGAGGTTGAGCGCCCCAACGAAGAACAGGAAGGCCACGAACGGCGCCGCCGTCAACAGTCCGCCGAGCCGGGCCAGCGAGGTGGTGCCGCCCACCCGCTCGATCAGCCCCGCGCAGAGGAAGAGGGTCGTCTGCACCGTGATGTGGTGCACGACGTAGAAGATGGTGGCCGCGATCGCCAGCGGCGTGCCCATCGCGATGCCGAAGATCATGTAGCCGATGTGGCTCACCAGCGTGAACGACAGCAGCCGCTTGATGTCCGCCTGCGCGAGCGCCCCGAGGATGCCCACGATCAGGGTCAGCAACGCCACCACCATCAGCGGCACCGACAGCGGGCTCTCGGGGAAGAGCAGGGTCTGGGTGCGGATGATCGCGTAGATTCCGACCTTCGTGAGCAGCCCCGCGAACACCGCAGTGACCGGCGCCGGGGCCGTGGGATAGGAGTCAGGCAACCAGAACGACAGCGGAAACACGGCGGCCTTCACGCAGAAGGCCAGCAGGAGCAGCAGGTTGAGGATCAGCTGCACGTCCGGCGGGAGGTCCGCCACCCGCTCGGAGATGAGCGCCATGGTGACGGTGCCCGTGGCCCCATAGATCAGGGCGATCGCGCTGAGGAACAGGATGGAGGAGACCAGGCTCACCACGATGTAGGTGACACCGACACGGATGCGCGCACCCGTTCCGCCGAGCGTCAGCAGCACGTAACTAGCCGAGAGCAGCATCTCGAAACCAACGTAGAGGTTGAACAGGTCCCCCGCGATGAACGCGTTGAACAGCCCGGCCGCCAGCACGAGATAGGTGGGATGGAAGATCGAAACCGGGGTTTCCCGGTCTCCGTCGACGATGCCCTGCCCCACGGCGAACAGGAGCACGCCGAGCAGCATCAGCGCGGAGACCAGAAGCATGATCGCCGAGAGCCGGTCGACGACGAGCACGATGCCCCACGGCGCATCCCAGCCGCCCACGTGCACGACGGCGGGGCCGGTCTGATCGACCTGCACCAGCAGGACCGCGCCGATAAACGCCACCAGCGTCAGGGCGATCACGCTGACCACGATCTGCTGGGGGCGACGGCGGCCGAGGGCGAGGGTCAGAGCGCTTCCGAGCAGCGGGATGGTGACGACCAGAGGCACGAGGAGATTCATAGCTTCATCCCCTTGTCCGGCGCGTTGGCAGGGGCACCGAGCTCGCTCTCGCGCTCGCTCGCGTCGAGGTCTTCCTGGCTGGCTGCCTCGTCCTCGGTGACCGAGCGGAAGGACTCCTCCGTGCTTGCCACAGTCTCGGCCGCATGCTCGTCGGTGACCGTGTCCCCCTCGTCGCCCAGCCGGGCCAGCCACCAGGACCGGTAGATCAGCGCGAGGATGAGCGCCGTGATGCCGAAGTTGATCACGATGGCGGTGAGCATGAGCACCTGGGGCACCGGGTCGACCATCGCAGCGTCGGCGGCCGTGCCGGTGACGATGGGCGCGTTGCCGGGGCGGCCGCTCATGATGAAGATCAGCAGGTTCGTGGCGTTGCCCACCAGCAGGAATCCGATCAGCACCCGGGTGAGACTGCGCTCCAGCATCACGTAGACGCCGGCGGCGTACAGGACCGCCATCACGATCACGAGGGTGAGGGAGGCGCTCATCCGGCTACCACCGCGCCCTGCTCGGACTGCGGGTGCGGCTCGGTCTCGCCGGCTTCCTGCTGTCGATCGACTTCGCTGCCGAGGCTGCGCAGGATGTCCAACACGAGACCGACCACGACCAGGTACACGCCGATGTCGAAGATGGTGGAGGTGCCGAAAGAGAGGGGGCCGAGCACGGGTACCGTGGTTTCGAAGTAGGCGGATTCCAGCGGGATGCCGCTGAAGAAGAGCGAGACCACGGCCATCCCGACCGCCAGCACGATGCCGAGCCCGAGGATCTTGCCCGGATCGACGGGTACCGCCTCGCCCAGCTCGTAGCGGCCTCCCGCGAGGTAGCGGGAGACGAGCGCCAGCCCGGCGATCAGGCCACCGGCGAAGCCGCCGCCGGGAGCGTTGTGGCCGGCGATGAGCAGGTAGACGGAGACGATCATGGCCGGGTAGAACAGCAGCCGCACGAGCACCTCGAGCATGATCGACCGGTCCTTCTCGGCAACCGTACGGCCGGCCAGGAGCCAGGACTGGCGAGTGACCGCATGCCCCTCGGAGGACGCGGCCGGGTCGGCGACGACCTTGCGACGGTGCGGCAGCGACCGGCGTTTGCGGGAATCGCGCAGCCGGGGCACGACCGCGTTGCGGCCCGAGACGAAGAGGAGGCTGGCGACGCCGGTGGCCACCACGATCAGCACAGAGATCTCACCCATCGTGTCCCAGGCACGGATGTCCACGAGCATCACGTTCACGATGTTGCGTCCGTGCCCCTCCTCGACCGCGAGGCGCGGAAGCTCCGCCGCGATGCTTGGGGCCTCCCGTGCACCGAGCGCGATCACGCCGATGGTGCCCATCACGGCGCCCACCAGCACGCCGATCAGCACGCGCCGCCGCCGGTGCATCGGCCGGTTGTGCTGGGCGATCTTCTGCGGCAACCGGCGCAGCACCAGCACGAAGACGACGATGGTCATCGTCTCGACCAGGGCCTGCGTCAGGGCCAGGTCGGGAGCGCCGTGGAAGGCGAAGAACGCGACGAGGCCGTAGCCCGTGACGCCGGTCAGCAGCACGGCAGTGATGCGCTCACCGACGCGAGCCGCCATCACCGCCGCGATGCCCATGATGAGGGCGATCACGACCTGGCCCGGGTAGTCCCAGAGCACGACCTCCTCGGGCCAGCTGCGGTTGACGAAGGCCGCGAAGCCCAGGGCCAGCACGAAGACGACGAGGATGGTGGACAGGTACTGCGGCAACCCGCCCTGCTGGGCGAAGTGGGTGATGCGCGCCGCGGCCCGGTCGATGCCGCGCACGGTGGAGCCGTAGCCCTGACCGGCGTCGATGTAGGCCGGCACCGTGCCCTGCAGCCGGGCCACGCCCGGCCGCTTCCAGAACAGCACGGCGCCGAGCAGGAGAACAACGGCACTCAGGGCGAGCGCCGGTTCGAAGCCGTGCCAGAGCGCGAGGTGGTAGTCGCCGCCGCCGGGAACGGTGTCGGCGTAGGAGACCAGCACCGGGTCCAGCAGGAAGACGAGGGGGCCGAGCAGGAGGGTGGCCACGGCGAGCAGTCCCGGCGCCAGCTGGAAGTCCCAGCGGGCGGGGTGCAGGGCGGTGTCTGCGAGGCTGACCCGGGTGCCGAAGGCACCCCAGAAGAAGCGGGCGCTGTAGGCGACCGTCAGCACGGAGCCGACCACGGTGCCGACCAGGGCCACCCAGCCCCATCCGTCGCCGGCCAGGCCTGCCTCGAGGAATGCCGTGAACACGGACTCCTTGGCGACGAAGCCGAGCAGCGGCGGGATACCGGCCATAGATGCGACCGATAGCAGGGCGATCACGGCCAGCACGGGCGCGTTGCGCCCCACGCCGGAGAGCTGTCGCCAGTCGCGGGTGCCGGCCCGGTGGTCGATGATGCCGACGGTCAGGAACAGCGCCGACTTGTAGAGGGCGTGGGCGAGGAGCAATGCCACCCCGGCGAGCGCGGCGTCCCGGGTGCCGAAGCCGACGACGACCATCAGGAACCCGAGCTGGCTGACCGTGCCGTAGGCGAGCACCAGCTTGAGGTCGTACTGGCGCAGCGAACGCCACGCGCCGACCAGCATGGTGACGACGCCGAGGGTGACGAGCACCGGCATCCAGCCCGGCGTGTCGGCATAGCCAGGGGCGAGGCGCGCCACCAAGTAGATGCCGGCCTTGACCATCGCGGCCGCGTGCAGGTAGGCGCTCACCGGGGTGGGCGCCGCCATCGCGGCCGGCAGCCAGAAGTGGAAGGGCACGAGCGCGGACTTAGACAGCGCGCCGACCAGGATGAGCAGCACCGACCAGGTGGTAGCCGGGCCGGTGACGGGGTCGGCGACGATCGCTGCGAGCGACGTGGTTCCGGCCTCCACCGCGAGGATGACGACCCCGATCAGCATGATCAACCCGCCGAAGGTGGTCACCAGCAACGCCTGCAGGGCGGCACCGCGGCTCGCCCGTTTGAACGTGTAATGCCCGATCAAAATGTAGGAGAGCACGCTCGTGATCTCCCAGAAGATGAACATGACGACGATGTCGTCGGATGTCACCAGGCCGTACATCGCGCCGGCGAACGCCAGCAGGACCGCGGCGAAGCGCCCGAGCGCCGGCTCGTCGGCGCTGAAGTAGCGGGCGCAGTAGACCAGCACGAGCGCGCCGACCCCGGTCACGACGAGGGCGAGCAGCCAGGCGAGGGTGTCGACGCGGAACGAGAGCGAGATACCCAACGCGGGAATCCACGGGACGCTCTCGGTGATCGCTCCGCCGGTCGACACGGCCCGGGTCTGGGTGAGGGTATAGCCGAAGACGGTCGCGGGGAGCAATGCGATGACGTAGAAAACACGCAGCGAGAGCCACCGGGTGAGGATCGGGGTGAGCGCGGACAGGGCAGCAAACGTGAGGAGGATTGTCGCCATGCGGCCTCCCGGCTCTCGTGAAGTCAGAATGTCGGATTGAGTCTACCGGAGGCCGTGGACGCCGGCCCCGTGCGCGGGCGGCTAGGGTTGGCCAAAACCGGATCTATCGGAAGAGCCCCATGACGCGTGCAAGCCGGGGACCACAACTCCCCCTTAAACCTGACCATCCCGAGTACCACGGTCGTGGCGTGGAGACGCCGTTCGAGCACATCTCGGACGCCCTCAATGTGCACGAGGATGAGGGGCTGCACAAGGGCCTCAAGGCCCGCCAGGTGCAGATGATCGCCATCGGCGGGGCCATTGGCACCGGCCTGTTCCTCGGGGCAGGCGGACGCCTGGCCATCGCCGGGCCCTCCCTCGTCTTCGTGTACGCGATCTGCGGTTTCTTTGCGTTCCTGATCCTGCGCGCGCTCGGCGAACTCGTGCTGCACCGCCCCTCGTCGGGCTCGTTCGTCTCCTACGCCCGCGAGTTCTTCGGCGAGAAGACGGCGTTCGTCACCGGTTGGCTGTACTGGCTGAACTGGGTGATGACCGCCATCGTCGACGTCACGGCCGTGGCGCTGTACATGAACTTCTTCGCGAAGTACTGGGCACCTTTCGGTGATGTGCCGCAGTGGCTGTACGCGCTCGCCGCCCTCGCCGTCGTGCTCTCCCTGAACCTTCTGTCAGTGAGCGTGTTCGGCGAACTCGAGTTCTGGTTCGCGCTGATCAAGGTGCTCGCCATCGTGGCCTTCCTGCTGGTCGGCACCTGGATGGTCATTTTCGGCACGCCGATCCCCGGCCAGGAGACGGGCTTCAGCCTGATCGGGGACAACGGGGGCTGGCTGCCGAACGGGCTGATCGCATCCGTTCTCGTGGTGCAGGGCGTCATCTTCGCCTACGCCTCGATCGAGCTGGTCGGCACGACCGCCGGGGAGACCCAGAACCCGGAGAAGGTGATGCCGAAGGCGATCAACACCGTCATCATCCGCATCGCCGTCTTCTACGTGGGCTCGATCCTGCTGCTCTCCCTGCTGCTGCCCTACACCGCGTACAAGGCCGGCGAGAGCCCGTTCGTGACGTTCTTCGGCACGATCGGCGTCGGCGGCGTCGACGTGATCATGAACCTGGTTGTGCTCACCGCGGCCCTGTCCTCGCTCAACGCGGGCCTGTACTCGACCGGGCGCATCCTGCGGTCGATGGCGCTGGCGGGATCGGCGCCGCGCTTCGCCGGCAAGGTGAGCCGCACGGGTGTGCCGTTCGGCGGCATCCTGCTCACCGGCGTGGTCACCCTGCTGGGCGTCGCCCTGAACGCCGTCGTGCCCGACAAGGCCTTCGAGATCGTGCTGAACATGGCCGCCATCGGCATCATCAGCGCCTGGGGCATGATCGTGCTCTGCCAGCTGCGCCTGCACGCCTGGTCGAAGCTCGGCATCCTGCGGCGACCGGCGTTCCGGATGTTCGGAGCACCGTATTCGGGGTACGCCAGCCTGGTCTTCCTCGTCGCCGTGCTCGTGCTGATGGCCTTCGACTGGCCGGTCGGCACGCTCACGATCAGCTCGCTCGTGATCATCATCCCGCTGCTGATCGTGGGCTGGTACGCCTGCCGCGGCCGCATTCTCGAGATCGCGAGCGCCCGCGAGGGGTTCACCGGCCAGGTGCCGATCCTTCCCAGCCGCCCGCTGTCGGACCAGCTGCGGGGCGCCGACCGGAAGGACACCGACCGCGAGGAGTAGCCGCCACGCCACCGATCGCCGATTCCCCCATGCGTGGAGCCGGGGCGGCTAGCATGGCCGATTGATCACTGCGCGGCAGATTGCCTCGCGATTTACGGAGAACTCTATGACCACCGAATCGGTGTGGCTGCCACCCCGCTCGCTCGCCCTCCTGATCGAGGAACTCGCTGTGCTGGGCAGCGACCCCACCCCGAACGCGGCCACGTCCGAGCGAATCCGGGAGCTGCGCACGACCCTCCGCCAGGCCGAGGCCTCGGTCAAACCGGACGACGGCCTGGTCGAGCCCGGGATGAGGATCACCGCGATGCTCTCCGGCGACACCCGGGCAACCGTGTTCCTCCTTGGCGAGCGTGAACTTGTCTCCCTCGACCCTGAGGTGAAGGTAGACGTGTACTCCCCCTCGTCACCGATCGGCCAGGCCATCATCGGAACCCACGTCGGCGACACCGTCGCGTACACGACGCCGACCAACGTCAGCATTCAGATCGAGATCCTCGCAGCGGTCCCGTACACCGGCGGCCGGTGAACCGACACGATTGAGGGGTGCGGATGCTTCCGCGCCCCGCAATCGTGTCGTCTCAGCCGTTTCAGGTCGACACGCCGCCGGTCAGGCCGCCCGGCGGCGCACGACGACGTCGCTGACGATCACCAGCACGAAGGCCAGCACCAGGATTCCGACGTAGACCAGCGGCACGGCCTGCATTCCGGCCGAGCCGAGCAGCGCGGCGCCGAGAAGGGCGCCACCGCCGATCCCGGCGTTGAACGCGGTCGTGTAGATGGCGCTGGCGGTGTCACGGATGCGGAGCGAGGCCGTACGCAGCAGCCGCGTCTGCAGCAGCGGCGGCAGCATGCCGAAGGCCAGACCCCAGAGCACGAAGGCGGTGATGGCAACCGGCAGCGTCGCCGCGAAGAGGGCCAGCACGGTCACGCTCAGCGCCGACACGGCGATGCCGATGACGAGCCCGAGCTGCGGCCGGGGGCCGAAGACCGTGCCGGAGAGCACCAGGCCGACCGCGCCGGCAATCCCATAGGCGAACAGGAGCGGGGCGACCGCGCCGGAGTCCACGCCCATCTCGTCGATCAGGAATGGGGCGATGTACGTGTAGAACGTGTAATGCCCGACCATGGTCAGGCCGGTGATCACGGAAAGCAGGATCACGGCGCGCATGGTCGGGTCGCGACGCGGTTCAGCGATAGCAGTGGCGGCATGTGCGGCGGCAGCCCCCGCGTTGACGGCCGCGGTCGGATCGCTTGCCGTGGCATCCGCCACGCGAGCACCATAGTGCGACACCGGCGGCAGGAACCGCCAGACGACGACCGCGCCGATCAGCATGAGGGCGGCGAGGGCCAGGAACGACAGCCGCCAGCCGAGCAGGTGCCCGGCGGCGGTGGCGATGGGCACCCCGAACACGAAGGCGAGCGTGCCGCCCGAGACGGTGATGGCCACGGCACGGCCGATCTGTTCCCGCGGCACGAGGTGCGCGGCGTAGGCGCCGACGACGGCCCAGAACAGGCCATGGGCCATTCCGCCGATGATGCGCCCGCCGACCATGAAGGCGTAGTTGGGGGCGATGGCGGTGAGCACATTGCTGATCGCCAGCACCACGAGCACGAGCACAATCAGGCCGTGCCGCGGCAGGCGGCGGGTGAGGTGGGCGAGCGAGGTGCTCGTGAGCACCACGGTGAACGCGAACCAGGAAACGAGCAGGCCGACCTGTCCCTCGGTGACCCCGAGCGCCCGGCTCATGTCGGGTAGAAGGCCCGTCGGAAGCATCTCGGAGGTGACGGAGAGGAAGACGGCGGCGGCCAGGGCGAGCAGGCCCACCCAGGGGAAGGGTCGGGCGGCGGCCGCGATGCTCTCCGGCGCGTGCGGCGCTTCCGGCGCTTCCAGCGAGGGCAGGTTGATGGGTGCGGTGAATGACATGGCTCTGTGGCTCACAGACGGGAACAGGGGCAGCGCGGGTGTGCCGCGGGCCGGTCCGGATCGGCTGCGCGCCGACGTGCGCGCCCGGGGCCGGCGTGCTGCGCCGACCGCTTTCCAGCCTAGCCGACGGGCCGAGTGTGCGGCAGGGGGCCGGTAACCTAGTCCGATGACCTCTTCCCTCGCACCGCACCCGCGCCACCATTGGGTGATCACTCTCGTCTGCGTCGACCAGCCGGGTATCGTGCACGCGGTCAGCGGCGCGATCGTGCGGGCGCGCGGCAACATCACCGAGAGCCAGCAGTTCACCAGCGCCGACACCGGCCGGTTCTTCATGCGGCTGCAGGTGGAATCCGCGGCGAGCCAGGCTGATCTCGAGGACGAGCTCGCCCCGGTCGTGCGCAGATACGCCATGGAATCCGTCATCGATGTCGTCGGGCGTCCCAAGCGCACCCTGATCCTGGCCTCGACCGCCGGAAACTGCGTCAACGACATGCTCTTCCGCCAGCGCGGGGGCCAGCTGCCTATCGAGGTTCCGCTGGTGCTGAGCAACCACGGCACGCTGCGCGACCTGGTCGGCTTCTACGGGGTGCCGTTCGAGTCGCGTCCGGTGACGGATGCCGCCGGCAAGGCGGCCTTCGAAGCTCGCGTCGTCGATGCCATCACCGAGCACGACATCGAGCTCGTGGTGCTCGCCCGGTATATGCAGATCCTCTCCCCCGCACTCTGCACGCTGCTGGAAGGCCGCGCCATCAACATCCACCACTCCTTCCTGCCCGGGTTCAAGGGCGCCAACCCCTACAAGCAGGCGCACGCCCGCGGGGTGAAATTGATCGGGGCGACGGCCCACTTCGTCACGGGCGACCTCGACGAGGGTCCGATCATCGAGCAGAACGTCGTGCGGGTGGACCACTCGCGCAGCCCGGCCGAACTCGTCGCCATCGGACAGGACGAGGAGAGCCGCACCCTGACCCAGGCGGTCACCTGGTTCGCCGAGCACCGGGTCCTGCTCGACGGCGCCCGCACCATCATCTTCAGGTAGCCTCCCACCTCTCGGTAGGATGGGGCGAGTGACCGATACGAGCGCGACGACCAGTACCAGCCCCAACGACATCGTGCGCTTCCTGCTCGAATTGTTCGCGTTCATCAGCCTGGGCATCTGGGGCCTCACCGCGTGGCCGCTGCCGTGGCCGGGCATGCTCATGGGCATCCTGGCCCCTGCCTTCGCCATTGTGCTCTGGGCGCTGTTCCGCTCGCCCAAGGCGGTCTTCCGCCTCGACCCGTTCGGCAAGGCCATCGTCGAGATCAGCGTCTTCGGGGCCGCCGCGCTGGCCTGGTGGGACCTCGGCCTGCCGCTGGTCGCCGTGATCTTCGCCCTGGTGGCCACGGTCAGCGGCGTCATCTCGGGCCGCGCAGAACTGCACTGAGGGCGGCCGCCGCACAGTCAGGCTGCCTCGGCTCGAACGGCGCCGGAAAGACGACGACCATCCGGTTGCTGTTGGGCATGCCGTGGCCGACGTCCGGGCAGGCGCCGATGCCCGAGGCACCATTGACCTCCTGGTCTCCAACCCGATCGGGCGCTGCCAGTTGCTCCCGGCGAAGTTCGCCGCCCTCCCGCTGGGCACCATCCTGCTTGCCGAGGGGATCGGAGTCTCCCTGGTCGTGCTCGGGGCCGCGGCCGAGATGAGGTCCCCACAGGATAACGTGGCAACCGCGATGCTGCACCGGAAACTGCTCGGGGAGAGTCGGTGCGCTGGCGCTGGCGCCCGCATCGGGCAGAACCGGGTTGAGCCGGGTTGAGCCGGGAGGATCCCGGCCCCAAGGTTCCCCTGACGCCGGCCGAGCTTGTCAGACCAGGTGACGAACCCGCCCAAGGTTCCCCCGACGCTGGTCGAGCTTGTCAAGACCGGCGACCGGTCCTCCGGAGGTTCCCGCGACGCTGATCGAGCCTGTCGAGACCAAAGGCCAGACTCCCGCCCTACAGCCCTGTCCTCTTGCTCTGCAACACAATACGCGTCTGCTCCGGGTCGACTTCCGCCGGTGGACGCAGCCAGTACTGGCTTTTGGTGCGGGTTATCTTCCAGTGCTGATTATGCAGCAGCAAATGGTGCGGGTGGCACAGCAGCACTCCGTTGGCGAGGTCGGTGTACCCATTGTCCGTAAGCCACTCACTGATGTGGTGGGCCTCGCTCCAGGCCGGTGATCGGTCGCAGCCGACCCAAAGGCACCCGCCGTCACGCACTGCCATCGCGGCGCGCTGTGCCTCGGTGAAGAGTCGTTCGTCACGGCCGACGTTGATGATCTGACCGTCTTCGTCGAATTTGATGCCACGGGTGCCGGTGTCGCAGAGCAACCGGTCGATGGTGTCCTGCGAGATCGGGACGGGGTTGCCCTCGATCTGCCCGTGCGCGGCGGGTTCGGCCGCCTGATCCGGCCCGGCCTGCCCGGTCTGCCCGGCCTGCACAGTCTGCCCCGTCTTGAGCGCCTTTTCGGTCACGATCACGCGCACCGAGGGGCGTCGTCCGCCGAACACGCGGCCGGGGTCGGCCTCGCCGGCGATCGTGAGCAGCTGCACGAGCGAGTCCGCGTTGATCTGCTCGTTGCTGCGCGGGTCGTCCTGCATCTTCTCGGCCCAGGCGGCCCGCTCCTTATCGACGAATCGCACCCCGCCGCGGCGCGGGCCGGTGATGGAGTCAAAGGTCGAAAGCACGACTTCCCGTCTTCGGGGGCGAAGAGGCCGTTCAGGCGCACGTTCCCGTGCTGAGCCGGTAGACCTTCAGGTAGCGGTCGTCGTGGGCCTGCTTCTCCCGGGCGGCGATGCCGGCCTCGTCAAGGTGGTTACGCATCCGTCTTGCGCGTTTGAAGACATCGTCGGCGTTCAACGTTGACACCTCGGCCAGCAGGGACTCCAGCGCCGCTCCGAGCTTCTCGGCGGTGACAGCGGCGTCGATCTGGCCGAGGCCGGCGCGGATCGACTCGGCCGCGTCGACCGAGAGCGTGCCGGCGGTGACGGCCCGGGCGATCGGCGCGTGCCACGGCACCTTCGCGACGAATTCGGCAACCTCGGCGGCATCCGTGTCGGGCGACGAGAGCGCCTCCTCGACCAGCTTCTCGGCCGCCTCGGTGTCGGCCATCATCGTGCCGACTGCGACCAGTTTGTAGGCGTCACCCTTGGACGAGCCTGTCCAGTTCTGGATCAGGGCTTCCGGGGACAAGTACCCCTGCTGCGCCGCCAACCCCGAATGGCCGAGCTCCGGCCGCGAACGGTCAGCAATGGTTGCGGCCATCAACGCGGCATAGGTGTCGAGCAGACGGCGGGCGCATGCGATTCGCTTCTGGCCGGCCAGCGCCCCGGCGTCGGGAAGGGCTGCGAGGTCGGCGCGCGAGGAACGCAACAGCGCGACGGCGTCGGCCGCCTGCCTGAGGTCTTCTGCGAGGTTCGTCATGTTACGAGGATACCTCGTTGCGCACATGAAGTCGAGTCTCTGTCACTATTTATTGGTGACAGTTTCGTAGCTGTATTCGACCTCTCTCGGGGCGGGACTACGCCGGGCGGGCCTGCCGCGGCATCCGCAGCGCGTAGACAGAGGTCGCGAAGAACAGCAAGGCGCCGACGCCGAAGGCTACCGGATAGGAGGCGCTGTCAACGAGAAACCCGGCCGCGAGCGGGCCGACGATGGCACCCAGGTCGGAGAACATCGAGAAGACCGACACGGGTCGACCGCCACCGGCGCCGGCCGCGTCGCCGACGGATGCGGCCGGGGCGGTGCCCATGAACGCCGAGGCCACGCCGTAGAGGCAAAGCAGGGCCGTGAGCACGATGATGTTCGGCGCGAACGGGACCGCGAGGATGGTGACCCCGGCAACCAGGAACGCTCCGATGATGGCCGGGCGACGGCCCACAGTGTCGACGAACCGCGCGGCCGGCGCGAGTGCCACCGTCTGGGCGACGGCCGCGAAGGCGAAGGCGATGCCGGTCCAGGCGGTCGGACCCCGCAGCACCTCGACGACCAGCACGGGGATCAGGGCGTTGCGCACGCCGAACGAGTTCCAGCCGGTGGAGAAGTTAGCGATGCACGCCGCGCGGAACCGGGTGTCCCGCAGCACCGTTCGGAACGGGATGCGCTCGGGCGCCGGGCCGGCCGCGGCGACCCCACCCCGCACCGGGCGCAGCAGCACGAGCCCGAGGATGCCGGCAACGGCGAGCGTCGCGGCGTAGAAGAAGAACGGCGCGGTGAGCGAGATCGTGGCGAGGAGCCCGCCGAGCGCGGGGCCGGCCATCCCGCCGAGCAGGAACCCACCCTGGTAGAACCCGATGGCCCTGGCCCGGAATCCCGGTGCCGTGGAGCCGAGCAGGAGAGTCATGGCCGCCACCGTGAACAGGGCCGAACCGACGCCGCCGGCTCCGCGCAGGAGCAGCAGCTGCGGATAGTTCTGGGCCACGCCGACCAGCCCGCTGGAAACGGCGACGATCCCGATGCCGGAGGCCAGGATCACGCGTTCGCCGGCCCAGTCGATCAGGCGCCCGGTGAACGGGCTGGAGACGAAGCGCATCAGCGCGAACGCGGAGACGACGGCGCCGATTTCCAGGTAGCCGACCCCGAAGCTGCGCACGTAGACGGGCAGCACCGGCACGACGACGCCGAAGCCCACCATCACGAAGAACGCGATCACGCCGAGCACGTAGACCTCTCGGGACAGCCGCGGCCGGCTCACGCCGAGGTTCTCGCCGCCTCGGCGCATTCGTGCGAATCGCATTACCTCAGGGTAAGCCGTCGCTCGGTATCCGTCCGCCGCCCGCCCAGAACCGCACCCTGACGAATTCGACGGAGATTTTGCCCAAAACGGGTTCGAAACAGCTCGCAAGCGGCCTCGTGTCGCAAAATCTCCGTCGAATTGGTTCGACGCCGGACGCAGCGGGCGAGTCCGACCTCGCTGACGAACCTGGCGGCCGCTAGTTCTCCACCGCCACGACCGTCGAGAAGCCAGTGTCGCCGTAGCGCACCAGCCCGAGGTAATCCGTGCCCGCGGCCAGACCACTCCACGAGGCCGTGTAGGTCGCTTCAACGCCCTGCACTCCCGGGAGAGGGTTCGGGGCAACGGTGAACGCTCCGGCGCCGGCACCCGGCGCGACCGTGAAGGTGGTCAGGTCGTACCGGTCGGTGCCACTGAAGACCGACGCGACAACCTGGTAGTACCCGGCCGTCGGGTTCAGCAGGTCGACGTGTTCGTCCGTCGCCGCCGTGGCCGACTGCCAGCCTTCGATCGGCGTGCCGCCCTTGCCGCTCAATCGGTTGACCACCAGGTCAAGGTCGGCGGCGTCGGTTAGTGAATCAAGGTCGAAGCGCTGCAACACCGTTCCCGCCGGAACCTGCACGGTGAAGACGATCTCCGTTCCGGGGAGCCCCGTTCCGGTGTAGGCCTTGCCCGGGCCGCCCTTCTTCTCTCTGAGCAGCACGCCGGCCGCGAGGCCGTCGGTCGCCAGGGGGATGTCGGAGGTCGTGCCGGGCGTCACGCGGATGCCGACGGAGCCGGCCAGACCGGTTCCGTCGGCGGTGATCGGCGACTCGAGGGTGACGGGCTTGACCGCCACCGGGCTGTGCACGACGGTCGCGCCGCTGGTCCAGCTGAGCGAGCCGGTCGCGAACGTGTCGACGGGCGCATCCGTTCGGGAGAACGTCGCCGTGTAGGACTGAGTCTCCCCTGCCGCGCCGAAGGTCAGCGTGGACGGCTCGATCGTCACGTCGATGCCGGCGAGGCCGGACACCGAGGCGTCGAAGGTGCCCGCCTGGGTCGACGTCACCGTGCGGGTGATCGTTTCCGGCCGGGTGAGCGAACCGATGCCGATCGAGGCCAGGTTGAGGTTCGACGGGTCGACCGCGGTGACGGCGTCCAGGCCGCCTCCGGTGTAGCCGGCGCCCTTGATGTAGGACATCCAGTCGCTCTCCCCGTTCAGGTAGACGAGTCCCGGCCTGAAGAACTTCGTCGGGTCGACGTGGCCGGCGCCCTGCAGAAACGGGTCGGTCACGGCAGCGCCGGAGCCGGTGACCGTGTCGTAGGCGGTGGTCATGAAGGCCGATTTCACCTCGGCCGGGCTCGCGCTCGGCGTCTGGCCCAGGTAGAGGGCGGCAAGGCCCGCCACGTGCGGCGACGACATAGACGTTCCGGACAGGAACTGGTACGTGCCTGCCGCGCCCGCAGCGTTGGCACCGCCGGCGAGAATCGCAACCCCGGGCGCCGAGACGTCCGGCTTGATGATGTCACTGCCGTCGGCAAGTACCGGTCCGCGCGAGGAGAATCCGGCGACCTGCGGGGTGGGCGGAGTGGTCCCGAGCGCATTGCCCGGCGTGAGGGTCACGGTCGCCCCGGTGGTGCCTGCGTAGGCGAAGGCCGTGGCGAACGCTTCGGCGTTGAGGTGCACCGTCGGCACCGCGTGCTGGTCGAGGTCGAGCGAGCTGGCCGTCTTGTTCACCAGCACCATGCCGATACCCCCGGCACGCTTCACCTCGACGGACTTGGCGACCCGGTCATAGACGCCGCGCTGACAGAACACGATCGTGCCGGTCACCTTGGCCGGGTCGAGCGAGTTAGGCCCGCAGAGCAAGGGGTCTGTTCCGCGCCGGGCGGCGACGAGGTCACCGCGCACCAGCGCACCGGTCACGCCGACGGCGGGGACCGTGATCGAGCCGCCGCCATAGGCAGGGCCGCTGCCGAGGGTGGCGGTGGCCTCGTAGCTCGGAATGGTGCTGGCCGCCACGGTGGTGATCCACGGCGACGCGTTATCGAGCGTGGAGGCGTCGGGACCGGCGTTACCGGCCGACGCCGCCACGAAGATGCCGGCGGATGCCGCGCCCAGGAAGGCGACGTCGGTGGCGGAGACCGTGGTCTGGGCCGCACCGCCGCCGATCGAGAAGTTGATCACGTCGACACCGTCGGCCGTGGCCTGGTCGATCGCCGAGAGGAGGTCGCTGGTGGCGCATCCGTCGTCGTCCTGGCTGACCGGGTCGGGGCCGGACCAGCAGACCTTGTACGCGGCGATCTTCGCCGCGGGCGCAACGCCCGAGATGGTGCCGAAGTCGATGCCACCGACCGACGCGCCGACGGCGTGGTTGCCGGCTGCGGTGCCGCCGGTGTGTGAGCCGTGGCCGTCGCCGTCGCGCGGCGAAAGGTACTCGCCGACGCTTTCGGCACCGATCCGGGAGGCGCCGAACCCGTCGACGTAGTACCGGGCACCGACGATTTTGGTGCTGCAGTCGTCTGCGGTGAACTGCACACCCACGACGCAGGCGCCGGTGAAGGTGCCGCCGTCGGACTTGCCGAAGCGGATGCCGCCGTCGGCCGTGCGAAACGGAGCGTCGCCGAGATCGGTGCCGAGGGGGTCGCCGGCGAAGGACCCGTTCTCCGGGGCGATGCCGGTGTCGATGATACCGACGACGACGCCGGCGCCGGCCGCGTCAATGCCGCCGACCGCGTCCCAGACCCCGCCGACGCCGGCGGCGTCACCGAGCCCGAGGAAGTCGGTCGAGGACTGCGCCGTGACCCGGCGGATCGCGTCCTTCTCGACGGCGAGAACCTCTCGGTTCGCGGAGAGCGCGGCGGCCTGGACCGCGGTGAGTTCGGCGGCGAATCCGTTGAGTGCGGTCGTGTAGGAGACGCTGACGCTCACCCCGGCGGCCGCGGCGACCCTTCTCTGCTCGGTTGCGAGGTGCGCGGCGTAAGCGGTCGCGTTCTTCGAGCTCGCGTCGAGCTGCCGGCCCGGGGCCGGCTTGGTGGCGTCGAAACCGGCGACGCCGCCGGAGTAGGCGGCGACCGCGCTGGCGGCCAGCGTGACGACGTAGCGGCCGGCCTCGAAGGCGGTGGCCGGTTTTTCAATGGCCAACCGCGGAGCCTGCTGCGGTGCGGCGCCGGCTGCGACGGTGCCGCCGACGAGGGCCGCGGTAGCCACCAGCCCGACGGTCAGGGCCACCGCGGTGGCCCTGCACAGTGCGCGCGGCGGCCGGGGGTCGAGGTCCCAGGGTGAGAAATGCCGATTTCGTGAGTTCACGTGCATCATCCAATCCGTTCAACGACGAAAGGTTGACCCCCAACGGAGGCACATGAACTTGAAGCTAGCTGAATTCGACCTCAGACTGTGCAACTTGCACGCGTTGACACCTGAACTGGGGGCATCCAGCACAGTAGGGTGACGCGACTCAGCGACTCAGCGCGCCGGCCGCCGCCGGCTTGCGAGCGGCGATCTGGGCCTGCACCGAGGCGTCCCGGCGGCCGCCGATCGCCCGCAACGCGTTCAGGATCGTGGCCAGGTCGACGAATTCCTGCAATAGTGCTCCCGCGGTGGCGGGAATGAAGCCGAACGCGGCCAGGACCATCAGGCCGAGGCTCAGAGCGATGCCGAGCCAGATGCTCTGCAGCGCGATCCGGATGGTGTCCTGGCCGATCGCGACCGCGCGGGCCGCGCGGGTCAGGTCGTCGATCAGGATGACGACGTCGGCCGATTCGCTCGCGGCCGTGGCCCCGCGGGCTCCCATGGCGATACCGACGTCGGCGACGGCCAGCACGGGTGCGTCGTTCACCCCGTCGCCGACCATGATCACCGGGCGGTGGGCCAGGCCACGCACGGCGTTGACCTTGTCGGCGGGCAGGCAGTCCGCCTGCACCTGCTCGATCCCCACCAGCGCCGCGATGTGCTCGGCGGTGGGCCGAGCGTCGCCGGTGAGCATCACAGTGTCCCGCAGGCCGAGCGCCCGCAGATCCGCCAGAGTCTGCGGTGCGTTCTCCCGCAGCGTGTCACTGGCGACGATGCTGCCGGCGAAGCGCCCGTCGACGGCGATGTAGATGGCCAGTTCGCCGCCCTCGATCGGGGCGGCCACGGCATCCGTCGCCCGTTCCCGGATGAACGACAGCTTGCCCACGGTGACCTCGCGGGCGCCCAGCCGGGCCACGACGCCGTGCGCGGGAACCTCGTTCGCGGTCTCCGACCCGATCAGCTCCAGCCCGCGGGTCCGGGCCGCCGCGATCACGGATGCCGCGAGCACGTGCGACGAGTACTGCTCCGCGGACGCGGCGAGTACGAGCAACTCGTCCTCGTCGAAGCCGGGCTCGGGAAGCACGCGGGCGATGGTGGGGCTGCCGTGGGTGAGCGTGCCGGTCTTGTCGAAGACCACGGTTTTGGCCCGAGAGAGCATTTCGAGCACCCCACCGCCCTTAACGATGATGCCGTTGCGGGCGGCCCGGCTCATGCCGCCCATGAAGGCGACCGGTGCGGAGATCAGGAGTGGGCAGGGGGTCGCCACCACCAGCACCTCGGCAAACCGGGCCGGGTCGCCGCTGACGATCCAGGCCAGGGCGGCGATCGAGAGCGAGACCGCAGTGAACGGCACGGCGTAGCGGTCCGCCAGGCGCACCACGGGGGCCTTGCTGGCCGATGCCTCTTCGACCAGCGCGATGATCTGCTGGTACTGGCTGTCCGCGGCGGTCGCGGTGGCTCGGATGGTGGCGGCAGCCTGGCCGTTGATCGACCCGCTGAGCACGGCGTCGCCGGCTTCGCGCTCGACCGGGAGGCTCTCCCCGGTGAGCGAGGACTCGTCGAAGACTGCGCTGACTGAGACCAGAGCGCCGTCGACCGGCACGATCTCGGCAGGGCGAACGAGAAGCAGGTCGCCCGGCCGCACGTCGGTGGCCGGCACGTCCTCGACCTCGCCGTTTCCGGTGTCGGTATCGGTATCGGTATCGGTATCGGTGCCGGTGTCGGTATCGGTGCCGGCGCCGGCGCCGAGCCGGTGCGCGATCTGCGGGGCCCGCCGGAGCAGGGCGTCGAGCTCCCGCTTGGCCCGGTTCACGGCGAAGTCTTCGAGGGCCGCGCCTCCGGTGAGCATCAGCACGATGATCAGGGTGGCCACGTATTCGCCCACCAGCACCGTGGCGACGATGGCCGTGATCGCGAGCACGTCGACACCGAGGGTGCCGCGCAGCAGCCGTCGTACCATGCCGATCGTTTCGTAACCGGCGACCAGCAGGCCGAATCCACTGAACAGCCAGCGCACGGCATCCGTCTGACCGCCCAGGGCGAGCACCGCGCCGATGAGCCCGAGCAGCACGGTCGTGGCGACGAGCGGGTAACGACGAACGGCGGCGACCAGAGACGACATGGTCATATTCTTGCCTCACTCGCCGGCCACCGCCAGCAAGGAAAGCCTCCCCTCAGGGCCGGGAAAACCCGGAAAAACGCCAAAAAAGGGCGGCAGCCTCACCCCGGGGGTGAGACTGCCGCCCTGTCGCTGCGGGTTAGGCCATGCGGGCCTGGAGGTTCTCCGCGATGGCCGCGAGGAACTCCTCGGTCGTCTGGAAGGCCTGCTCCGGGCCCACGAGAAGCGCGAGGTCCTTGGTCATCTTGCCGCTCTCGACGGTCTTGATGACCACGTCTTCGAGCGTGTTGGCGAACTCGGCGAGCGCCGGGTTCCCGTCAAGCTTGGCGCGGTGCGCGAGGCCGCGGGTCCAGGCATAGATCGAGGCGATCGGGTTGGTCGAGGTGGCCTTGCCCTGCTGGTGCTGGCGGTAGTGGCGCGTCACGGTGCCGTGCGCGGCCTCGGCCTCGACGACCTTGCCGTCAGGCGTGGAGAGCACGCTGGTCATCAGGCCGAGCGAGCCGAAGCCCTGCGCGACGGTGTCCGACTGCACGTCGCCGTCGTAGTTCTTGCAGGCCCAGACGTAACCGCCCTCCCACTTCATGGCAGAGGCGACCATGTCGTCGATCAGGCGGTGCTCGTAGCTGAGGCCGGCCGCGTCGTAGCGGGCCTTGAACTCGGCGTCGAAGATTTCCTGGAAGATGTCCTTGAAGCGGCCGTCATAAGCCTTGAGGATCGTGTTCTTCGTCGACAGGTAGACCGGGTACTTGCGCTCGAGGCCGTAGTTCAACGACGCGCGGGCGAAGTCGCGGATGGAGTCGTCGAGGTTGTACATCCCCATCGCGACGCCGCTGCCGGGGGCCTGGAATACCTCGAACTCTTGCGGGGCCGAGCCGTCCTTCGGGGTGAAGGTCATGCTGAGCGTGCCCTCGCCCTCGAAGCGGAAGTTGGTGGCCTTGTACTGGTCGCCGAACGCGTGGCGGCCGATGATGATCGGCTTATTCCAGCCCGGCACGAGGCGCGGGATGTTCGAGATGATGATGGGTTCGCGGAAGATGGTGCCGCCGAGGATGTTGCGGATGGTGCCGTTGGGCGACGCCCACATCTTCTTCAGGCCGAATTCCTCGACGCGCGCCTCGTCGGGCGTGATGGTCGCGCACTTGACGCCGACGCCGTGCTTCTGGATGGCGCGGGCCGAGTCGATCGTGATCTGGTCGTCGGTCTCGTCGCGCTTTTGGATCGACAGGTCGTAATACTCGAGGTCGATGTCGAGGTACGGGTGGATCAAGGTCTCCTTGATCGCGTGCCAGATGATGCGGGTCATCTCGTCCCCGTCGAGCTCGACGACAGTGCCTTCAACCTTGATCTTCGCCAATGGAAATCTCCTCAGAATATCGGGGGGCAAGAATAGCCACACCGATTCTAGTGGAGCGACGTAACTATCTTGACATCGAGACAGTTTCCGGATCTTCCGGATGGGGCCACCCCCCACGCCCTGTCGTCCGAAAACCCGACTACCGGCCGGCTCCGGTGCACGTTAGCCTGTTCGCATGGGTGAACTACGACTGGAAGAACTGTCCGCGCGCAACATCGTCGCGGCGAACAGCCTGAGCCTGAAACCGGGTCAGGAGCAGTTCATCGCCCCCGTCTCCTACGCGGTCGCGGCGTCCGTCATCAACCCTGCTACCGCCTGGCAGCGCGTCGTTCTGCTGGACGGCGAGGTTGCCGGCTTCATTCACGGAAACTTTGACCCCGACTCACCGCACGAAGAATTCCGTGCCTGCATCTGGCGCATCAACGTGGACGCGGAGGCCCAGGGCAAGGGTGTCGGCAAGTTCGCCGCAGACGCACTCGCCGCCGAGGCCCGCAAGCGCGGCTTCGACCACATCACCGTGATCTGGGAACCCGGCGAAGAGGGGCCGGAGTCGTTCTTCCACCGCCTGGGCTTCAGCGACATCGGCCAAACCGTCTACGGCGAGATTATCGGCGCATTGCAGCTCTGACTCGCAGCCGATGACGGATGCCGGCACCCGGGAACCTGCCTTCGTCACGCACGTTCTCGGAATCGTGGAGTCGATCCCGGCCGGTCGCGTGATGACCTACGGTGATGTCGCGGCCGTGCTCGGCTCCCGTGGGGCCCGCCTGGTCGGGCAGATCATGGCGCGCCACGGCACCGCGCTGCCCTGGTGGCGTGTGATCCGGGCCGGCGGACGCCCGCCGATCGGGCACGAGGAGCGCGCGCTCCCCCACTACACCGCGGAGGGCACCCCGTTGAAGGCCGGGGCATACGGCTACCGCATCGATTACGCGGCGGCGCGCTGGAGCCCCGCATAGCGATCACCGCCCGGGGTTGCCCGCAATGCTTGGTTCGAGGCTGCGCCGGATGCTACCGTTTTTCATGGACAGCGAAAGCACAGCCGCACACACCGCCCTCGATCCCGTCGTCACCGACCCGGGCGCCTACCGAGTACTGCTTGAGAACGACCGCGTTCGCGTGCTCGAGTTCCTCGACGCTCCCGGCGATGAGACCAATCCCCACGAGCATCCCGACAGCGTCATGATCACGCTCAGCGCCTACGCCCGGCGCCTGTCGTCGGAGGGCCGCGAAATCGACGTCGAGCTGCCCGCCGGCGAGACCCGCTGGCTGCCGGCCCAGGAGCACGCCGGCGTGAACATCGGCCGCACGCCGACGCACGCGATCTTCGTCGAACTCAAGGAATCGCCCGCGATCCCGCGGGATCCCAGCTACCACCCGCTCGGACCGGTCGCCTCCAACCGCCCCCTGACGGGCACGCCGCTCTCCGACGACTCGAGCGACGAGGAGAAGGCCTGGGGGTTCGCCTAACCGCTCGCGCCGCGAGTCGCGTCGCCGATCACACCAGCGAGTCGCGCCAGGCGGCGTGCAGCTGCGCGAACCGGCCGGTGCCGGCGATCAAGTGGTCGGGCGTGCCGTCCTCCACGATGCGCCCGTGCTCCATCACGAGCACCCGGTCGGCGATCGCCACAGTCGATAGGCGATGCGCGATGATCACGGCGGTGCGTCCCCCGAGCAGTGTCTGCAGCGCCTGCTGCACGAGGCGTTCACTCGGGATGTCCAGACTCGAGGTGGCCTCGTCGAGGATGAGCACCGCCGGGTCGGCCAGGAACGCCCGAGCGAACGAGATCAGCTGCCTCTGCCCGGCGGAGACGCGCCCGCCGCGCTTGTTCACGTCGGTGTCGTACCCGTTCGGCAGCCCCGCGATGAAGTCGTGCGCGCCGACCGCTCGGGCCGCCGCCACGATCTCGGCGGGCGTCGCATCCGGTTTGCCGATCGAAATGTTGTCGGCGACCGAACCGCTGAACAGGTAGGCCTCCTGGGTGACCATGACGATCGCTCGGCGCAGGTCCTTGGGGTGCAGGTCGCGCAGGTCGACGCCGTCGAGGGTCACCTGACCCACCGACGGGTCGTAGAAACGCGCCATCAGCTTGGCCAGGGTGGACTTGCCGGCCCCGGTCGACCCAACCAGGGCGATGGTCTGCCCGGCCGGGATCGTCAGGTCGAACTGCGGCAGGATGACCCGGTCGCTCTGGTATTCGAATTGCACGTTCTCGAACGAGACCGCACCCTTTGCCGCCCAGAGGTCGACCGGCGTCACCGGGTCCGGCACTCCGGGATGCTCCTCGAGCACCCCGGAGATCTTCTCCAGCGCCGCGGCGGCCGACTGGTAGGAGTTGTAGAACATCGCCATCTCCTCCATCGGGTCGAAGAACCGGCGGGTGTAGAGCAGGGCCGCGAGCAGCGCGCCGATATAGAGCTGGCCGTCGACGACGCGGAACCCGCCGACCAGGAGAACGACCGCGACGGCCACGTTCCCGATCAACACGAGACCCGGATCGAAGATGCCGAACAGCTGGATGACCCGCTCATTCACCTTGCGGTAGTCCTCGACCAGTTCGCCGAACACCTTCTCGTTGCGTTTCTCCGCCCGGAAGGCTTTGACCGCACGGATGCCGGTCATGGTCTCCACGAACTGCACGATCAGGCTCGCCGACGCCGTTCTCGACCGGCGGAAGAGCGTTTGCGAGCGCACCTGGAACCAGCGGGTGAGCAGCGCCAACGGCACGATCGACGCGAGCAGGACAAGCCCGCTCGTACCGTCGAGCAGGAACAGGGCGATCGCCGTGAACACCATGTACAGCAGCCCCTGCACGAGCTGGTTGATGCCCGAATCCAGCAGTTCCCGGATGGCGTCGAGGTCGCTGGTCTGCCGGGAGATGATGCGCCCCGAGGTGTACGACTCGTGGAATTCGAGGCTCAGCCGCTGCGTGTGCAGGAAGACCCTCTTGCGCAGGTCGATCAGCACGGCCTGGCTGATCCGCGCCGACATGATCGTGTACCAGGCGATCAGGATGGCCCCGACCACACCCGTGGCGAGGTAGACCACCCCCGTGGCGGCCAGCGGCACCCAGTCCTGCTCCATCAGCGCGGGCAGACCGCGGTCGATCCCGAACGCGATCAGGGCCGGGCCGGCCACCTGCGCGGCCGTGGACACGACCACGATCAGCATTGCCGCGAGGACCGAAAAGCGCACCGGGTGCAGCAGCGACCCGAGCAGGCGCAGCGACCGGCCCCGGATCTGCTTGCTCTCCGCGGCGGTGAAGTTGCTGCGGTCTTCGCCCTCGACACCGGTGACGGTCATCGCGCCGCCTCCTCTCGTGCGGACTCTCGTCGTTCTTCGTCTTCCAGGCTCGAGATGACGAACTTGTAGTGTTCGCTCTCGCGGAGTAGATCGGAGTGCCGTCCGATCGCGGTGACACGCCCGTTCTGGAGCAGCGCCACCCGGTCGGCGAGCATCACGGTGGACGGCCGGTGCGCCACGATCAGCGCCGTGGTCGCGGAGAGCACCTCGCGCAGCGCGGCTTCGACAAGGGACTCGGTGTTCACGTCGAGCGCCGACAACGGGTCGTCGAGCACGAGCACGGCGGGTTTCGCCGCCACCGCCCGCGCGAGCGCGATCCGCTGCCGCTGGCCGCCGGAGAGGCTCATCCCTTCCTCTCCGACGAGCGTGTCCACGCCCTCCGGGAGGTCGTGGGCGAAGCCGGCCTGGGCGACCATGAGCGCCTCCTCGAGTGCGGCATCCGCTTCGGGCGAGCGCTCGGCCCACTCCGGACGGCCGAGCAGCACGTTGTCGCGCACGGATGCCGAGAACAGCGTCGCATCCTCGAACGCCATCGACAGGTGGCGACGCAGTTCCTCGCGGCCGAGGGAGCGCACGTCGACCCCGTCGAGGGTCACCGCCCCCTCCGTCACGTCGTAGAGGCGGGTGGTGAGCGCCGTCAGGGTGGACTTGCCGGAGCCGGTCAGACCGACGAGCGCCATGGTCTCCCCCGGTTCGAGCACCAGGTCCACGCCGTCGAGCAGGTCCGGGAAGCGGCTCGGCGAGTCGGGGTAGCGGAAGTGCACGTTCTCGAACGCGAGGCGGCCGCGGGGCCGGTCGACGGTGACGGGATGCTCGGGGTCGGTGATGGCGTTCGGCGCGTCGAGCACGTCGAAGAACCGGTCGGTCGCGGTGCGGGCATCGAAGGTCATCGACAGCAGGAACCCGACCGACTCGATCGGCCAGCGCAGCACGGTGGCCGTGGCGAAGAAGGCCACGAGCCCGCCCACGCTGAACTCGCCCTGGCCGGCCAGCCAGACACCGGCGACGAGGCAGAGGGCGAAGGCCACATCCGGGATCATCAGCAGCCACAGCCAGATGCCGGCGATGGCGCGCGCCTTCTCGATCTCGGTGCCGCGCAGGCTCTCGGCCTGGTCGGAGAAATTCTTCAACGCGAACTTGCCGCGCCCGAAGGCCTTGAGCACCCGGATGCCGTGCACCGACTCCTCGACGGCCGTCGCGAGGTCGCCGGCCTGGTCCTGGCTGCGCCGCGCAACGACGGAGTATTTCTCCTCGAACAGGTAGCCGACGATCCACAGCGGCACGGAGCAGACGAGGAAGATGAGGCCGAGGATCCAGTTCATCGACACCAGGATGGCGGCGCCGATCACAACGGTGACGACGTTCACGATGAGCAGCACGAGGCCGAACGAGATCCAGCGGCGGATCAGGTTGAGGTCGCTGACGGCGCGGGAGAGCAGTTGGCCGCTCGGCCACTTGTCGTGGAATGTGACCGGGAGGTCCTGCAGCCGGGCGTAGAGCGCGTTGCGCATCCGCGCCTCGATGTGGGTGCCGGGGCCGAGAACGAACCAGCGGCGCAGTGCGATCAGCACCGCCTCGATCACGCCGAGGGCGAGTACCACGATGACGGCCGGCCAGATCTGGGCGGCGTCCTGCTGAGTCAGGGCACCGTCGACGAGGCGCTGCAGCACCTGCGGGATGGTGAGCGCCACAAGCGCCGCCAGCAGGGCGGCGAGCATGCCGAGGGCCAGCCGCGGCAGGGCCGGCCGGGCGAAGGGGTAGAGGCGCAGCAGCACCTGGAGGGTGTTCCTCCGGGGCAGGGCAACGGGGTCGGTTCCCGCTGCGGGGTCGGGGTCGGGCGGATGGCTGTGGTCGGTGAGCGTGGTCACGAGTGAGTCCTGAACGAGTCTGGTTCCAGTGAACGGCGGCGCGCGGCGCCGGGAGGCCGACGACGAGCACGTCGGTCGGCGGGGGTGGAAGCCGTAGCTTCCGGGGGCAGCATGGCTGCCGGCCTGCGGGGCGGAGCCGATCGCTGGGTGTCAGCGGCCCGGAGTCAGGCCCGAGGCGGGGCGGGAGATCGCGGGAGGGGGCAGGCTAAGCGGCGCGCGGGAACGAGGTGGCTGCGCCAAGGCGCGCGCCGTCGTTCGCACACGTTGCGATCGTGAACGGTGCTGTCTTGGTCATGTCGGCCTCCTGAGCGCGTGGTGTCTGAGCTGTGCCCCCCTGATCAGGCAGCTTTTCAGACTACGGTTCCGGGGCCTCGGGCGCAAGCGCCGAATTCGGGGATCGGGATTCAGCGCACCCGTACGCTCAGGCAGGTGACGCAGCCCTCGAGCTTCTCGAAGTCGGAGATGGGTGGCTCGGATTCGGCGCGCCGGTCATGCGCCGCTCCGCGCGTGGCGTGCCGTGCGCGGAGCGGCGCAGCACGCGCGCAGCGCCGGCGAGGCGACCGGGGAGCCGCCCGGGGCGGCTACC
>NZ_SOFV01000014.1:0-93645 GCF_004402465.1 Cryobacterium sp. TMT2-14 | reverse complement strand
CCGCCTCCCGCCCCCGCCGCGCATCGGCCCGGGAGCGCCTGGCGCCCGCCGTTCACCCGGCCGCCGCCACCGCGCCGGCACCCCAGCCCCGCACCACCGCGACGGCCCCCGCCAATCGGGTGCGCAAGTTCGCCACGACGGGCGTCACGATGGTCGCCATGGCCTTCGTCGCCCTGATGGCCGTGGCCACCTCCCTGCCGGCCGAGGCGCTGCTGTCCTCTGCCGATGTGCAGGCCGCCGCCTACAACGCGAAGCTGAGCGCCCAGGGCGAACCCGCCCAGACGCTCTCCATGACCGGCGGAGCGGACACCATCTCGGTCGAGCGTGACGGCTACGAGTCGAAGACCATCGCCGAGGTCGCAGCGGCCAGCGGCATCCGGATGGAAGCGACCTTCACGAACAACCCGAACGGCACCGTGCAATGGCCCTTCTCGGTGGGCGTGCACATCGGTGACGAGTTCGGCTTCCGCGACTGTGCGGGCTGCTCCTCCAACCACGGCGGTCAGGACTTCAACCCGGGCCTGGGCGCGCCGATCCAGTCGATCGCCGACGGCGTCGTGCGCTACGCCCAAGACGGCGAAGGCAGCCTCGGCGTGCACATGATCATCGACCACATGATCGACGGCGAGCTCGTCTCCAGTGTCTACGCGCACATGATCCACGGCTCGATGCTCTTCAAGACCGGCGACGTCATCACGGTCGGCCAGGTCATCGGCCAGGTCGGCGACACCGGAATGTCCACCGGCCCGCACCTGCACTTCGAGATCCGCGTCGGCGGCAAGGACGGCACCAAGGTCAACCCGCTCGTCTGGCTGTACGCCAACACGAACTAGTTCGACCCCGACACGGGCCAGCTGGGACTAGCCGGCCGCCTCGGCCTTGGTCTCGTCCTCAGGCTCGGTCACTGGCGCGGACTCGGGCGGGGACTCGGCGGTCCGGGCGCGGCCGATGGCCGCGAGGAGGCCCTCTGGCAGCGCCAGCTGCGACAGCCCGGCGATCTCGAGCAGGTGGGTCTCTCCGCTGCCGTCGGGCTCCATGGCCAGGACCTGGTCGTGCAGGCCCTCCATCTTCAGGTCGAGGCGATTGGCGGCATCCGCCGCCTGCTTGAGGTCGCCCACCAGATCCACCGGAACCGCCCCGTGGTACTTGTAATAGATCTTGTGCTCGAGACTCGCCCAGAAGTCCATCGCGACCGTTCGGATCTGGATCTCGACCGTGACCTCGTCGACCCGGTCGGATAGGAAGACGGGGATGTCGACGATCAGGTGCAGGCTCTTGTAACCGTTCGGCTTCGGGGCGGCGATGTAGTCCTTGACCTCGAGCACCGTGACGTCGAGTTGGCTGGTGAGCATGTCGAGAATGCGGTACGTGTCCGAGATGAAGCTGCAGGTGATGCGGATGCCGGCGATGTCTTGGATCTGGGCGCGAATGTCGTCGAGGACGAGCGGGCAGCCCTTGCGGACGGCCTTCTTCAGGATCCCGTCGGGCGTCTTTAGCCGAGAGTTGACGTGCTCGATCGGGCTGTAGTCGTGGATGGAGGCGAACTCCTCCTTCAAGATGTTGATCTTCGTCATCATCTCGTCGGTCGCGAACTTGTATGCCAGCATGAACCGGGTCAGTTCTGTCGTGAGCTCGCGAAGTTCGGCGAGATCCCCGCGCGTCGGGGCCGCCTGGTCGGCTTTGGTGTCGGTGTCGGTGTCGGTGCCGGGTCCCGGTTCGGTTCCGTGTTCGGTTCCGCTGTCGATCCCCGTGCCGGTCACTGCTACTCCTTCTATGCGCTCCCCGTTCAGGCGACGCCCTTCGATTGTCCCATGGCGGCGCTGCGGGGTCACTGATCGCGTCGCCGGAGCACGCGGCATCCGTCGCCTTCGAGCGCCGTTCTGCCCCGTGCCCCGAACGAATTCGACGGAGATTTTGCTCTAGAACTGGGTTTTGAGCTCTAAACCGGCCGTTTCGGGCAGAATCTCCGTCGAATTCGTTTGGGCAAACGCCCCTGGGGTGGGGGCTAGGCGCGCAGCCAGACGGTGGTGTCGCCGGGGAGCGTGTTGCCGGGCAGCGGGCCGCTGGCGAGGAGGAGTTCGCCGGCAGGCAGAGGCACGGATGCCGCGCCCGTGTTCGCGACGACCGTCACCGCGCCGTTGCGCAGCGCCACGATCTCGTCAGCGTGGCCGTCCAGCCACTCCACCGAGCCCAGCCCGAGGGCGTGCTCCCGGCGCAGGCCCAGGGCCAGCGTGTACAACTCGAGGGTGGAGCCGGCGACGCCGACCTGCGCGTCGCGGGCGAGGCCCGCCCACTCGTCCGGCTGCGGCAGCCAGCTCTCGGCCGAGGGGCCGAAGCCGTAGGAGGGAGCGGCGGCTTCCCAGGGGAGCGGCACGCGGCATCCGTCACGGCCGTAGCGCTCTCCGTTGGTGCGAAACCAGGTGGGGTCTTCGCGTGCGGAGTCGGGCAGGTGGATGACCTCGGGTAGACCCAGTTCCTCGCCCTGGTAGAGGTAGCTGGAGCCGGGCAGTGCGAGCATGAGCGCCGAGGCGGCCCGGGCCCGGTGCAGGCCGATCACGCTGTCGGGCAGGTCGGGCGTCGTCGGCCCGATACCGTGGCCCTGCAGGTTCTCGTGGTTGAGCGCGAGCCGGGAGGCGTGGCGCACGACGTCGTGGTTGGAGAGCACCCAGGTGCTCGGGGCACCAACTGCGCCGAACGCAGCGAGGGAATCGTCGATGACGCGGCGGAGGGCCGGGCCGGCCCAAGCCGTCTCGAGGTAGGCGAAGTTGAAGGCCTGGTGCATCTCGTCGGGGCGCACCCACTCGGCGACGTGGCTGAGCGGATCGACCCAGGCCTCGGCCGCGAGGATGCGGTCGCCCGGGTACTCGTCGAGGATGAGGCGCCAGTCGCGGTAGATCTCGTGTACACCGTTCTGGGCCCAGTAGGGCGCGGTTTCGGGCCACTCGGTGATGATGCCTGACCCCTCCGTCGAGGCACCGCCCATGCTGCCGCCCGCGACCGGAGGCGTGTAGTCGGGAAGACCGGTCGCTTTGATCATGCCGTGCGCGACGTCCACCCGAAAACCGTCCGCCCCGCGGTCGAGCCAGAACCGGAGCACATCGCGGAATTGCGCCTTCACCCATTCGTTGTCCCAGTCGAAGTCGGGTTGTGTGGTGTCGAAGAGGTGCAGGTACCACTGGCCGGGAGTGCCGTCCGGGTTCGTGACGCGGGTCCAGGCATTGCCGCCGAAGACGGAATCCCAGTTGTTCGGGGGAAGGTCGCCGTGTTCGCCCTGGCCATCACGGAAGATGTAATGCGCGCGCTCCTCACTGCCCTCGGCGGCGGCGAGGGCAGCTTTGAACCACGGATGCTCACTTGAGGAGTGGTTTGGCACAAGGTCAACGATCACGCGGATGCCCAGCTCGTGTGCCGTGTGCTGCAGGGTGTCGAAGTCATCGAGCGTGCCGAAGAGAGGGTCGACATCGCAATAATCGGCCACGTCGTAACCAGCGTCGTTCTGCGGTGACGTGTAGAACGGCGAGAGCCAGATGGCGTCTATCCCGAGAGCCCGGAGAGCAGGGAGACGATTGGTGATGCCGATTAGATCGCCCATCCCGTCACCGTTGGCGTCCGCAAAGGACCGAGGATAGATCTGATAGATAACTGCGGTTCGCCACCACTCTGAGCCTGTCATGAAAAGAAACCCTACGGCATTCTCGTGACTATGGAAGCGCTTGCAGGCCTGCGGGCTAAGCGCATCACCTGCTCAAGATTCAGATCCGGCTATTTCAGTTGTCAATGGTTCCGATACTTGCTATAAATGTAAACGCTTGCATAAATTTTCAATGTCCTGAGAAAGGCACACCAATGATGGTGAACATGAAAGGTCTCGTCGCTGCCGGCGCAGTAGTGGTCGCAGCGTCCCTCGCATTGTCCGGATGCTCCGGCGGGGCCTCTCCGCAGGGTGGCGAGGGCGATAAAGCCGCCGCCAACACCTTGACGGTTTGGGTCGATGCTGACCGCGGCACGGTCCTCAAAGACGCGGCGGCGGCATTCACGAAGGAATCCGGCGTCAAGGTAAAACTCATCCAGAAGGACTTCCCCAAGATCCAGGAAGAGTTCATCGCCCAGGTTCCGACCGGCAAGGGCCCCGACATCACGATCGGCGCCCACGACTGGATCGGGAACCTCGTCTCGAACGGCGTGCTCAAGCCCGTCGAACTCGGCGATACGACCGCTGACTTCCAGCCGGTCGCCGTCACCGCGATGACCTTCGAGGGCAAGACCTACGGTGTCCCCTACTCGATCGAGAACATCGCCCTCCTCCGCAACACGGCCCTGGCGCCGACCGCGCCGGCGACGTACGCGGACATGGTCGCCGCCGGCACCGCCGCCGGCACTGAGTTCCCGTTCCTCGTGCCCGTTGGACCGGAATCGGACCCGTATCACCTGTACCCGTTCCAGACCTCGTTCGGCGCCCCCGTGTTCGGCACCAACTCCGACGGCAGCTACAACGCCGAAGACCTCTCGATCGGCAACGCCGGTGGAGAGGCCTACGCGGCCTGGCTCGCATCCGAAGGCGCCGCAGGGCACCTCAGCGTGAACATCACCAACGACATCGCCAAAGAGAAGTTCAACGCCGGCGCATCGCCGTTCTTCCTCTCCGGTCCGTGGAATGTCCCGGATGCCCAGAAGGCCGGCATCGACGTCGCGATCGACCCGATCCCGACCGCCAGCAGCAACCCTGCCCAGCCGTTTGTCGGCGTGCAGGGCTTCTTCGTGAGTGCGAAGACCAAGAACGCTCTCGCTGCCAATGAGTTCCTGGTGAACTACATCGGCTCCGAAGAGGTGCAGACCGCGCTCTACGAGGTCGGCGGGCGCCCGCCCGCGCTGACCAGCGCCTTCGAGGCAGCTGCCGCCGACCCGATCACCGCCGGTTTCGGTACGGTCGGAGCAACCGCCGTTCCGATGCCGAACATCCCGCAAATGGGCAAGGTCTGGCAGTTCTGGGGCGTCACCGAGGCCGCGATCATCGCGGGCGAGGGTGACCCGGCAGCGCTGTGGCAGAAGATGACCGGCGAAATCCAGGGCGCCATCGCGAAGTAACACCGTGTGCCCGGCTTCATCAGGGGGCCGGGCACAGCGTGCTCCCTCACCGCACATCAGGCAAGGTTGCCGGCAGGCGCCAGAGAACGGACGAAGATGCCCACCCCACGAACAGGTCGCGATCGCACCGCGCGCGACAACTCGCTGGTCACCCAGTGGAGGCAATCCAAGCGGGCGGGACGAATTGCCGAGGCGGCGTCCGTCGGGATCAAGATTCTCCTGGTGAAAATTCTGCTCCTCGGTATCGTCGACGCAATCAGCGTCTACGCTCTCTTCGTGCTCTTCCTGAAACAGGACTGGGTCATCTTCGGACTCGTTCTGGCAGTCACCCTGATCGTCAACTGGATCTACTTCAGCAAAAACGCTCTGCCGGCCAAGTACCTCACCCCCGGCCTGATCTTCCTCGTGATCTTCCAGATCTTTGTTGTGGGCTATTCCGGCTACATCGCGTTCACGAACTACGGCACCGGGCACAACAGCACCAGGGCGGACGCGGTCGCATCACTCATCGCCTCCGCGCAGCAACGAGTGCCGGACTCGGTCGCGTATGACATCACCGTGATCGAGCAACTGGGTGCCTACAGCCTCCTCGTCACCGACCCTGACGGCCGGATCAGCGTCGGCGGCACCGACGCGCCCCTGCGTGAAGTCACCGATGCCGAGACGGATGCCGACGGCGTCGCCACCGCACTTCCCGGCTACACCTCGCTCAAGTTCAGCGACATCGCTGCCAATCAAGAGGACATCGCGGCCCTCTCGGTGCCGCTCACCGACGACCCGAACGAGGGGGTGCTCCGCACCCCGGACGGCTCAAAGGCCTATCTCTACCTGTCCGATCTGGTCTACGACGAGGCCGCGAGAACGATGACGAACACCACGACGAACGTCGTCTACGCCGAGGACGGCACGGTCGGAGCGTTCGCCGCGGAGGACGGTACCGAACTGCGCCCCGGCTGGAAAGTTGAGGTCGGATTCGATAACTTTGCCCGTGCGTTCGGCACGGAATCCATTCGGGGGCCGCTGATCAACGTGACCCTGTGGACCTTTGCCTTCGCTTTCCTTTCTGTCGCCACCACGTTCGCGCTCGGGCTCTTTCTGGCGCTGGTCTTCAATGACCTGCGGATGCGCGGACGCAACGTCTACCGCGTCGTCTTGATTCTTCCCTACGCGTTCCCGGCATTCCTGTCCGCGCTGGTCTGGGCTGGGCTGCTCAACCCGCAGTTCGGCTTCGTCAACCAGGTGCTGTTCGGCGGGGCGGAAATACCCTGGCTCACAAACGAGTGGCTGGCCAAATTCAGCATCATCTTCGTGAACCTGTGGCTCGGCTTTCCCTACATGTTCCTGGTCTGCACGGGTGCTCTTCAGTCGATTCCCGGCGAGTTGCAGGAGGCAGCAACGGTCGACGGGGCGCGGCCCTGGCAGGTGTTCCGGCTGATCAAGCTTCCGCTGCTGCTCGTGTCGGTGGCCCCGCTGCTCATCTCGTCGTTCGCGTTCAACTTCAACAACTTCAACCTCATCTACATGCTCACCAATGGCGGGCCGAGAGACGTTACCGCGGGAGTGAATGTCGGTGCGACCGACATCCTCATCTCGATGGTCTACAAGGTCGCCTTCGTCGGTGCGAACCGCGACTACGGATTGGCGAGTGCGTTCTCCATCATCATTTTCCTGCTGGTCGCGATCGTGTCGATCATCAGCTTTAGGCAGACCAAGGCACTAGAGGAGCTGAACTGACATGCAGGTCAACAATCGGGAGACTAGCGACCGCATCGTCGTGAGAAATTCGTCATTCCAGTTCAAGCGCTGGTTCAAAGCAACGGGATGGCGCCACCTGATCGGCGTGTTCATGGCCGTGTTCTCGGCGTTCCCCCTTGTCTACGTGCTCTCGGCAGCGCTGCAACCCGGTGGCACCCTGATCACCGCAAATGGGCTATTCAGCGAGGTGAGCCTCGGCAGCTTTGTGACGCTCTTCAACCTGCCCCAACAGCCATACGCCGCCTGGTACGGCAATACCCTGATCATCGGAGTGATCACCTCGATCGGCACGGTTTTTTTGGGGGCCCTTGCGGCATATTCCTTCTCCCGGATGCGTTTTTTCGGTCGCCGGGGGGGACTGCTCACGCTCGTACTGTTGCAGATGTTTCCCCAACTGTTGGCTGTCGTCGCGATATTCCTCCTGCTCAACGGCATCTCTGATATCTTCCCGGCGATCGGACTGGACTCGCAGGTCGGCCTGATCATGGTCTACCTCGGCGGGGCTCTTGGGGTGAACACCTACCTGATGTACGGATTTTTCAACACGATTCCCGCTTCGATCGACGAGGCCGCCAAGTTGGACGGTGCTGGTCACGCTCGCATCTTCTTCACGATCATCCTGCGACTGGTCGCACCCATTTTGGCGGTCGTCGGCCTCCTCTCTTTCATCGGCACGACGAACGAGTTCGTCATCGCGAGCATCGTGCTGATCAGCCCCGAGAATCAGACCCTCGCGGTGGGCCTCTACCAGTTCGTGTCTCAGAAATTCTCCACCAACTACTCGGTCTTCGCGGCCGGCGCCGTGCTCGCGGCCTTGCCCGTGATGGCCCTGTTCCTCTGGCTGCAGAAGTACATCGTCGGTGGCCTGACCGCCGGATCGGTGAAGTAGGGCGCGCATGCTCCCGCACCACGACGGGTCGGCCCTGTACGTCTCGGACCAGGCGCCGCGGCCGGGCGACACGGTCGGCGTGCGGGTGCGGGTGCCGGAGGCGTGGGGCGCCGTCGCATCCGTGCACGTGCGTTCGACGCCCGACCGGGAACCGCGCTTCCACGACGCCCGCCTACTCGGCGCGGCGGAGGGCTGGCGGTGGTGGGAGGCCGAGGTCGAGATCCTGAACCCGGTCAACGGCTACCGGTTCCTGATCAACCGGGCCGACGGCGGGCACTGGTGGCTGAACGCCGCCGGGGTGCATTCCTTCGAGACCGTCGACGCGGAGGACTTCAAGCTGCTCAGCCATCCGGCACCGCCGGACTGGGTCGCGTCGACCGTGATGTACCAGATCTTCCCGGATCGTTTCGGGCGTTCCACGGCCGCCGCGCTGCGCGAGAAGCCGACCTGGGCCGTGCCCGCGGCGTGGGGTGACCCGGTAGCGGCGGAGCAACCGGCCCGTTCGCACCAGTTCTACGGTGGGGACCTCGACGGCATCGTCCTGCACCTGGACCACCTCGAACGGCTCGGCGTCACCCTGCTCTACCTGACACCCGTGTTCCCGGCCGGCTCGAGCCACCGCTACGACGCGCGGAGCTTCGACGTGGTCGACCCGGCACTGGGCGGCGACGCTGCCCTCGTGCGGCTGGTCGAGGCTGCCCACGAGCGGGGCTTCAAGGTGATCGGCGACCTCACCTCGAACCACTCCGGCAACCGGCACGAGTGGTTCCGGGCGGCGCACCGTGCCCCGGATGCCGTCGAGAGCGCCTTCTACTACTGGCTCGACGACCGGCACGAGGACTACGCGTCCTGGCTCGGCGTACCCAGCCTGCCGAAGTTCAACTGGACCTCGATCGAGCTGCGCCGCCGGTTCATCGAGGGCCCGCAGTCGGTGGTGGCGAAGTGGCTGCGGGCCCCCTACCACCTCGACGGCTGGCGCATCGATGTGGCGAACATGACCGGCCGCCTGCAGGGGGAGGACCTGAACGCCCTGGTGCGGCAGACCATCCGCCGCACCATGATCGCGGAGAACCCCGACACCATCCTGCTCGGCGAATCGACCAATGATGCCTCGGACGACTTCCAGGGCGACGGCTGGCACGGCGCGATGACCTATACGACCTTCACCCGACCGGTGTGGAGCTGGCTCTCGAAGCCGCACAGCCCATCGACATTCTTCGGGCTGCCCTACGGCACCATCCCGCTGACCGACGGGCGGGCGTTCGTGGACGCCCACCTCCGGTTCACGGCCGGCTACCCCTGGCGCACTCGCCTGGCTACAATGAACGCCCTCGACACGCACGACACTCCAAGGTTCCGCACCCATGCGATCGACGGGGGAGTGGCCGTCGCCTTCGGGCTGAGCGCGACCCTGCCGGGCATGCCGGTGGTCTTCGCCGGCGACGAATTCGGCCTGGCCGGCGACGACGGCGAGGGCGCGCGCACGCCCATGCCGTGGGATACGGCGGGTGACTCCGAGGTGGCGGCCACAATCGACCTGTACGCGGCGCTGATCCGCTTGCGCACCGCCCACCCGGCCCTGAACGGCGGCGGGATGCGCTGGGTGCACGTGGGCGCGGATGTGCTCGTCTACGTGCGCGAGTGTGCGGAGGAGTCGGTGCTGTTGGTCGCGGCCCGCGCCGCGTGCGCGGTGACACTGCCGCTCGGGTCCGTGGCAGGGGAGCCGACCCGGCTCCTGGGCGACGCCGCCGTCAGCGTGGCGGGCGGGCGCATCCGTCTGGAAACGGACGGGCCGAGCTTCACCGCGTGGGCGCTGCCGGGGGTTTCGGTGCCCGATTCCACCCCACGGTCATCGAGCCGGCCGACTTGGTGATAATATTTACCGGTTGCCGAAATTTGGCTTGGTTTTCGTTCACACGGATGCTTCGCCCCCTTAGCTCATTGGTAGAGCACTTCCTTGGTAAGGAAGAGGTAGTGGGTCCGATTCCCACAGGGGGCTCTGGCTTGGAAGCTCTTGCAGCCGACAGGTCGTGGCGGGGTAGCTCAGTTGGTTAGAGCACACGGCTCATAATCGTGGTGTCGCGGGTTCAATTCCCGCTCCCGCTACACATAAAGGCCCTTTGACCAGAAATTCTGTCGGTCACTGGGCCTTTCTTTTTGATCCGATGCCACCCAGCTCTGCTCTAGACTACGGTCTAGGTCTGAGTTTCGGGCAATGCTTCGTTGCGCGTCCATTCGGTCCCGCGTCTCGCAACATTTCGGTGAGGGACGGCCAGGAAGTTGCCTATCGACCACTGAAACGCATGTGAGCGGGATTTCCTTACGGATGGGCCAAATGCGACTCCTGCCAGAGTAGGCCGCGCAGTCCGGTTCCGAGGGGGAGGTTCCGTCGGAGTTTCCCCTAGGACGCTCCCGCCGGGGTGCCGGCACCCCAACATATTGACCCCTGAAATCTACATCGCCAGGGGCCAGTGAGAGGGCGGTCGAGAGCAGGGTGTAGGGGAGCGCCGACGGGTGCCTCTTCGTAGATTTCGACCTGAGCGACGCCCTCGCACAGCGTGATTTTACCCATCGTGCACGAAGTCGTTCCGTGCGGGATGGGCTCCACGCCGCCGATGTCCCAGAGCACGATTTGGAATCGCCCGTTATCCGGGTAGTCGCGCCCAAGATTCAGGAAGGCATCGTCGTTCGAGTTGCCGCTACCGGCTAGCGGTCCGCACACATGCATGAGTCATGCCGGCATAGTTGCCAGCCTCGTTCCTCGCGAAACCGCTCCCGGGCTGGTTCTCCACGGTGGAGGCGTCGACCAGTGACCCGGCAGTGCCGTCCGAGCAAAGGCCGTCCTCGCTCAGAAGAGCGATGGCCTCTCGTCTGACGTACTGCGTCCAGGAGTCGCAGGTCTCAGGGCACGAAGCTGGCGCCCTTCGCGAACCGGGCGACCGCGCGGTCGGCGGTGGTGCGGTAGGCGACGAGGTCGTGGAAGCTCGGCTCGAGCATGGTGAAGTCGCCGCTTTCTTCGCGGCGGAAGTGCGGCTGTCCGATTCGCACGTAGAAGCGGGTGTCGCCGCTCTCGGTGACGGATTGCTGTGGCTCCGAGGCGATGAAACCTGACAGGGAGTGTTGGGTGAGAAGTGCCATGGGACTTGACCTCCTGTGATCGGGCGGATCCTCGTGATTTGCGCTCACTACGAGCGCCGCACACACCTGTTGCGCGATTGGACCCTGCAAGGCGTTCCTGCGCCGTATCCGCATAAATCGTTTGACAAAGCAAAGAGAAATCAAGTCACTCCGCTTGGCTGACCGGGTGATCCGCGGGCTTGTCGTGAGTCGGCGCGCGCATCAGCGGTCCGCTGTCTGCTCGGTTCGCGGGTAGCCCCTGAGCACTGGGGCGTGCGTTCCACCTCCACCGCCTTGCGACGAAAAACTGGAGGGCTGCGCGGAGCATGATCGCGACGCGGCGGATCGAGCGCTGCGATGAGCGCATTCTTGGCGCGTGCTTCTCTCATCGCGCGCTGGGACTGGCTTTCAGAGGCTGCTGAGGCGATACGCGGATCTGCTTTGCCGCCAATCCGTCATGAGAGAAACCATAGAAACTCTTGACATTATCGGTTCAAAAAAGTGTAACTTTGTTACAGGCTCGGGATGGCCCCGAGACTGCAACCCGAGGGGAGGAGGGCGCCCATGACACCCAAGAAGGACTACAGGCATGCTCCTGATCGTGGCGTCTCGACCGATGCTCGGCGTGAGCTCATCGGACCAACCACTCCGGCTCCGTCAGATGTGGTCGCGAGGCTCCGGGCGATGTTGCCTGGCCTGACCCCGGCGGAGGGCCGGATCGGGCGGGTCCTGCTGTCTGACACCACGGCGGCGTCGGCTCTGACAGTCAACGAGCTCGCCGAATGCGCGTCGACGAGCACCGCGAGCGTGGTCCGCACCGCGCGGCGTCTCGGTTTTGACGGATACCCGCAGCTCCGGCTCGCGCTGGCTGCGCAGGGTGGTGCGAACCACGACGGTGGTGTCCCGGTGGGCGCCGACATCGCCGACGGCGACCGGATCGGCGTGGTGTTGACCAAGCTGGCCGCGTTCGAGTCTGAACAGCTCCGCGCCACCGCCGAACTCGTCGATCCCGTCGCCCTGGAGAAAGTGATCAATTTGATCCGGGCCGCTCGCCGGATCGACGTGTATGGCATCGGCGCGTCTGGCCTGGTCGCGGAGGATCTAACTGCGAAATTGAACCGGGTCGGACTGGTCGCCCGGGCGTACACCGAACACGACGCGGCGATGGTCAGCGCTTCGCTGCTCGGCCCCGTTGACCTGGCCATCGGCGTTTCCCACTCGGGAGAGAACCCCGGCACCGTCGCGCCACTGCAATCGGCCCGGTCTACCGGCGCCGGCACGGTGGCCATCACTGGCGCCGCCCGCTCCCGATTGGCGGCCCACGGCGAACACGTCTTGGTCACCGCGGGTCGAGAGTTTGGCTTCCGTTCCGCAGCGATGGCCAGCCGCACTGGGCAGCTCCTGCTCGTCGACGCCATCTTTGTCGGCGTCGCACAAACGCTACCCGGTGCCCGAGCCGCGCTGGAACGCACCTACGCCGCCGTCACCTCTCATCCGGGACGAAACAAACAACCATGAATAGCTTCATCAACACCAGGAACAGGGACAACACTATGGCACTCGCCACATTGGGCACCGAGACCGCAAATGACCACACCACTGACTTGGACACGATGTCCGTCGCGGACCTGCTCACCGTGATGAACCAAGAGGACCGCACAGTCCCGGTTGCGGTGGCGGCGGCACTACCGGCGATCGAGAACGCAGTAAATGCGATTGTGGGCGCCCGCCGCCGCGGCGGACGGCTGATCTACCTAGGTGCCGGCACCAGCGGCCGACTCGGGGTGCTGGACGCCGTCGAATGCCCACCGACGTTCGGTACCGACCCCGGGGAAGTCCTCGGGCTTATCGCCGGCGGGGAGCGTGCGTTCCTCCAGGCCGTCGAAGGTGCCGAAGATGATCCCGACCTCGCGGTGAACGACCTGCGGGCAGTCGGACTCACCGTCGCTGACGTGGTCGTCGGCATCGCCGCCAGCGGCCGAACCCCATATGTCATCGGCGGTCTGGACCATGCCCGAAGCGTTGGGGCGGCCACCGTCTCCGTCGCCTGCAATCTCGGCGCGGAGATCAGCAGACACGCCGATGTCGCCATCGAGGTCGACACCGGACCCGAGGTCCTGACCGGCTCTACCCGGCTGAAGGCAGGCTCGGCGCAAAAGCTGGTGTGCAACATGCTCTCCACCGCCAGCATGATCCGCACCGGAAAAGTCTTCCACAACCTGATGGTCGACGTCCAACCCACGAACGCCAAATTGGTCGACCGGGCCCGCCGCATCGTCAGCGACGCCACCGGGGCGGATCCGGATACCGCCGCCGCTGCAATCGATCAGGCCGGCGGACATGCCAAGACCGCCGTGGTCATGCTGCTCACCGACACTGATTTCCCCACGGCCACCGCTCGCCTCGAACAGGCTCACGGCGACGTCCGCACCGCCATCACGTCACCCTGAGCGAACCGTCACCCACTGCCGCGGGTCGCATCGTATGGCACGGGCGTGCATCGCTGACGACCATAACAACTCTCGATTCGTCTGTAGTTCCCCGCACGTCACACTCCAGGAGACACCGCCATGCCCGAAAACCTCCTCAGCCCCCTGCGCGGCACCGTGGTTTCGCTCAGCGATGTTCCCGACCCCGTGTTCGCCCAGGAAATCGTCGGCGGGGGAGTGGCATTCAACCCTCCCCGGAAATCGGCCCCGTGACGGCTCGTGCGCCGGTGAGTGGCACCCTCGTCCGGGTCCAGCCGCACGCTTTCGTCATCCAGTCCACGTCGGGGACCGGGATCCTGGTCCACCTTGGCATTGACACGGTTCACTTGAATGGCGAGGGCTTCGAGGTGTTGGCCACCGAAGGGTCCTCCGTTCGCGGGCGGTGTGGCGTTGGACCTGCTTCTGCTTATAGCGCTGTGGCCGCAGTGGGGCAGGGACCCACCAGTGCGATGGATGGAGCGAGGATAGGCCATCTTTCCAATGGCTGAGGATGTGCTCGGCCACCCGGGTGACCAGTTCAGAATTAAGCGCCGCCAATTCCAAACCGGACACCCATCGAGTAATACGCACGCGGGGCCGGTCTGCTAGCGTCCGATGTTCGTGCGGCGGGTGCTGCCGGTGCCGGCGGAATTCATGCTGTTCTGCGTCTTGTTCTTCGCCTGCTCGGCCTGTTCTTTCACGCTGGGAGCGTTCTTGGCCTGTTCTTTCATCTTCGGGGCTCCTTCCTCGGCTTGACGAGGTAGGACTCCCAGCGGGCCTGTGGGGGCTTGATCGGGCCGCCGAGGGCGCCCTGGATGAGGGTCTTCACGCCCGCGGCAACGGCCGCGGCGATGACGATGATGATTGCCACGATGATCTTCGGCAGGAAAGCGATGATCCCGGCGAGCAGATCACTGACCGGGTTGGGTCCGAATACTCCGAATGCGAACTGTAAAACGAACAACACCAGCGTGTACTACAGAATCTTTGCGATGATGTCCGACGCGTCCATGGACGAGCTGGCCGAGGCCTTTTTCACACCGCCGCGCTCCACAACGCGGTCAAAGTCCACCTTTCCGGGCAGCTTCGCCAGCACCTTGGAGATCAGCTTCGCCACGATCAAGCCGACGATCACAATGACCAGGAACAACAGAAGCTTCGGGACAAAGTCCGAGAGTAGCCAGCCCAACTGCAAGGGCGCTGGTGAATTCGTTTTGCATGTCAACCTCCAGGGTTGGGTCGCGCCGATTGGTCGGCAGGGTCACTTCGTGTGTTGCGCCTGTCCTAAGTGAAGGGGCGCGTTACGATGCGAACCGAGCGCAAGAGTGCCACACCTCAAAGACGCAGCTACCGGCCGTTTCGTCACGCTCGGCGGAAAATGGCCGTACTTCTAGCCGATGCTGGCAACCGTCACAGAGATGGTGTTGATGGGAGCAAGCGCCAAAATGGCGGGATTCGCGGCGATCGTGTCATGCACACGTCGGCACACCTCGGTGGATGACGCTGCGTCGGCGACGCCGATTCTCGCAGTCACGCTCAGGCTGGCCTTTCCCGTCGTCACGGTAACTAGTTTCGGTGCCTTTTCCCGCTGCGTAAGGGCATCGACAACAGACCCGACAATCGTGACGACGATCGGCGTGGTCGGGTACAAGGCTGTCACCTCCGGGACAGACCTTACGATAACTTCGAGATTCCCTGCGAGCTCGGCGGCATCCGTCATGGTGTTGCTTCTTCTTCGCCGTGCTCTGGCTTAGTGAGGTGGATGTCGCGAATGATCACCTCGATGCCCGCGATGGCGAGCTCGGTGTGGTTGCGTAGCGCGCCGACGAGCGTGTCTCGCAACTTGTCGGCAAGGGCGGGAATGTTCTCGCCCTTGCAGACCCTGGCATCGACCGTGACCGTGATCGGAGCTCCCAGCACAGTGAGCTCCCCGTCGAGCCGGCATCGACCCACGATAAGGTTGTCGACGATATCGCCTGCCGCGCGAACGAGTCCGCGGACAGCTCCCTCGGTGACGAAAAGTTGCGCGTTCGGCGACGGGTGCGAGATGGGGATGTCGTGCCCGGACCGGACGTCGAGCACGATCCTGTCCAGGATGGCGGTGACCCAGTTGTCGTCTCGGGCCGGTTGCTCTTCTGCCTCATCCCGGGGCAGCGTGCTCATTGCGCCGCGCAGGCGCTCAAGGGAGGCCATCGCCATCTGGCACGCAGCCGATGTGTCGATCGACGGGTCGGTGGGCATCTTGCCTCGGTCGAGGTAGTCGCTGAGTTCGTCAATGGTGTGGCCATCAAGGAGGTCAGGTTCGTCATTTGACTCGTACCAGGCCGGGGGTGAGGCGGGCGTTTCCGAGTCGTCACCGCCAGGCCTCCATCTCGCGAATCAAAGTTTCGCGGGCGCTAGCAAGCAGCCCGCGAACGGTAGAAAGGGGCAAGTCGAGTTCCTCAGCGATCTCGGAATAACGGTAGTCCCCAAACTCTCTAGGTCCCAGCGTTGTCGTTGATCCTCCGGAAGGGCGGACAAGACTTGGGAGAGTGCCTCGTTACACGAACGCGCCTCCACTATCTGCGTCGGTGAATGGTCCTCCGATGCGGGCACGCCGACGTCGTCGAGGTTGGAGTTCTGCCGCCGTGCGCGGATTCGATCAATGCTCTTGTGGCTGGCGATGCGCATCAGCCAACTTCTTACCAGCGCAGAATCTTTCAAGGTCGATAGCTTCGCCCATGCCGTGATGAACGTGTCCTGTACGACATCGTCTGCATCGTGGCTGCAGCCCAGGTTGCGGGTCGCGTGGGCGCGTACCTACGGGCCGTGCCGTCGCACAATCACTTCGAATGCTCGAACGTCTCCGTCAACAGCGCGGTCCACCAAGGTGCGGTCGTCGGCGTGGGCCAGCAGTGCCCTGCTCTTGCTATCTGAAATGTTTGCCCCTCGATTCGCTGGGAACTGTAGCACCGGGTGTGACGAACGCGTCGTGGCAAGCGTCTACATATTAACTATTGCAATACGTCCCGTTCAGGGGACACGAACAAGGAGCCTCCCATGGCAGATCTCACCAGACCTACTCTTTCCACCGCACCGAACTCCGCCTCGGCGACCCCCGGCCGCGGCAAGACCGTGATCAACGACGCTGTGGTGGCAAAGATCGCCGGCATTGCAGCCCGTGAGGTCAGTGGTGTGCACGCTCTTGGCGGCGGAGCCGCCCGGGCGCTCGGTGCCATCCGCGATGCCCTGAACACCTCGGACGTGAGCCAGGGCATCAACGTGGAGGTCGGAGAAACTCAGGTCGCGGCCGACGTCACCATTGTCGCGGAGTACCCCATGGCCCTGCAGGATGTGGCCGAGCGGGTGCGGTCTGCCGTGATCCGTGTGATCGAAGATCTGGTTGGAATGGAGGTCACCGAGGTGAACGTGAACATCAACGACGTGTACCTGCCGACCGACGACAAGGACGAGAAGTCCGAGGCTCGGGTTCAGTGAGCACCTTGGCGAAAACGGGGGCTGTGTTCGGAGCCGTGCTTGCTCTGACGTGGCTGGTCCTTGGCTTTTGGCCATGCGTGTTCGTGGCCGCGGCCATGGCGGTCGGCGCGATCGTCGGGCGGATTATGGACGGAAAGCTGAGCGTTGCGAACCTGGTTGACGCATTCCGGGGCAAGCGGTCGTCGTCATGACAACCCTCAGTTCCGACACAGCGGCCCGTCATACGCTGTCGCCGACGGTGCTCAAAAATGGCCGGACCACCGTCTCGACTCGTGCTTTGAATCGGTTAGTGTGTGCGGTCGCGGCGGACGCTCTGGGCGTTGACCCCTCGGCGGTCGGTGCCGAGATCACCGATGATCAGGGCAACCTCGCCCTCACGGTCAGCGCCCCCATCCGGGTCGTTGCGCTCACCCGTGTGCACCGGGATCCCTCCGTCGTGACTCGCACCGGGGGCACGATTCTGGAGCGGGCCGAGCACGCCAGGCAGCACATTCATTACCGGGTGGGCGAGTTGACCGGTTCCACCCTGTCCCGGGTGGCCGTGCGGCTCACCGGTGCCGACATTCGACCAGAGGGCCGCGTGCGATGACTAAGTATCGTTCCACCTACCAACGGCTCAGCCGTCGCGAGCTTTACTCGTCGCGTTCGGTTGCAGCGATCACTCTCGCGATCCTGGCCATCGCCGCCTGCCTCTGGCTCATGATCGAGATCGTGTTGAACCTGCTCGGCCGGCCGGGGCTCCTCGCGACCCCCGCGGGTATGGCGGGCGCGGTCGCAGGCGTTTCCTCTGCACCGCCCGTGTTCGTGGGCGGGCTCGGCCTCACCGGCGCCCTCATCGGGCTGCTTCTCCTTGTCGTGGCTGTCACTCCTGGCCGGCGATCTCGCCATCTGCTCGAGACCGAACGGGCCGCGACCATCGTCGACAACGAGGTGATCGCATCCGCGTTGGCTCGTGAAGCGGCCCGCGTCGCTGGGTTGGCCCCAGACAACGCGCGGGTCACCGTGACCCCCCGTAGCGCCACCGTGCACCTCACTCCTACCTCTGGAACGGCGATCGATCAGCAGGCGGTGCTCACGGCCGTGCGCGAACAGATTGTGGCTTTTGGATTGCTGCGTTCCCTACACGCGAAGGTCGTTGTTGTCTCCACGGGGAGGGTGGGCGGATGAACTCCACCAATCGCATCCTCAACCGCATCTTTGTTTTCCTGGTCGGACTCCTCGTCTTGACCGGTGGCGCGACCCTGGCCCTGGTGGCACTTGTTCCGCTCGTCCGGGACAGCTGGACGAACGCAACTCGTGTTGGCATCGATAGGGCAACCCGGTGGCTTCAGGCCACCCCCTTTCCCGAATCCTTGATCCCGGTCAGCGGCAGCTGGTTATGGCTCATCGTCCTCGCCGCTGGAGTGCTGCTCATCGCGGTGCTGGTCACCTTCAGCCTGCGTCAAGGCCACGGGCACACCGGCCGGATCGTCTCACTAAACGGAAAAACCAGCAGTGGCGCGGTTGTCATCGAGTCGAGAGTGGCCGAGCACGCCATCCAAGATGCTCTCACAAACCGACCGGAACTTGTTGCCTCCCACGTCTCCACCTACCGCGTCAAGAACCAGTCAGCACTGAAGGTGGCCATCACCTGCCGCCGAGGAATCTCACCTCGGGAAGCCAGCCGGATTGTCAACGAGGTGCTCTTTTCCTTCGATAATCTCCTCGGCCTACAGCTCCCCGCCCTCGTGCAGATTAGCGGCGGCTTCCGCGCGCGAACGACCGATGCCGCCCGCATCCGCTGATGACTCACCGGCTCACAGAAGTCATCTGACGGCGGTCAGCCGTGCTCCCTCAACCGGCAACATCCACCGATTTTCGATAGGGAGTCACGCCTTGACGAACCAAAACGACAACCCAAGGACGAAATACATCACCGGCGGCAACCCCAAGCAGGAACAGAGTCAACCCGGCCTGACCGAGGCGACTCAGCCCCGCCCGGATCGTGGCGAAGACACCTACCATGGCGCCGGAAAACTTGTCGGGAGGCGGGCACTCATCACAGGCGGCGACTCAGGCATCGGCCGGGCCGTGGCCATCGCCTACGCCAAAGATGGTGCCGATATTGCGATCTCCTACCTGCCTGACGAACAGACGGATGCCGAATTCACGGCAGAGCAGATCCGGGCCGCCGGCCGCACCGTCCTGCTCATCCCGGGCGACATCCGCGAGGAAACCCACTGCGTCAACCTCGTAAAGGATACCGTGGCAACCCTCGGCGGCTTGGATATCCTGGTGCTCAACGCCGCCTACCAAAAAAACCGGAACGGTCCAGAAAACCTGTCAACGGCAGAATTCGACCGGGTCTTCAAAACCAATCTTTATGCGACTCTGTGGATCGCGCGCACCGCCATCCCGCACCTCTGGCCGGGAGCATCGATCATCTCCACGTCATCAATCCCGGCATCGAGCCCCGCACAGGTGTTGATCGACTATGCCATGACCAAAGCCGCACTCGTAGCGTTCACACGGGCGCTCGCCCAAGAATTAGGCCCAGCCGGGGTTCGGGTCAACGCAGTCGCGCCCGGGCCAGTCTGGACGCCGCTTATCCCCGCAGCTTCACGGCCAGACAAGCTGTCCACTCTCGGTCGGGAAACCCCACTGGGCCAGGCAGGACAAACAGCCGAACTCGCCGCCGCCTACGTTTTCCTAGCCTCACCCGAAGCGTCCTACATTTCAGGCTCCGTAGTGCCCATAACGCGCGGCCGCAGTTTCTAAGAGTCGAGCGAAAACTCGGACCCTGTGGCGCACGCGCTACACGCAAGTCTACGAAAGAGCCCAGCCGTATTCCTGCTTCTAACGAGGATCGCGGCAATTGTGCGGATAGCCAAGTCAGCGAGATTGATTCAGCGGACACGGGATTACGCGGTTTTTTTTGAGGCTCCTGACTCTTCCGTGGGTCGGCTCCGGCCGGCTATTGTCGCTCCGAACACTTCGGCCACCGCCGTCCTCGCGACAGTTACGGTCGCACAAGCGTTACCCGCCACATACGGCGCACCCGTGTGGTTCCGACAGGGTCGTGGCCTGCCTGACTCCGTTACTGAGGGACTACAACTTACGGTTTCAAAATAACTACATCAACTGCAAAATGGTCCACTCGTTTAAGTGCATCAGAGCCACACCTGATCTCCCCGGTGACCAGTGCGCAGCAGCGCAGCAGAGATTTCAGCCTGGGGATTGTCGAAACCTGCCGTCAACAACGCAGACGAGTGGTGAAAATAATTACCTCTTGACTCCTAAGTCTGTGAAAGCTATTTTCATATTACGACATAATTTTGTAGCCCGGGTTCTCCATCCCGCTAGGAGCCCCGTGCAACCCCGCACTTTGCTCGAAAGGACATCAGTCATGGCCGACTCACGAGTCATCGCAGACCAGTTGCTCATTGGTCTGGGCGGCGCCGAGAACATCATCGACGTCGAGAAATGTATGACCCGATTGCGTGTCGGCGTCCGTGACCAGGATCGAGTCGATGTCGCCGCACTGCGTGCGATCGCCGGGGTGCTCGCCGCGCTGCCCGGCGATAACTGCCAGATCGTGCTGGGCCCGGGTCTGGTCGACCGGGTGGCCATCGACGTGGAGTCGGCCCTCAGCGCCGCCCGCGCGGAAGGGTCGGCTGCCTCCTCGGCCGCTCAGCTGGCCGACAAAGGTGCGGCCATCCGGCAACAGAACAAGCAGCGCAACAACACCCCGGTCAAGAACGCTCTGAGGCGCATCTCCAACATCTTCGTCCCACTGATCCCCGCGCTGATCGCCTGCGGACTCATCGCCGGCATCAACGGAATCCTGACCAACCTGGCCACAAGCGGCCAGGTTCCGTGGTTGGCCACCCTGTCTCCGATCTTCAGCGTCATGTCCAGCGGGTTCTTCGCCCTACTCGCCGTGTTCGTTGCGATGAACGCTGCCAAAGAGTTTGGCGGCACACCCATCATCGGCGGCGTTATCGGGGGAATCATTGTGGCTCCTGCAGTCGCAAACATCGTCGTCTGGGGTCAGCAACTGGCCCCCGGCCAGGGAGGGGTTCTCGGCGCCATGGCCGCCGCCATTCTGGGCGCCTACGTCGAGCGGTGGGCCCGCAGATGGGCGCCCGACGTGCTCGCCTTGTTCATCGTGCCCACGTTGACCGTGCTGATCGCCGGCCTCGCCGCCCTGTTCCTCCTGATGCCGGCCGCCGGCTGGGTGTCTATCCAGATCGGTATCGGCGCCACCTGGCTGCTGAGCACTGCGGGTGTCTTCGCTGGCTTCGTCCTCGGCGGGCTGTTCCTGCCGTTGGTGATGACCGGGTTGCACCAAACACTCACCCCAATCCACACCACCCTGATCGAACAGGTCGGTTACACCACCCTGCTGCCGGTCCTGGCCATGGGTGGCGCCGGCCAAATCGGTGCCGCCATCGCCGTGTTCTTCAGGCTCCGCCGCAACACCAGCATCGGACGTACCATCAAGAGTGCACTGCCCGCAGGATTCCTCGGCGTTGGCGAGCCACTCATCTACGGCGTCACCCTGCCGCTGGGCCGCCCCTTCATCACCGCTTGCATCGGCGGCGCATTCGGCGGCGCAGTAATCGGCCTATTCGATCAGCTCGGCTACACCGTCGGCGCGATCGCCATCGGCGCCAGTGACGTCTCGCTGTTCCCACTGCTCCAGGGCAGCCAGGGCTGGGGCGCCGCCGCACTCGGCTACGCTTGCGGCCTGATCGTCGCCTACACCGTGGGATTCTTCGCCACCTGGTTCTTCGGGTTCACCCGCGACCAGCTGGTACGCCTGAACACCGACGACACTATCGACGCAGGATTGGTGCCCGCCGACGACGTCCCAGAGGGGGCGGACGACCCCGCCGATCAGATCCCCACCCTGGCCGGCTCCCACCACCGCTCCTGAAATCTCAGCTCTCGCCTACTTCGAAAACCGCCCCCGACGTACTCTCAGGGGCAGGCGTTGTGTTGCCGCCCACCGCTATCTCCCAGGGTGGTACGAGAACCGAGTGAGATTGCGGGTGTTGCAGGCGCGAAAGCGAATTCCGCGGCCGAGCGATTCATAGGCGGTCTGACTTGTCGCGACCAGGCTCACCAGGTATCCGCACTCGGCGATGTGCCGCGAGTCGGGTGCACAGTTACCTCTCGCTCCCATCACCTCGAGCACCTGCCGGCGGATCTGCCCTGCGGAATAGGCCACGGCGCCGTGTGCGTCGGGGACCGCACAGCCCGTGATGATCACCAGCCTCACAGCACCAGTCTGGGCGGGCGCTATAAACAGCCCAAGGCCCCCACCAGACCTAGCACCACCCAAACACGCCACTGGTGGACCCGGCGGCGTAGCTTTGGCCGTGGTTAGTGGACACAGGGTTATCCGGCTTGAACGAAGACCTCATTCTGGTGAGGAGACTTACCCCAGGCGCGTGGACGAAGTGGGGATGCTCATTCCGTTATCCGATCAGTGGTGGGAAGCCAGGCGATCATTGTGGTGATCGCGCCGACCGCGGCCACGGCGATGCTCACTGTGCGCCACGGCAGCGGCAGGATGGGGGAGCCGTGTTCGGAGACAACCGCCGCAAAAATTAGCAGCGCACTACCCACGCAGAAGGTGGCCGCGCACCACCACCGAGACCACCATGCTTTGCGCCATGCGCCAACGGACGCGATCGCCCACCCGACCACCCCGACCGCGAAGATGCTGTACAAGAAAATCCAGGGAACAATCGGGTCAGGGATCTTGCCAAACGGTTCGTAGAGCTCCTGGACGTGGGCGGCAATACTGTCACTACTCACTTGGTCGACAGCCATCAAGATGAGGGCCACTACCGTCCCAGCCAATCCCATACCAACACAGATCGACAACGCGACCTGCCGCGATGCCGTGCGTTCCGTCTTCATAACACCCCATTCGACGGTGACTATCAGTTGATTGTGACTATATAAAATTATGGCACTGCAAGTCAAATGCAAGTCACTAGTAGTATCATGGGGAGATGGCATTAGGATTGCGTGATCGCAAGCGACGCGCGGCGATGCGTCACATTCAACAGATAGCGTTGGACTTGTTCGACGAGCGTGGCTTCCAGCACGTAATAGTCGAGAACATTGCAGAAGCTGCCGAGGTTTCTCCTTCTACGGTCTACCGATACTTCGGCACCAAGGAAGGGATCGTCCTTGCCGATGACTTCGACACCCTAAGCGAGGCCGAACTTGCTGCTGTCATCGACGTCACTGACCTACTCGGCACGGTGCGCGCCATCGTGGCTCGGTTTGAGCCAGCACCTGATCAGCACATCCCGGAGGGGAGCCTTGCGCGTCGACGCATCCGTTACTTCTTCGACGAACCATCCGTCCGCAGGTCTTCCTACGAGATGCTGGCCAACGCAGTCGATCGGATCGCTCCAATCCTCGCCGCATCCGGTGGACTCACCACCTCGGAAGCACACATCAAGTCGTCTGCCTTAGTCTTCGGCTACTTCTCCGCACTTGAACAATGGCACCGCAACCCGGCAGGCCGCTCAATCTCGAGTGCACTCGATGACGCACTCGGAGTCCTAAGCCGCCTATAACGACGCGAGACGCGGTGCCCGCGAACGCGGGTCCCTACGGTTGTGCTGGCGTAGCCGCCATCATTTAGAGCGATACCACTTTACAATCTCTGTGCCGCGAAGCAGCTCCACCGGGAAATGGCTCCGACGGCTGCGCCGCTATTTCGTCGCGTTCCGAAAGGGCATGAGCTTGGTTGTGCAAGGTGCTGTCTCCGTGCCGGGGCCGGGGACAGGGAAGCTCAGCGTGGAAGCGGGGCCAATGTCACGCCGGAGCTTGGACTGAGACTATTCCTAGGTGACCTCATCCCAACGGGGGCTTGAATACCCAGCGGGGTGGGGGAAAAGTGAGCTCATGAGGCGAATCTCCTCCAGCGGGGCATCTTTCCTCACCGCTGATGCCCTCTCCGGCGCACTTTTCCACCTCGTCACCGCCCTCGGCATTAGTCAGACAACCGAATCACTCAACCTGCCCACGGTCAATATCACCGGGAAACGATCTTCGTGAAACTAATCGCGGGGCCCATGAGCGAGCTGATCAGCGCCCCCGAGAACTCCCTGTGGGACGAACCGGACATCAGCGAAGTTCTCGCATTCTTCCAAGGCCGCATTCCTGAAGACCTGACCAAGACTGTCTCCGCGGATGGAATCACCTACGCGACCTCGCCCAGGTGCTGCCACCGGTTCTCCGGGCTCAGCAGGCCCGCGCCCACCAGATCGAGCGCGGAACGGTGATCGGCCCGGTTCGTGCTGGCTCGCGGATACCGCGGCCACAACCGCTCACCCGGCGTGCTCGCCCCAAACAACGGCCGGCTCGATACATGCGGGCGCCGCGGCCGAGATCTGGGCGTTGACATCATGGTGGTCAGTGCGGCTTGCCACCACGCCCACACCTCCCGCTCGATCCGATACCGCTCCGCCCGAGCCAACAGGGTTCCCAGCACGTTGAGCTGCAGGGCCGCCTGGTTCCGAAGATATCGGGTGCATCAACATGCGACGAACCTTCCGCGCATCACGGGGGCCCTGTCGAAGTACACGAATCTGTTGGAAGAGCCTCCTAATCATGCCAGTGGCCGCTCTCGCGGCGGTTTGACCACCAAGATTCATCAGCTTTGCGACGGAAAAATGCGCCCGCTTGTGGTTCTTCTGCGCACCGGGCAGGGATTCGCCAATGCTCACGGAGATTATGGCTTCGCTCAGCGTCGACCGGATCGGCCCGGGACGGGCCCGCACTCGACCCGACCGGGTGCTGGCAGACAAGGCCTACTCGGCCAAAGCGCACCGGGCCATGCTGCGAAAACGCAATATCCAGGTCGTCATTTCGGAACGCTACGACCAGATTCGTAGCGCGGGGTCGATTGATTGAATCGGAACGATTGTGATGATTGTGTCGCGGGTTCAATTCCCGCTCCCGCTCCCAGAACGTATGACGAAGGCCCTGCCTCAGGCGGGGCCTTCGTCGTTTCCCGACGCGCGTAGCAGTCGCACGTGGCAGTCGCTCGATTCAGTCGCACGGGTCACGCGCGGCTGCGGGTCACGAGCGAATCCGCGAACGCCGAAACCAGCAGCACCACGGAGCCGGCACCCAGGCTGAACCCGGCCGTCACCGTGCTGATGACCCCCGGGTCCGCCGGTGCGGGTGTCGTGAGGTAGACCAGGGACATCACCCCGGCGGCCCCGCCGACCAGGGCCAGCAGGCTCTGCCGCACCAGCCCGGTGAGCAGCCGCCGGTCGTTCTGGTCCGCGAGCAGCCGCACATTGACGTTGAGGTTGCCCATCTCGAGGGCCTGCCCGATCTGGTCGAAACGCCGGGGGAGCCGGCGCACGCTGGGCAGCAGAGCCAGAAGCTCGGTGGTCAGGAGTTCGCGCACGTTTGCCGGCGCCATCTGGTCGCGGATCTGTACGCTCGCCAGCCTGCGGGACTCCTCGAGCAGGTCGAACTCCGGCATGCTGGAGCGCAGGGTGCCCTCGAGCACCGCGAACGCCCGCGCCGCCGCTACGAACTCGGCGGGGATTCCCACGCCGTACCGGGTGAGGATAGCCACCAGGACATCCACGGTCAGCACGCTGACCCGCGCGCCGGGCCCCAACTCGAACGTGATGAACGCGCTCAGCTCGCGGCGGAACGCCTTCTCGTCCGCACCGTCCCGCAGCGGGGCGACTTTGAGGAGCCCGTCGGCGATGAGCTGGGTGTCGGACTGGAGGAAAGCGATCAGCAGCTCCTGGATCGTCTCCCGCAGCTGCAGGTCGAGCCGGCCCACCGATCCGAAGTCGACTAGCGCGGGGGTGCCGTCGGCCAGCAGCATGATGTTGCCGGGGTGCAGGTCGGCGTGGAAGACGCCGTCGAAGACGATCTGGCGCACGAAGGCGCTGAGCACGGTGCGCATGGCGGCGCCGAGCTCGGCCCGAGGCGCGTCGGACGTCTCGTTCAGGTCGCTGAACGTGTCGCCGACCAGGTACTCCATCACCAGCACGCGATCGCTGGACAGAGACTCGAACAGCTCGGGGAAACGCAGGTCGCCGGCCCGCGGGCCGCGCAGCTGGAGGGCGCGCATGGCCGAGAGGTTCAGCGCCTCCAGCCGGAAGTCCAGTTGGCGCACGAGGTCGGCCGCATAGTCCTCGGCGACCGCCTTGATGCCCAGAGTTCTGGCCTGCGGAGACGTCAGGCTCATCAGGTTCGTCACCCGCACGGCGATGGCGACGTCGCGCCGCAGCTCCGGCACGATCCCGGGCCGCTGCACCTTGACGGCCACCACAGTGCCGTTCATCAGGGTCGCCCGGTGCACCTGGCCGATGGAGGCCGCGGCGATGGGGTCGGGATCGAAGCTGGCGAAGACGCCGGCGAGGGGTCCGCCAAACTCCTCCTCCAGCATCCGTTCGACCTCGCCCCAGGGGGCAGGCTTCACGCTCTGCTGAAGCGTCGCGAGGGCCCGGGCGAATTCCGGGGGCAGGAAGTCGGATCGGGTGGAGAGCAGCTGGCCCATCTTGACGAAGGCTCCACCGGCCTCCTCCAGCGCGGCCCGCAGACCCTCGGCCTGCACGGCGCGAACGGCTGCCCCGCTCGGGTTGGTCGTGAAGTCGAGCCGCCGCACCGGCAGCAGTCCATTCTTCCGGGCGATACGCACGAGTTCGGCGAAGCGGCGGCCGCGCTGCAGGAAGGGCCGCGGGGGAGCCGGGCGGCTCCGCTCGGTGGCCAGAGTCAGTTTCGGAAGGGTGATGCCGCGTGCGCCGGCCACTGTTTCAGCTCTCTTGTCGCGCGCCGGCCGGAGTGGCGGGCGATCAGGACTTCAGCATGCCCGGTCAGGATGGGAGACGGGTGCGAACCGGGTGGCACGAGGGGGCACGGACAGATCTCGGCAGGGCTCGGCCGGTCGCCCTCGGTGCCGTGAGCCGCACCGCCGCGGGAGTACTCTGGCGACGTGAAAACCTACACCGCCGCCCAGATGCGCGAGGCCGAGACTCCCTTCCTGGCCGAGGGCGTGCCTCTGATGGAGCGGGCATCGGCCGCGCTCGCCGCGGAGACGGCGGCCCTGCTCGAGGAGCTGCTCACGGAAAGCGGGGGAGTGCCGGACGCGCGGGTGCTGGTGCTGGCCGGTGCGGGGAACAACGGCGGCGACGCCCTGCACGCGGCCGCGCTGCTGGCCGCGCAGGGTGCCTTGGTGACCATCGTGCCCACGTCGGCACAGCTCCACGACGGCGGCCTCAGCGCTGCCCTGGCGGCCGGGGCGGCGCTGCTGCCCCTGGCTGAAACGGATGCCGCTCTCGCCCGAGTGGCGCGGGTATCCGCCGTGATCCTCGACGGCATCCTCGGCACCGGCACGAGCACCAGCCCGGCGCTCCGCGGGCGGGCTCGTGAGGTGGTGGCGGCCATCCTTCCCGCGCTGCACGACCCCGGTGCGCCCCTCGTGGTGGCGGTGGACTCGCCCAGCGGGATCGGCGTCGACGACGGCGCCGTGCCGGACCCCACCGTGCTGCCCGCGCACCTGACGGTGACGTTCGGAGGCTGCAAACCAGGTCTGCTGCGGGAACCCGCGGCGAGCCTGGCCGGACGAATCGTCGTGGCCGACATCGGCATCGGCGACGAGCTCGAACGGATCGCGGCCCGGGATCGCGGGTAAGTTCTCTCTCTGCTGTTTCCACGGTCGGCGCCGTTGCGTATCCGCACCCGGAGCATCAATGGACGGTAGTCATTTCCTCCCGCCCAAAGGCACTGAGGGGGGCCGATACCGTGATCACAGTTCCGCCCGCAGGGTTCGTCGCCGTCTTCGGTATGCTCCAGACCCCTGCCGGGCTGTGGCTGTTCCTGCTGGTCCCCATCTGGTTGGTGTGGGAGATCCCCGCGATGGTCAGGCATCAGCAGTTCACGTTCGATGTGCAGCGAGACAGGGCGCAGCTCGTCGACTGGTGAGGCGACGCATCCGTCGCCCGTCCCCGCTCTCGCGGGGTAGGGTGTCCGCTGGAAGACCTCGGCGACATTGACCATGCCGGTGAGTCGGACATCCTCTCAACGCAGCGGTCATTCCGTGCGGGAGCCGGCCACCGCTCGCAGCTCGCCCAGCACCCGGCGCACCGACGCCCGCAGCAGCGTCTCGGGGCGGCTGAGAACGTCGATCTGGCGGCCGACCCGCAGGTCGTCGATCGGCAGCAGCACCAGGCCGGACCCTGGCGCCGGGGCCATCGTGTACCGGGGCAGCAGTGCGATCGCGGACCCCGAAGCGACCACGGAGGCCGCCACGAAGAACTCGTTGATGCGGTGCTCGATCCGTAGGGGGTGCCCGGCGCTCGCCGCGACGACATTCACCGCCTCCGCGAGCGGGAAGCCCGGGTGCCCGGCGATCCAGGGCTCGTCGGCGATGTCGGCGACCGACACCGACGACCGACCGGCCAGAGGATGTCCGACATGCAGCGCCACATCCAGCGGTTCGTAGAGCAGCGGGGTGACCGTGACCCGTTGCGGCCAGAGGGGATCGTAAGGCAGCCGGTGGGCGATGACGAGGTCATAGTCGGCGACCAGTGCCGGGAAATCCTGCCGTGCGACATCCTCGTCGCCGCACCGGATTGGCGTCCCGGTGGGTCCGGCCGGACTGGCCAATCGCGAGATCAGAGGCCCGAACCAGGCCAGCCCAGCGCTGTGGAACGCCGACAGGCTCACCGGCGCGGCCGGCTCTTCGTGGAAATGTGCCACCGACTGCTCGGCGGCGGCCATCGCGGTGGACACGCTGGCGGCGGCGGTAGCGAGAGCCGTGCCGGCGGGTGTCAGCACAAGCCTGCGCCCGCGTCGTTCGGTCAGCGCCACGCCCGTGCTGCGCTGCAGCGCGGACAGCTGCTGCGACACCGCCGACGACGAGACGAACAGCGCGCGGGCCACCGCGGCGACGCTGCCGCGCTCGCCGAGTTCCCGCAGGATGAAGAGCTGATGCAGATCCATAAGCAAACACTAAAGTGTTAGTTCAGAATTGGTGATCTGGACTTAACGGATGCCGCCCGGCAGCATTGGCCCATGACCTTCCTCCCGCGGCTCGGACGTTACCGCATCGACGCCGTCCTGCTGCTTGTCGCGCTGGTCTGGGGTGGCAGCTACCTCGCCGCCAAGGTGCTGACCGAGCAGGCGAGTGTGGGCGCCGTGCTCGCGCTGCGCTTTCTGGTGGCTGCGCTGGCGCTGCTGCTGATCTGGGCGTTGAGCCGGCCTCGGCGGCCGACCCGCGCCGAGCTGGCCGGGGGCGCGCTGCTCGGGCTCACCCAGGCGGCGATTCTCTGGTTGGAGACGGCCGGCGTGGCCGTGACCTCGGCCACCAACGCGGGCCTGATCATCAGCTTGACGATCATCCTCACCCCGATCCTCGAGTCGGTCGCGGCGCGCAACTGGCTACCGCGTTCGTTCTTCGTGGCTGCGGTGCTCGCGGTCGTCGGGGTAGCGCTGCTCGTTTCCGGCAATGGTTTTCGCGCCCCGAACCCTGGCGACCTGCTCATGCTCGCCGCAGCGCTCGTGCGCGCCCTGCACGTCACCATGGTCGGCCGGGTGACCCGCGCCGACGACGCCGGCCGCCGGCCCGGGACGCTCACGATCACGCTGGTGCAGGCCGCCGTGGGTGCCCTGGCGTTCACCGCAGCGGATGCGCCGGGAACACTTCGGGCGATCGGCGCCTTCGGTCCGGCCGCCTGGCTCGGGGTGCTCTACCTCGGTCTGGCCTGCAGCGTGTTCGCGTTCCTGGCCCAGACCTGGGCGATCCGGCACACCTCGGCCGCGCGGGCCAGCCTGCTGATGGGCACCGAACCGGTCTGGGCGGTGGTCGTGGGGGTGAGCCTCGGCAGTGAGAACCTCGGCCTGGTGGCGGTGCTCGGGGCAGGCCTGATCATCGCGGGCACCTCGTGGGGACAGCGGGTGGAGCAGGGGCACCGACTACGGGCGGCGGCCGACGTGCTCGCGGTGCCGGCCCGGTCACATCCGTCGCCCGCGGCCATCGGCTGAAGCCGGGTTCGGCTGCAGCTCAGCGAGCGCGCGCGCTCGCCTGCATTAAATCCAGCCCGAACGAATTCGACGGAGATTTTGCCTGAAACGGTCTCAAACCCTATGAAACAGCGCCTTGATGAGAAAATCTCCGTCGAATTGGTTCGACGCTACACACGGCGCTCCGTGATGAACGGCGTACACGCGCGGTGGGATTAGGGGCGGAAGACGGCCTGGGCGACCACCAGGTCCTGCCAGGACATGCCGGAGCTCGTGAAGACGCGGGGACGCGACTGGTCGACGGCGACCGTGCCGGTCAGGATGTCCCGCATCGGCACCAGGGAATCGGCCTGGATCACGCCCTCCCGGAGCGGGATCAGCACGTCGCCGCCCTCCCGCAGCGCGACCTGGCTGTCTTCGACGACGACCTGCGCGCGTCCGATCAGCTCGCTGGAAAGCTCACGGGCGTCGGGCTCGTGCGACCCGACCGCCACCGTGCAGGAGTTCCGCGGCACCAGGGACCCGTCGAACAGCGGGGTGCGGGCGGTGGTGGCGCAGACGATGAGCTGAGCGTCGGCCACGGCGCCGGGGGTGCCGGTCTGCGCGGGCAGCCCGCCCGCCCGCACCTGCTCGGCCAGTGCCTCGGCGCGGCCCGGGTGCCGGCCGACCACGGTGACCCGACCGACCCGGCGGATGGCGCGCATCGCCTCGACATGCCCGCGCGCCTGGGGTCCCGCGCCGAACACCACGAGGTGCTCCACCTCGGCGGGCGCGAGCAGGTCGGCGACGGCCGCCGACACCGCCGGGGTGCGCAGGGTCGTCAGTGCGATGCCGTCGAGCAGGGCGACCGGGCTGAGCGTGACAGCATCCATCAGCAGGTAGACGCCCTGGATGCGTGACCGGCCGAGCTGCGGGTTGCCCGGCGCAACGGTGGCGATCTTGACGCCCACGAACTCCGCGGACTGCGACGGCATGAGCAGCAGCTGGCCCCGGTCGAGGGGCAGGATGCTGCGGCTGAAATCAAGCGCCGGGTCGAGCCCAGCCCGCACGGCGACCTGCAGGGCGCGCGCCGCGGCGCCGACGCCGACGCGGGCGAAGATCTCGTCGGCGGAGATCCACGGGGTGGGTGCATCGGAAGCCATGCTCCGACTTTACGTGTCGGAGTGTGGGGGCAGGTCACCCCGATGATGTCCTGCCCCCGACGAGGGGTGCTTCGCTCCGGTCTCATACGGACCCTGCAATCAGGGACTAAGGACCGGTGTTCGGGGAGCCACCCTGCCTGTGTTCGAGCGTACGACGATGCCGCGCCCGGCGGAAGGGTCTGGACAAACGCGGCCGCATTTGGTTTCGCGGGCTGACTCGGGGTGACGCGGGGTGACACAGGCCGGCTCGGGCTAGCGCCCCGAACGAATTCGACGGAGATTTTGCCAGAGTTGCTCCTCAACGCGTCTAAAAAGCAGTTCTGCACGAGAATCTCCGTCGAATTGGTTCAATATCGATGAGGACTCACTCACCTAGGCTTGGTGCGACAGGGTTGTTGGCAGGGGCAAGGGAGAGAGCGAATGACTGAGCAGAGCCTGACTGAGCGGAACCTGACTGAGCAGAGCCTGACTGAGCAGAGCCTGACTGAGCAGAACCGGGTGGTCGTGGTCGGCGACGCACTCATCGACGAGATGCTGAGCCCGGGGTCCCGCCTGGAGTTCCCCGGCGGCGCCGCCCTCAACGTGGCCGTCGGCCTGGCCGTGCTCGGTGTGCCGACCACCCTGATCGCCATGGTCGGCGATGACGCCGACGGTGCCCGGCTGCGCGAGTTCCTCGCCGCGCACGACGTGACGTTGGTCGCCACACCCGGGCCGTTTGGCAGCTCCCGCGCCACCTCCGACCGCACCGACGGCGAGCCCACCTACGCCTTCAATGAGGCCGCGCGGAAGCGCCGCATCGAGTTCGGCCCGGCCGAGCGCGCGGCCCTGGACAATGCCCGCCTCGTGGTCGTGAGCTGCTTCCCTTTCGATGACACGGCCCAGACGGATGCCTTCATCGCCGCGGTCGCGGAGCCGGAACGCCGCCTCGTGATCGACCCGAATCCGCGTTCGGGCATGCTCGCCGACGGCGACCTGTTCGTGGCGAACTTCGAACGAATCGCTGCCCGGAGCCTCCTCACGAAGGTGGGGGACGAGGACGCCGAGCTGCTCTACCGCAGCACCCTCGAAGAGTTGCGGGAGCGGCTGCTGGCTGCCGGCACGCAGACGGTGCTGGCCACGGCCGGGCGCGCGGGGGCATCCGTTGCCTGCGGCGCCGATCTGCGGGTCAGCGAGCCGATCGCCGTGCTTCCCGGCGCCGTCGTCGACACCATGGGCGCGGGCGACGCCACCCTCGCCGGGGCCGTGCAGACCATGCTGACGAGGGGCGTGCCCACGGATGCCGCGGGCTGGCAGGCCCTGCTGGCCGACGCCATGCTGATCGCGGCCGCCACCTGCCGCCGGGAGGGTGCCCTGCTGCGCGTACCCACCGCGGGTTAGGCGTCGCTGGCCCGTCTAGGCGGCGCCGGCCGGCTTGACCGCCCGCACAATGGCGCCGTGCATCCCGTCGGTCACCCCGTGGGTCAGGGTGACGCCCACCTGCTCGAAGCCCGCGGCGGCGAGCAGGGACTTGTACTCCGTGATCGAGAGCGCGCCGGCGATGCAGCCCACGTGGGAGCCGCGCTCGGCCCGCTGGGCGGGAGCGAGGTGGTTCTCGGCCACGACGTCGGACACTCCGACGCGGCCGCCGGGCCGTAGCACGCGAAACATCTCGCCGATCACGGCGGGTTTGTCCGTCAACAGGTTGATCACGCAGTTGGAGATGACGACGTCGACGCTGCCGGAGCCCAGTGGGATCTCCTCGATCGTGCCTTTCAGGAACTGGACGTTCTGCGCCTGGGCTGCGGCCGCATTGTGCCGGGCAAGGTCGAGCATCTCGTCGGTCATGTCGAGGCCGTAGGCGAACCCGGTGGGGCCGACCCGGCGGGCGGAGAGGAGCACGTCGATGCCTCCGCCCGAGCCGAGGTCGAGCACGGTTTCGCCGGCCTGCAGGTCTGCGACCGCCGTGGGGTTGCCGCAGCCGAGGCTCGCCAGCAGGGCCGCGCCCGGGAGGTCAGCGGTCGACGCGTCGTCGTAGAGCGCGGAGCCGAAAACCAGGCTCTCGTCGATGGTGGCCGGTTCGCAGCAGCCGGCGGCAGGCGTCTCGGTGAGCAGCGACCGACGCCCCTCATTCGTAACCGAGACGGCCACGCTCGCGTAGCGGGCCCGCACCTCTTCGCGCACCGGGTTACTATTCTCGCTCATGGTGTTCTCCCTCGACTGAGACCTACATACATTGATGACTATCGATGCAATCTACCGCCGAAAATCGATCGCCGTCAATCCGCGCGCGTGAGGGGACGCAAATCGACTCTCCCGGGCCGGATGCGGGCCCGACGCGGCAGCCTGGTCGCGGCGCGGGCGCCCCTTCCGGAAAGATCAGCCGACATCGACCGGCTCCAGGGTGGGCCGCTTGGGCGGGCGGCCGTCTCCGGAGGAGCGTCCGGTGAGCCGGCGTCCGATCCACGGCAGCACGAACTCGCGGTAATACGCGGTCGTGCTCTGCACCTGCTCGTCGGCCGCGGCGGGCGCATCCAGCCACTCCACCGGAACCGGCACCCCCAGCTCGGCCAGCACGTTTGTGGCCACCCGGGTGTGCCCGAGCGCGTTGAGGTGCAGTTTGTCGACCGACCAGAACCGCTTGTGCTCCAGCTCGGAGTCGGCCCAATTGTCGACGAGCGTGACGCCCGGCCGGTCGAAGGCGGCGCGCGCGGCATCCGCCAGCTGATCGCCACGCCGGCGCATCAGGTTGCCGAGCGGCAGGTGGTGGGAGGGATTGCCGCCACTGAGCACCAGCACGTGCACGCCCTGCGCCTCGGCCCGGTCGACGACCTTCCGCATCAGGTCGACCACATAGGGGATCTCGACCCGCGGCCGCATCACGTCGTTGCCGCCGCCGCAGATGCTGAGCAGGTCGGGGCCGAGCGCGAGCGCGGACTCCAGCTGCTCCGCCACGATCGGGCCGAGCAGCCGACCGCGCACGGCGAGGTTGGCGTAGGAGACGGGGTGGGCGGATGCCGCGGCGAGCCCGAGCGCGACCAGGTCGGCCCAGCCGCGCACCTGGCCGCCCGGCAGGTCGTCACCGACGCCTTCGGTGAAACTGTCGCCCATGGCCACAAAGCGATGGAACATCCGGACCCCCCGTCTCGGTACTGCGCGTGTGTCCCGGTTCCGGGCTCGGCTACGCGCTCGGGTGGGTGTGCCGGGTTCCGTGGGTCTGCTCGGTGCCCTGGCCCTGCTCGACCGTAAGGTTCCACCGTGCGTTGAGCACGTCGCGGGCCTGCTGGGCCGCGCGGCGCACCTCTTTGTCGGGGTCGCGCAGACGCTGCACGATGGTGGCGAGGTGGTCGGCGGTGCCCTGGGCGGCCAGCGCATGCAGGGCCGCGGCGCGCACGCGCGGAACCTCGTCGGTGGTCAGGCGCACCAGCTTGGGCGCCACCTCGAGGCCGCGCAGCAGGACGACCTTGGCGCACATCTCGCGCACCCGCCAAGCCTGGTTGTTCATGCCGACGACGATGTACGGTGCTGCCGAATCGCCCCAGACGTAGAGCAGCGCACGGGCACCCCACAGCTCGGGCCAGTAGAGGGCGGGGGCACCTTCGAGGATGCCCAGGGCGTGGCGTCCGCCGGCGTAAAGCAGGAAGTCCTTGCCGGCGTTCTTGGCGCGGAGTAGCGCGACGGAATTGTCGATGACGGCCTGTTCGCCATAATGCGCGACGGCCGCATGGATGCGTTCGGCCGTGGGCAGGTCGATGGGAAGGTCGGGATGTGGCTCTAATTTGTTAGGCATGACGTGTCTACGCTAGCAAGCGGGCGTGTCGCAGGCCAATGCCGGACTGTCAGGCGGGGCGTTCCGGGGAGGCAAACGTGCGCTCGAACCCGGTCGCGTTCTCGTAGATCCCGTAATTGCCGATCTCCCGGTAGCCGAGGCGCCGGTACAGCGCGAGCGCCTCCGGCTGCGCGTGGCCCGTCTCCAGGCGCAGGTGCCGGTAGCCGAATTGCTGCGCCACCTCCTCGAGGGCGGCGAGCAGGGCCACGGCGTGGCCCTGCCGGCGGTAGGCCGGGTTGGTCCACATCCGTTTCACCTCGCCGGTCGTCTCGCTCAGGCGACGGATGCCGCCACCCGCCACCGTCACGCCCCCATCGAGCAGCACGAGGAAGGTGCCGCTCGGCGGGGCGAAGGCATCCGCCGGCACGTCGTGCACCGAGTCGCCGTCGCCGTAGCGCTCGTCATACTCCCGCGCCAGGTCGGCCAGGAGCGGGACCACCTCAGGGTCACCCAGACGCACGCGCTTGATCTTCACACCAGCCAGTCTGCCCGATGGCGCCGTCCCCGGCCGAGGCCGGTAAACTCGGTCTGTGTCTGTCAACCCCGAACTGCAGGGCCGGGTCTTCCCGCCCGTCGCCCCCTATCTCGTCGGCCGGGAGAAGGTGCGCGAGTTCTCCCGCGCGATCTTTGCCACGAGTCCGATCAACCTCGACCCGGAGGCCGCGCGCGCCGCGGGCTACGCCGACGTCGTCGCCCCGCCCACATTCGCCGTGGTCGTTCAGGAGGCCACCCTGGCGCAGCTTCTGGCCGTCCCGGATGCCGGCATCGACTTCACCCGCGTCGTGCACGGAGACCAGCGGTTCACGTTCAGCCGCCCGATCGTGGCCGGTGACGAACTCACCGCCACGCTCCACGTGGCCGGCGTAAAGAGCCTCGGCGGCCACTCCATGGTGACGGCCGTGTCAACCATCGTCGACGCCGCCGGCGCGCACGTCGTGACCGCGACCTCCACCCTTGTCGTCAGGGGAGACGAATGACCATCATCGCTACGCCCCGCCTCGCTGATCTGACCGTCGGAGACGTCGTCGCCGAGGGCACGTTCCCGCTCACGCGCGACTCCCTCGTGCACTACGCCGGGGCATCCGGAGACTTCAACCCCATCCACTACCGCGACGACGTGGCCGTGTCCGTGGGATTGCCCGGCGTGCTCGCGCACGGCATGCTCACCATGGGCTTCGCCGTTCAGCCGGTCGTCGCCTGGGTCGGCGACCCCGGCCGCATCGTGGACTATCAGGTGCGGTTCACCCGCCCCGTGCTCGTGCCGGCCGACGGCGCGGCGGTCGTGACCGTGGTCGCCAAGGTCGGCGCCATCGACACGGATGCCGGCGTCGCCCGCATCGACCTCATCGTGTCGTCGGGCGAGGTGACTGTGCTGGGCAAGGCGCAGGCACGCGTGCGCCTGGTCTGAGTGGTCGTTCCCGATGACGAGCCCCGCTGCCTCCGCGCCGACCTTTGCCGACCTGACCACCATGGGCGTCGGCGGCCCTGCCGCCCGGATGGTGTCGCCCGCCACCGAGCAGGACCTTGTCGACCAGACCCTGATCGTGTGGGCCTCGGGCGATGAGTGGCTGCTGCTCGGCGGCGGATCGAACACGATCGTGGCCGACGAGGGCTTCGACGGTACGGTGATCCGGGTGCTGACCCGCGGGGTGGACGTTGTCTCGGCTTCCTCTCCCGCGTCCCCTTCGCCGTCTGATCACCCGGACCGGCTGGTGCTGCGAGTGCAGGCCGGCGAGCCCTGGGACGAGCTGGTGGCCTACACCGTGGCGCAGGGCTGGTCCGGTATCGAGGCACTCTCCGGCATCCCCGGTTCGACCGGGGCCTCCCCGGTGCAGAACATCGGCGCCTACGGCCAGGAACTCGGCAACAGCCTGGCTGCCATCGACTTCCTCGACTACGACAGTGGCGAACGGCGACGGATGGAGGCTGGCGAGCTCGAACTGGGCTACCGCACCTCGGCTCTGAAACAGGGGCTCCGCGGTCTGGTGATCGCGGTCGAATTGAACCTGCACGACACGCAGAGCGAGGCATCCGTTCTCGGCGGCGCGCTCAGCCGGCCGGTGTCCTACCCGCAGCTCGCGACCGCACTCGGCGTGCAGCTGGGCGATCGGGTGCCGCTCGCGCAGCTGCGGCGCGCCGTCCTGGCCCTGCGCGCCGGAAAGGGCATGGTGCTCGACCCGAATGACGCCGATACCCGCAGCGCCGGCTCCTTCTTCACCAATCCGATCGTGTCGCTGGCGTTTTCGCGCACATTGCCGGACGCCGTGCCCCGCTGGCCGCTCGGCGAGCAGGAACTGCCCGACCGGGTGATCCCGCTCGACGAGTATGCCGGCGTCGGACCGATCCCCGGGGAGCGGTCCGTGCCGCTGGTGAAGCTGAGCGCCGCCTGGCTGATCGAGCACTCCGGGATCTCGCGCGGCTTCCGGCTGCCGGGCTCCCGCGCCGCGATCTCCAGCAAGCACACCCTTGCGCTGACCAACACTGGCGGGGCCACCGCCGACGAGATCGCGCAGCTCGCCCGGCTGGTGGAGGCTCGCGTGCAGTCCGAGTTCGGCGTGATCCTGCAGCCCGAGCCCGTGCTCGTCGGCCTCGACGCCTAGCGCGGCCCGCGCCGCTCTCGCGGGCCTGAAGCCGTCAAACCGGGGTGTGAGCGCGGGCGGGGGCGTCAGCCGGCGCGGCGGAGCGCTGCGATGATGCCGACCACGATTAGCAGGAGTCCGATCACGATCACGCCGCCGAGCAGCCAGAGCGTGGGATCGGCGGGAGCAGGCGCCAGCACCCCGATCAGCACGTAGCCGGCCAGGGCGAGCAGGATCACTCCCCAGACGATCGTGCTGAACAGGGGTCGGCGGAGGGGTCGCACGGATGCCTCGGGGTACGCCGGTTCGGCGGCGGCGGCGGTCGGGGCCGCGGCGCGGGCCGTCGGCACCGGCGCGACCGGAAACGGCGGGTCCGAGGCGAGAAACGCCGGTGCCGTCGCTGGCGGCTCGACGGAGGGCTCCATCGCGTAGTCAGGGATGGGGCTCGGACAGGCGACCGTGTGAGCCGGGGCTGCACGGGTGGTCTCAACCTCCACCTCGTGACCGCTCTCCCCATGGCCCTCGGGCTCGGCGGGCGCGGGGTCAGGTGATGCCGTCACGGACGTGACGGCATCCGTGGGCTGATCGTCGAGCGGCCGGGCGAACGGCGGGTTCGGCGGCTCGTTCGGCGGCTGGTTCGGGTCGGGGGTCGTGGTCATCAGGGTTCCAGACGCGAGGGGCCGACGACAGTGACCTGGCCGAGCGCCGTCCAGACGCGGACGCGGGCCACGGTGCCGGTGCCGTCGTCGTTGAAGGTACGCGAGTCAGAGTAGAAGGCACCGCCCTGCTGCACGGCGACCGAGCCGCCGACGTAGTCGATCCTGCCGGCCAGCGCATTCGTCTCCACCAGCACGGCCCGGCCGCGGGGGAGGATCAGCTCGGTGACGCCCACGCCCATCCAGATATCGATCGTGCGGTCCTCCACGCTCGCCGCGTTGAGGGCCGTGAGATCGATGGTGGCCCGGCCGGAGAGCACGGCATACCCCGGGGGAGCAGCGTCGGCATCGGCGCTGACCGTCCAGACCGGGATGCCGACCAGGAAGAACGCGGTGCCGCTCGGGAATAGGCCCAGCAGCACCAGGGCCACCGCCGCAAGGAAGGCGAACCCACCCAGGGCGCCGCTCTGCTTTCCGCGAATGCCCGACACGATGATGCCAACGGCCAGCACCCCCAGCGTGACGGCCAGGCCCAGCACCAGTGCGGCATCCGACCAGTTGCCGCCCGACCACACACCGGCGGCGACCGCGCCGCAGAGCAATGCCGACCCGAGCACGATCGCGCTGAAGCCGGCCCCGGGGCGAAGGTCGCGCCAGGAGCCGCGTCCGGGTGGTGGCGCGGCAGGGCCGCCGACGGTGACGGCGCCGCCGGCTGTGCCGGCTGTCCCGGAGCTGCCCGCTGCTTCGGCGGGCTGCATGGCCCCGAAAGCGACACCGGCCCCGATGCCTTCCGCGGCGGTGCTGTGCGGGTACCCGCCGGCCGGCGCCGTGGTGCGTCGGGCCAGGAAGAACACCAGCCAGATGAGCCCGATCGTCACCCCGACGCTCCAGCCCACCGCGAGTGTGGTCGCCAGCCAGTCGGGCAGCACGGCCGCCGGGCTCTGCCACCACAGGCTGCGCGTGTAGGAGGCAGAGCTGATGCCCACCAGCGCGATGATCCCGATCATGACGGGCGGAAAGACGCCGCGAACGGCCTGTTCGGCATGGATGCGACCGGTCGGGCCGGGCAGGAGAGCCCAGCCGACCGCGCACGTGAACAGAACCGGACCGCCGAGGACGCCCAGCGCGATGGTCACAACTCGCACCAGCGTGGGGTTCAGCCCAGCTCGCAGTGCGACTCCGCCGCAGACGCCGGCCAGCCAACGGTCGCTCCCGCGCACGATCCCCGTGGAACGGATTGCGGCGAAGAAGTCGTTGCTCCCGTCGGAGGGGGTGGGGGGAGTGCCGGGCCCCGCGGCCGACGGCGTCGTCTGGCTCTCGGGTGCGTCGGTCATGCTGCCAGTGTGCTCGCGGTGGCCCGAGCCGACAATGCCGGGTGTCGTTCGGTGAGTGAGCCCTGATGGCTGCGGGCGATGGGGGTTCGCGGCTCGGGGTTCCGAGGTCGTTGTTCTGGAGGCCGACGCAGGCGTGCAGTGGACCGCGACGCGGGATGGACGTGCGCTGCAAACGCCATGTCGGTCGAGTCTGGGCCCTGCCGCAACTCGTCCCGAACGAATTCGACGGAGATTTCACTCTGAACAGCGCGTTTGGGCTCAAAAATGGGTGTTTGGCCCAAAATCTCCGTCGAATTGGTTCGACGCCGGGCCCGGTGCTCATCCTGTGATGAACAGTGTCCACGCGGTGCGGTCAGCTCTGACCTTCCGTGAGCGACACAACAAGCCATTCAGGAGTCACGCTCCTAGGTGTCCTTGCGGATCCAGCGAAACGTGACCCGGCTGAGCACGAGCCCCACCACCAGCCAGATGAGCAGGCTCAGCGCGATCAGCGGAAAGTCCCGGGAACCGCTCTGCTCAAGGTTCGCGAAGCTGTCGGGCAGGAACACTCCGCGCATGCCCTGCGCCATCCACTTCAGTGGGAATACGCTGGCCGCGTTCTGCATCCAGTCGGGCAGCAGGTAGAACTGCAGGTAGACGCCGGAGATGAACTGCAGGATCGGCACGATGGGGATGACCAGCGGCAGCGGAATGCCGACGATCAGGGCGGCGGTGTGATGACTGAGGAAGGCGCCGGGTGGTATCCGTCGCAGGATGGCGGTGCGGCGCTCGAGCGTGGACAGGGTGCCGGAGATTGTCCACAGCCCCGGCCGAACCGACAGGAAGGGGGGAGCAGAAGTGCCCCTGACCCCCCAAGCTGTCGGTTCATCGGCGAGCCGCTTGGCGCGCTGCGCTAGGCGAACAGCCGCTGGAGGCGCTGCACGCCCTCGAGCAGGGCCGCGTCGCCGAGCGCGTAGGAGAAGCGCAGGTAGCCGCTGGGGCCGAACGCCTCGCCGGGCACGACGGCCACCTCGGCCTGGTCCAGGATAAGATCGGCCAGCTCCAGGGAGGTGGTCGGGGTGACGCCGCCCCAGGTGCGTCCGAGCAGGCCGGTGACGTCGGGGTAGACGTAGAACGCCCCCTGCGGCGTCGGCGTGACGATGCCGGGGATCGTGTTCAGCTCGGCGACGATGACCTGTCGGCGACGGTCGAAGGCATCCCGCATGGCGATCGCGGCATCCTGAGGGCCGTTGAGTGCGGCGATCCCGGCGCGCTGGGAGATGTTCGACACGTTCGACGACAGGTGCGACTGCAGGTTGGCGGCGGCCTTCATCGCGTCCTGCGGGCCGACCATCCAGCCGAGCCGCCAGCCGGTCATCGCGTAGGTCTTGGCGACGCCGTTGACCAGGATGGTGCGGTCGGCCAGCGCGGGGACGGCCTCGACGATCGAGATCGCACGCACGCCGTCATACGTGAGGTTCTGGTAGATCTCGTCGCTGACGATCCAGAGGCCGTGTTCCTCGGCCCACTCGCCGATGGCCTTCGTCTGCTCGGGGGAGTAGACGGCTCCGGTGGGGTTGGACGGCGACACGAACAGCAGCACCTTGGTGCGCGGCGTGCGCGCCGCCTCGAGCTGCTCGACGGTGACGAGGTAGCTCTGGTCACTGCCGGCGAAGACGTCGACCTGCACGCCGCCGGCCAGCCGGATCGACTCCGGGTAGGTGGTCCAGTACGGCGTGGGCACGAGCACCTCATCGCCCGGGTCGAGCAGCGTGGCGAAAGCTTGGTAGACGGCCTGCTTGCCGCCGTTGGTGACGACCACCTGGCTGGGTGAGATCGCCAGGCCGCTGTCACGGAGCGTTTTGGCCGCAATGGCCTCGCGCAGGTCGGGCAGCCCGGCCGCCGGAGTGTACCGGTGGTTCTTCGGGTCGCGGACCGCCAGTAGGGCGGCTTCGACGATGTGCTCCGGGGTGGGGAAATCAGGCTCGCCCGCGGCGAAACTGATGACCGGCCGGCCGGCGGCCTGCAGGGCCTTCGCCTTGCCGTCCACCTTGAGGGTCGCGGACTCCGCAATGGAGCCGATTCGGGTAGAGATGCGCTTGGATTCGTGGGCCACGCTTCGAGCATACGGGGCTGCCTCGTTCTGCTGGGGCTGTCTCGGCTTTACAGTGGCCCCCGGGTGACCTAGACTCGACGAGGTAATTCAATTCTGCCAATCTTTTTTGCGCCCGCTTGTCGGTTCGTTCCGGGGTCCGAGTGCTACGAGGTAGTTTGAATTTCGTTCCATAGGGTGGTGGCTCAATTGGTAGAGCAGCGGTCTCCAAAACCGCAGGTTGCAGGTTCGAGTCCTGTCCGCCCTGCAAGTCGGTGGCATTCCGTCGGCACATGAAAGGTGTAATCAGGTGGCCCGAAAAGTTGTCGACGAACCCAGTGAGGAAATCGTCGCAAACGCGAAACTTGCGCTCGATTCCAAGCGCGGTCCTTTCGCTCGGATGTCCCTGTTCATCAAGCAGGTCATGGCGGAGCTCCGCAAGGTCGTCACCCCCACCCGCAAAGAACTCCTCAGCTACACGGGTGTGGTGCTGGTATTCGTTGTCATCATGATGGCCATCGTTTCCGCCTTCGACTGGATGTTCGCGCTCGCCGTCACGTACGTGTTCGGAACGCCGGGCGGGTAGGCAGCTTCCGGTGCCGCATCCGCTCCCAGCGGCCGCAGCCACGCATCAATCAAGAAGAGTCACTGCAGAATTCAGGGCAAACGCTGTTTGGGTCACGGTTTCGTGCCCACGCAATAGAAAAGGATTGAAATTTAGTGACTGACACGAATCACGACGATGTCGACTGGGCCACCGCCGCCGAGCAGTCCTCCACCGAGGACGAGGCGCAGGAGGGCAACACCCTCGCCGCTGAAGAAGACTCCGTAGAGGCTGCCGAGCAGGTCGCCGTGCACGTGTTCGATCCGAGCATGGGCGTCGAAGTCAACCTCGACGCCGCGCTCGACGCGTTGGCCGAGCCCGCTGACCCCGACGCCGACGCTCTCGTCGACGAGGCCCTCGACATCGATTCCGACGACGAGGCCGAGGCCGCCGTCGAGGCCGTGGAAGACGAAGACGAAGTGGCAGTCGAGGCTGAAGAGGCAACGGATGTCGATGCCGAGCCCGCCGAGGACGAGACCCCCGAAGACCCCTACGAAGAATTCCGCAAGGAACTGCGCTTCCAGCCCGGCAAGTGGTTCGTCATTCATTCCTATGCCGGCTTCGAACGCCGCGTGAAGTCGAACATCGAGAACCGCAAGCAGTCGATGGCCATGGAAGATTTCATCTACCAGGTCGAGGTTCCGATGGAAGACGTCGTCGAGATCAAGAACGGCCAGCGCAAGATGGTCACCCGCGTGCGCATCCCCGGCTACGTGCTCGTTCGCATGGACCTCAACGAAGACAGCTGGTCCGTGGTGCGTCACACGCCCGGCGTCACCGGATTCGTCGGCAACGCGCACAACCCCACGCCGCTTCGCTTCGAGGAAGCCTTCGGCATGCTGAAGAGCCTCGTCGAGATCCAGGACGTCCCCACCGCCAAGACCGGCGGACACGGCGGCAAGGTCCCGACCCGCGCCCTCCCGGCCGAGATCGACTACGAGATCGGCGAGACGATCACGATCAAGGAAGGCTCGTTCGCGGGTCTGCCCGGATCGATCAGCGAGATCAAGGCGGAAAGCGGCAAGCTCATCGTGCTGGTTTCCCTCTTCGAGCGCGAAACCCCGGTCGAGCTCAGCTTCGACCAGGTCACCAAGCTCTAAAGGGACTGAACACCCTCCCCACGGATTCAAGTTCACCGGGGCCCGTCCGGGCCACCGGGAGAGCGGCCCCTGGCTGCTCGTCATTACAAAGTAAGGAAGAACAATGGCACCGAAGAAGAAGGTAACCGGTCTGATCAAGCTTCAGATCAAGGCCGGCGCCGCCAACCCCGCACCGCCCATCGGGCCGGCGCTGGGTCAGCACGGCGTCAACATCATGGAATTCTGCAAGGCGTACAACGCTCAGACGGAATCCCAGCGCGGCAACGTCATCCCGGTGGAAATCACCGTCTACGACGACCGTTCATTCACTTTCATCCTGAAGACTCCGCCGGCGGCGGAGCTCATCAAGAAGGCGGCCGGCGTCGCCAAGGGCAGTGGAACCCCGCACACCGTCAAGGTTGCGAAGCTCACCCAGGCCCAGGTCCGCGAGATCGCCGAGGCCAAGATGGTTGACCTCAACGCGAACGACCTCGACGCAGCGTCGAAGATCATCGCCGGCACCGCCCGCTCCATGGGCATCACGGTCGAGGCCTAACCACCTCCCCCAGGCATCCCGCCACCAGCAGTACGTGGAAGAGCCAGCCAGGCTCGCACCACACTCTCAATTTCGTTTTACAGGAGATTCAACATGGCACAGAAGTCAAAGGCCTACCGGGCCGCGGCCGAGAAGATCGACGCAGACAAGCTCTACACCCCGACCGAGGCCGTCACTCTGGCCCGGGAGACCGGCTCCGCGAACTTCAACTCGACCGTCGAGGTCGCCCTCAAGCTCGGCGTCGACCCTCGCAAGGCTGACCAGATGGTTCGCGGTACCGTGATTCTTCCTCACGGCACCGGTCGCACCGCCCGCGTCATCGTCTTCGCAACGGGCCCCGCGGCCGAAGCGGCAATCGCTGCCGGTGCCGACGAGGTCGGTGGCGACGAGCTCATCGAGAAGGTGGCCGCCGGCTACACCTCGTTCGACTCCGCCGTCTCGACCCCGGAGCTCATGGGCAAGGTCGGTCGTCTCGGTAAGGTTCTCGGCCCGCGCGGCCTCATGCCGAACCCGAAGACCGGAACCGTGACGCCTGACGTCGCGCGCGCCGTGTCCGACATCAAGGGCGGAAAGATCGCGTTCCGCGTCGACAAGCACGCCAACGTGCAGTTCGTCGTCGGCAAGGTGTCCTTCACCGCCGAGCAGCTGAATGAGAACATCAGCGCCGCTCTCGAGGAGATCGTCCGCCTCAAGCCCAGCTCCTCCAAGGGCCGTTACATCATGAAGGGTGCCGTTTCGACCACGTTCGGCCCCGGCATCGCTCTCGATGTGAACAGCATCTAGTCAGTTCCACCGCAGCCCGGCTGCACCAGGAAGGGCCCGTCGAAAGACTGGGCCCTTCCCTCGTTAACGGATGCTCACTCGCTGGCCATCGTGGGGCGTGCGTCTCTGCGTGCGGGGTCGTCCCGATCGGTGTTCTGCGGGTGCGCGCGGAGCATCGCGGCGACCGCGATCGCGTCGCCCTCCGGCTGGTGCGAGGTGGTGTGCGGCTTCGCGATGAAGAGGTAGAGCAGGCCGCTGCCCATCACTACAGCCAAACCGATCAGCACGATCCAGTCGTCGAGGAACACCCCGGTCGTGCCCGGGCGCGCCAGCAGGATCATGGCGGAGATCCCGTAGGCCAGGGCGATGATGTTTACGATGAACCCGAGAGGTCCCAGGCTGAACGGCCCGGCCGGACGCCACCCCTTGAAACGCTGGCGCAGCGCGGCCAGAACCACGGCCTGGAACGCGACATAGATGCCGAGCACCGCGAAGGCCGTGATCTGGGTCAGGATCGTGCTGCCGCCCAGGTAGATCACAACGCAGAGCAACAGCGGGATCGTGGACGCGACGATCAGTGCGTTGACCGGCACTGCCGTGCGCGGGGACACCTGGCCCAGCCAGGTCTTGCCGGGGACCATCCCGTCTCGTGCGAAAGAGAAGATCAGGCGGCTGGCCGCGGCCTGCAGGCTGAGCACGCAGGACAGGAAGGCCGTGATCGCCACTATGAGGAACAGCGTGGCACCGACCGTGCCGAGGGTCGCGTCCAGGATCGCGGGGATCGGGTCGATGTCTGTCCCGTCGACCACGGCCTGCAGGTCCGGCGCGGCCAGGACGTACCCGCCGAACGAGAACAGGGCGGAGACGCCGCCGACCAGGATGGTGAGGATCATGGCCCGGGGGATACCTCTGGCCGGGTCGGGCACCTCCTCGGCCACGTCGCCGCAGGCTTCGAAGCCGTAGAACAGGAACAGTCCGGCAAGCGCGGCCCCGAGGAACGCGGTGGCGTAACTGCCGTCACCCTCGACGCCCAGGGTGTCGAAGAAGACGCTGAACTCCTGCTTGCGCTGGAAAAGGAGTAGGTAGAGGCCGAGACCGATCACGCCGATCAATTCGGCCGCGAGTCCGATCCGGGCCGCGCGGGCCAGCATCTTTGTGCCGGAGAAGTTGAACGCGAAGGCCACGACGAGAAAGAGCACCGAGAGCCCGAGCGTGACCTCTTTGGTGACGGGCGCGTTGATCAGGCTGGCGAGGAACCCGCTGCCGAATTCCGCGACGGCGGTGATTGTGACGAGCATCGCCCAGACGTAGACCCAGGCGGTCATCCATGCGTACCTCTTGCCCCAGAGACGACGTGTCCACGGGTAGATACCACCCGCGATCGGGTATTGGGACACCACCTCGCCGAAGACCAGTGCCACCAGCAGCTGGCCGGTGCCCACGATCACCAGCCAGAAGATCGAGGGTGGCCCGCCCGTGCTCAGGGCCAGGGCGAACAGCGAGTAGACGCCGACGAGCGGCGAGAGGTAGGTGAAGCCAAGGGCGAAATTGCCCCAGAGCGACATCGAACGATGGAAGGTGTCTTCGTAGCCGAGGGCCTCGAGGTGCTCGGCGTCGCCGAGCCCTTTCCTCTGGGATGACGCGTGTGATGACATGGGAACCTTTCCGATCGAGCCGGAGAGCGAGAATGTGCTCACCATAGTGCTGTGCGCGCGCAAACGCACGGAACCGATGGATTCAACTTTCACCGAGAGTTCCCGTTTGCAGTTCCTGCCTCCGGGTCACGACCCGCCCGGTAGGATCGGAGTTAAAGCGGCCACTGGCGGAGTCCTGTGGTCCGAGTCGACGGGGACAGAGGTGGTCGTGCCGCAGGACGCAACCGGGCAGCCGTTGGCGGGCCTTCGGGTCGCGGATTTCTCCCGGGTACTGGCCGGCCCCTACGCCACCATGATGCTGGCCGACTTCGGCGCTGACGTGATCAAGATCGAGAGCCCGGCCGGCGACGACACCCGGCAGTGGCTGCCGCCGGTCGACGCGCAGGGGGACTCCACCTACTTCGGGTCGGTGAACCGCAACAAGCGCAGCGTCGTCTGCGACCTCGGCACCGATGCGGGACTGGCCGTGGCCCGGCGACTCGCCGAGACCGCCGACGTCGTGGTGGAGAACTTCCGGCCCGGCGTGATGGACCGGTTTGCTCTGGGCTTCGAGCAGCTGCGGGCCGTCAATCCGAGCTTGGTCTACTGCTCGATCACGGGCTTCGGCGCGGGGGCCGGCGCCCGCCTGCCCGGCTACGACCTGCTCGTACAGGCTGTCGGCGGGCTGATGAGCGTCACCGGTCGCCCAGACGAAGAGCCGAGCAAAGTGGGGGTGGCCCTCGTGGACGTGCTCTCCGGGCTCAACGCGGTCAGCGGCGTCCTACTCGCCCTGCGTGCGCGTGACGCGACCGACGCGAGCGGGACCGCCGGCCACCGGGTGGAGGTGGACCTGCTGACCACCCTGCTCTCCGCCCTGACCAACCAGGCCGCGGGCACCCTCGCGACCGGGCAGTCACCGACCCGGATGGGCAATGCGCACCCGAGCATCGCGCCGTACGAGCTGTTCGACGCCGCCGACCGGCCGCTGGTGATCGCGGTGGGCAACGATCGCCAGTTCCGCACCCTGGTGCGACTGCTCGGGGCTCCCGCCTTGGCCGACGACGACCGGTTCCGCGGTAACGCTGACCGGGTGCGGCACCGCACGGTGCTGAAAAAGTTGATTGAGGACCGGCTCCGGCCCGAGCCCGCGGCGCACTGGGTGGGCGTTCTGACCGATGCCGGTGTGCCGGCCGGCCAGGTCAACACCCTCGACGAGGCGTTCGCCTTCGCCGCCGCGCTGGGGCTCGACCCGGTGGTGGAACTGGGTGCGGCCGGCCGCACCAGCCGCCAGGTTGCCAACCCCATCCACCTCGCCGGCCGCCCGGCCGCCTACCGCCTGTGCCCGCCGCGGCTAGGCGAGCACGAGGGCGCCGACTGGCTCGCCCCGTCCCCGACCGCTGCCCCAGGGCGAGCCCCCGTACCAGCCCCCGTACCAGCCACAGATCTCTATCGTGTTCCGCCGACCCCCAAAGGACTCTCGTGACCGCCGCAGGCCGCCCCACCCCGCTTGTGCCCAGCCCGCTGGTCGACACCGTCTTCGACCTCGATGCCCTGCTCGAGCCGGAGGAGATCGTCTGGGCGCGCGCGGCGCGCGCTTTCGCGACCAACCGCATCCTGCCGACCATCGAGGACGACTTCGAGGAGAAGCACTTCCGGGCCGAGCTGATCCCTGAACTCGGGGCGGCCGGGTTCCTCGGCATGCACCTCACCGGGTACGGCTGCGCCGGCGCGGGGGCGGTGAGCTACGGGCTGGTCTGCCTCGAGCTGGAGGCCGCTGACAGCGGCTGGCGCACTTTCGTCTCGGTGCAGGGCTCGCTGGCGATGTCGGCCATCCACAAGTATGGGTCTGCGGAGCAGAAGCAGCGCTGGCTGCCGGGCATGGCCGCCGGCCAGCTCGTGGGCTGCTTCGCGTTGACCGAACCGACCGGCGGCAGCGACCCGGCCGCGATGGCGACCACCGCCACCCGGGGCGCCGACGGCTGGGTGATCGAGGGTGCCAAACGCTGGATCGGCCTGGCCAGCATCGCCGACGTCGCGATCGTCTGGGCCCAAACGGATGCCGGTGTGCGCGGCTTCCTGGTTCCGACCGACAGTATCGGTTTCACCGCCATCCCCATCGGCAAGAAGCTTTCGATGCGTGCGTCGATCCAGTGCGACGTGCACCTGGACGCCGTGCAGGTGCCATTCGATGCGATCCTGCCCGGTGCCGCTGGGCTGTCCGGGCCGTTCGGCTGCCTCAACGAGGCGCGCTTCGGCATCGTCTGGGGGGCCATGGGCGCCGCCCGCAGCTGCCTCGACGCCGCCATCCTGCGCGCGAAGACCCGTGAGGTGTTCGGCAAACCGATCGGGGCCACCCAGTTGATCCAGGCCAAGCTCGCCGACATGCTCGTGGAATACGAGAAGGGGGTGCTGCTGGCCCTGCACCTCGGTCGGCTCAAGGAGCGCGGCACGCTGACCCCCACCCAGATCAGCATCGGCAAGCTCAACAGCGTGCGCGAGGCGATCCAGATCGCCCGCGAGGCCCGCGTCATCCTCGGCGGCGACGGCATTACCAGCGAATTCCCAGTGATGCGCCACCTGGCGAACCTGGAATCGGTGCGCACCTATGAGGGCACCGACGAAATCCACCAGCTCGTGCTCGGGCGGGCCCTGACCGGCCTGAACGCGTTCTCCTGAGGCCGCGATGTGACATAGTGGCAAGCAGATTGGCCGTCAGTCCGATCGACGGGGGAGGAGCACAGTGGGGGTGACGGGGGGACAGACCGTGTTCGCGAACCTGCGTGCGCGCATCCTCTCGGGGGAATTGCCCGCCAGGGCCACGCTGCGGGAGACGGCGCTGGCCCAGGAACTCGGCGTCAGCCGCACCCCCGTGCGCGAGGCGCTGCGCCGGCTCGACGAGGCCGGCCTGGTGGAGTTCGTGCCGAACCGGGGTGCCACGGTCGTGGAATGGACCACCGAGCAGATCTGCGAGACGTATTTTCTTCGCGCGGCTCTCGAGAGCAGGGCGGCGGGCCTCGCGGCGGCGCGGATCGAGCCGGCCGACCTCGACCGGCTGGCCATCCTGATTGACGCCATGGAGGAGTTCGTGCGCGCAACCGACGCCGAGGGCATCGGCCGGCTGGGCGTGCTCAACGCCGAATTCCACCGCATCATCGTGGCCGCGTCGGGCGTCACCCAGCTGATGGCCCTGGCCGCGTCCGTCGGCCGCGCCCCGATGATGGCCTCGCTCTTCCGCCGCGACGCCGCCGTCTTCCGGGCCGGCAGCAACCACCACCACCGCGACATCCTCACGGCGCTATGGTCGGGAGACGCACTCTGGGCCGAGGTCGCCATGCGCTCGCACATTCTCGCAGCGCGCAACGCGGTGTCGTCGGGTCGGTCCGGATCGGGGACGGAACCGGCCTAACCGGAACCGGTCAGCCGCGCGCGTAGCGGGCCGCCTCGAGCAGGCTGTGGGTGTGCGGATGCCGCGGTGAAGCGAGGATCTCGGCCGCCGAAGCCTGCTCGACGACCCGTCCCGCCTCCACGACCGCCACTCGGTCGCAGATGGCGGCCGCCAGGCCGAGGTTCCGGGAGACCACGATGATCGACAGTCCGAACTCCTGGAGGAACCCGCGGCAGAGCACCAGTGCGGAGGGCTCGCCCGCAGCCTCGACGGCGCGCGTCGGCTCGTCCAGGATCAGGACGTCCGGGGGCTGTGAGAGCGCGGCCGCGATCGTCACCTGGAGCAGCGCGGTCGGTTCGAGCTGGGTCGGAACCACCAGCGACGTCGCCTGCGGATCCGGCAGCCCGACCTTCTCGAGGAGTTCCAACGCACGCCGAGCGGCATCCGTTCGGGACAGACCCCCTGTCCGGCGCAGGGTTCGGGCGAGCAAGCGGCCGATGACCTGGTCCGGGGCCAGGCCCGTCGGCGCGGCAGGGGAAGTGAGAGAGATTTTCGTGTCGCGCAACCGGTTGAGGGCGCGCCGCGATGCCCGGACGAGCTCGATACCGTCGATCAGGATGGAGCCGGCCGCGATCACCGCCGGTTCGGGCAGCCGGCCCGGGATGGCCAGAGCGATCTCGCGTGCCCCGGAACCGGTGACACCGACCAGGCCGATGACCTCACCCCGCGCCACCGAGAGGGAGATGCCCGTGGCCAGCACCGGGGCACCCGTCTGGGTGCTCTCGGTAATCTGCAGACCGCGCACGTCGTCTTGCGGGCTGAGTGGCTGGACGCGCTGGACGGGGCGCGCCCCGGGCCGGGGATGAGATGTTCCCCGAGCTCACCTCGCTCACGGCCCGTCCCGCTGGCCGCGGTGCCCCGCGTGATCGAGCAGGAGGAGCGGCCCACGGTCGAGTCCGGCGTCAGCCGCGGCGAGGCGCGGCACTTCTGCAGCCTGGAGCAGGGAGACATGACCGCACGGTTGCTGGCCAACCCGGTCGTTGACCGAGGCCAGCGGGCCTTCGGGGACGACCATCCGGCGCTCCGTCGGGGGCCTACGAGGCCGGCTGTTTCCGCGGTCGGTGGCCTTGTTCATCTCGCGGGCGGAACAATGCCTGCGCGAGATGGAACCGCACACCGACCGCGTCGGTGTGACCGAGGGTCGCAACGGGTGCTGGGTCAGATCCGCAGCCAGCTGGAATACCGGCCGATCATGGACCTCCTGAACGACCTGTCGAATCAGATGGACATCGTGCAGGAGGCCACCAGCACGGCCTTTGAGGTCATCGGCGACCGCTATCTCCTGATCAGCGCCGTCCCGACCTGAACCGGGGAGGCCTGAGCCGCGCCGCGGCATCCGTTGCCTCGGACCCACGGATGCCGTGGCTCACCCACCCCGCCCGTCGAACCAATTCGACGGAGATTTTGAGGATGGAGCGCTCTCCCAACGTGGTTTAAACCGTTTTGAGCCAAATCTCCGTCGAATTCGTTCGGGCCGCGGACGCTGCCAGGGTTCCGAGCGCGCTGAGCGCCCCGAGCGCTATCGAGCCCTACGAGTCGAAGCCGAGGCCCAGCGCGTCGAGCGTCTTCAGGATGATGTTGCGGCGGCCTCGGTTGTGGTCGGCGCGGTCGAGTGACCAGCGCGTGGTCTGGATGCCCATCGAAGCGAGGGGCTCCGGTGGGAACGGGAGTGGCCGCCCGCGCACCATCTCCAGCTGCGTGCGCTCGGTCCTGCGCTCCGCCAGTTGGTCGAGCATGACCTTCGCCGCGAAGTGCGTCGCGGCCACGCCTAGACCGGTGAACCCGGCGGCGTAGCTGATCCGTCCGCCGCGGGCCGTGCCATAGAACGCGCAGAACTGGGTCGACGTGTCGATGGCGCCGGCCCACTGGTGGCTGAAACGCAGCCCGGCCAGCTGCGGAAATGTGGTGAAGAAGTGGCCGGCCAATTGTTGGAAGCTTTCCGGCCGGTTCTCATAGCCGCTCCGCACTCGGGCTCCGTAGTGGTAGATCGCGTCGTAGCCGCCGAAGAGTATGCGGTTGTCTGCGCTCAACCGGTAGTAGTGGAACTGGTTGGCCAGATCGCTCAGTCCCTGCCGCTTCTGCCAGCCGATGGCGGTGAGCTGATCGGGCGACAGCGGCTCGGTCATCAGCACGTAATCGTAGACCGGCACCGTGGACAGGCGGTTGCGGGCCAGCAGCGAAGGGAACACGTTGGTCGCCAGCGCGGTCTTCGTCGCCCGCACCACACCCGACTCGGTGCGGAGCCGGGTGCCCTGCGCCGGAGTGAGTCCCTGCGTGTCCAGGTTCTTCACCGGGGTGTGTTCGAAGATCTCGACCCCAAGTTCGGTGGCGACCCGGGCGAGCTCGGTAGCCAGCCGACCCGGGTGCACGAGCGCGTTGCTTCGCTTGTGCCAGATGCCGGCCAGGTACGTGGGGGAGCCGACCTCGGCGCGCAGGGCCGCGGCATCCAGGAACACGCTGTCGGTTCCGGTCGGTTCCTCGCGCAGCCAGTCGACCTGGTGCTCCTCGACGGCCAGGTCGATGGCGCCGGTGCGCTCGAAGTCGCACTTCAGCCCGAGCTCGGTGACGGCCCGCTCGATCTCGTCGAGGTTCTTGAGGCCGAGTTCGGTGAGCCGGTCGATCTCCGTCGGCCAGCGGCGTCGGCCGTTCTCCTCGCCGTGGGTCAGGCTGGCCTCGCAGAAACCGCCGTTGCGGCCCGACGCAGCCCAGCCGATCGTGCGCGCTTCGAGCAGCACCACGCGAGCGCCCGGGTTCTCCTGCTGAGCGAGCACGGCGGTCCAGAGTCCGAGGTAGCCGCCGCCGACGATGGCGAGATCACAGTCGAGGTCGGCCGTGAGGGTCGGGTAGCCGGTCTGCGGAGACACGTCGTCCAGCCAGAACGGCGCGGAGCGGGTGTCGGCGAGGGCGCCCGCGATGACGGATGCGGCGGGCCTGGCCCGCTCGAAAATGGTCGTGCCCACGGATCGTCCTTTGTTCGGCGCGGCTCTGCTACTCGTTCATCATCTCAGGCGCGGTCCCCGTCGGCCATGTGCCCGCCCCGCTCTCATCTCACCGGCGCGTGCGACTCCAGAAACTGGAACACCTCGGTCTGGTCGACGCCGGGAAAGGTGCCCGTGGGCAGGGCCGCGAGCAGGCTGGTGGGCGTGCGCGCGGCCGGCCAGGACTGCCCGGACCAGCGCTCCGAGAGCTCCTCGGGCGCGCGGCGGCAGCACGACTCGTCGGGACAGGTGGACACGGCCCGGTTGTTGGTTTCGCGGCCACGGAACCACTTCACGTGCGTGAACGGCACGCCCACACTGACGGAGTAGTCGCCCTCTTTGGCCTTCTCGATGCGCGAGGTGCACCAGAAGGTACCGCTCGGGGTGTCGGTGTACTGGTACCAGGGGCTGAACCGGTCGGCGACGTGGAAGACGGTGCGCGCGGTCCAGTTGCGGCAGACCGTCGAGCCCTCGACCGCGCCGAGCGCGTCGCTCGGGAAGCGCACCGAATCGTTTTCGTACGCCTTGATCATGGTGCCGGACTCGTGCACCTTCATGAAGTGCACCGGGACGTCGAGCCGCGCGGTGGCGAGGTTCGTGAACCGGTGCGCCGCCGTCTCATAGGACACCGCGAAGGCGTCCCGCAGATCCTCCATCGAGATACGTCGCAGGTTCTTCGCCTCGGTGAGGAGTTTCACGGTGTCTTTTTCGGGCAGCAGGATGGCCGCGGTCAGATAGTTGGTCTCCACCCGCTGAGACAGAAATTCCGCATAGTTTCCGGGCTCCTCGTGTTCGCAGAGCAGGGTGGCGAACGCTTGCAGAATGGGGGAGCGGGAGTCGCGGGACGCCGACTGCTCGGTGGGCAGGTAGATGCGCCGGTTGCGCTTGTCCGTCACCGAGCGGGTCGAGTTCGGAAGGTCGCCCACGTAGTGCAGCGAGTAGCCGAGATGGGTCGCCATGTCGGCCACCACCTGGTGGGAAACCGGCCCGCCGGTGTGGCCGACCGCGGCGAGCAGGCGCTGCGCCTGTGCCTCGAGCTCGGGGAAGTAATTGTCCCGGGCCCGCATGGTGGCTCGCAGCTCCACGTTCGCTCGCCGGGCCTCCTCCGGGGTCGCCGCCCGCTCCCGGTGCAGGCGCAGGATCTCGTTGTGCAGGCTGAGCAGTGTCTGCAATGTTTCGTCGCTCGTTCCCCGGCCAACGCGGATATGCGGCAGTCCGAGGGCGGTAAACACGGGGCCCCGCTGAGCGCGCTCGACGGCGATTTCCAGCGCCGCCCGCTCGGATGGGGCATCCGTTTTCAACAGGTCGTCGACCGTGGTGCCGAGCGCGGTCGCGATGGTGCGCAGCATCGACAGGCGCGGCTCGCGCTTGCCGTTCTCGATCATCGACACCTGAGAGGGTGCCCGGTCGATGGCGGCCGCAAGGGCGTCCAGAGTCATGCGCCGGTTCGTGCGCAGTTCACGGATGCGCCGCCCCAGGGTGAGCGCATCGAGCCCTGCCTCCTCGGGAGGAGCCGCGGACAGGGAGGAGCGGAAGGCGGGATCGACGGTGACCATGCCCCATGCTCACATACTCCGGGGATAACTTCTCGTAGCCAGAAGAAATGCTGTTCTTCTGTTATGCCGGCGACGGCGTGACCGGGTCCCCTGGTCCACAGTGGAAATCAGGCAAGCAATGGCGCTTTCCCCAGGCGGCGCCAGTCACGCAGCCCTCCCCGTTCAACTTCCGAAGGAGCTCAGCCCATGAACACCCCGCCCCTGGCGACATCCGACCAGGTCCAGGCCGCCAGTCTGACCACGAACACCGGCAGTTTTGCCACCATCGAACCGCACCTCGAGATCACCGGCGATCTCGGTCCGCGCTATGAGGAGATCCTCACGCCGGAGGCGCTGGTATTCCTGGCCGAGCTGCACGACCGGTTCGCCGGTACGCGGCAGGACTTGCTGGCGACTCGACTGCGCAAGCGCGTGGATGCCTCCAATGGGCGCGACCCGGGATTCCTCACCGAGACCGCGCACATCCGTCGTGACCTCACCTGGACGGCTGCCGGTGCGGGTCCCGGGCTGGTCGACCGCCGGGTGGAGATCACCGGACCGACCGACCGCAAGATGGCCATCAACGCGCTGAACTCGGGCGCGAAGGTCTGGCTGGCCGACCAGGAAGACGCCACCAGCCCCACCTGGGCGAACGTCGTCGAGGGCCAGCTGACCCTGTTCGACCAGGTGCGCGGTCAGCTGAGCTTCACCAGCCCGGAGGGCAAGCAATACGCCGTCACCGGCGACGCCACCGGCGCCACGCCCACCATCGTGATGCGCCCGCGCGGCTGGCAGCTGGTGGAGAAGAACCTGACGTTCGTCGACCGCGCGAACCGCCGGACGAACGCGTCCGGCAGCCTCGTCGACTTCGGGCTGTACTTCTTCCACAACGCGCAGCACCTGATCGAGGGCGGCAGCGGACCGTACTTCTACCTGCCGAAGCTCGAGAGCCACGTCGAGGCCCGTCTCTGGGACGATATCTTCAGTCACTCGGAGGACCGCCTCGGCATCGAGTACGGCACCATCCGGGCCACCGTGTTGATCGAGACGATCCAGGCCGCCTTCGAGATGGAGGAGATCCTCTACGAGCTGCGTGACCATTGCGCAGGCCTGAACGCCGGACGTTGGGACTACATCTTCAGCATCATCAAGACGTTCCGCACCCGCGGGAGCCGGTTCGTCTTCCCCGACCGCAAGCAGATCACGATGACCGTGCCCTTCATGCGCGCCTACACCGAGCTGCTGGTGTCGACCTGCCACCGGCGCGGTGCGTATGCCGTCGGCGGAATGAGCGCGTTCATCCCGAACCGGAGCGACCCGGAGGTGACCCGGCGTGCCCTCGAGGCGGTGGCCGCCGATAAGAAGCGCGAGGCCACCGACGGCTTCGACGGCACCTGGGTGGCGCACCCGGACCTCATCCCGACGGCCCAAGCCGAGTTCGACCGCGTGCTCGGCGACCAGCCGAACCAGCTGCACCGCACCCGCGTCGAGGTGAGCGTCACGGCCGCCCAGCTGCTCGACGTGGAGTCCGTCGGCGGGCAGATCACCGAGGCCGGCGTTCACGACAACCTCACGATCGGGTTGCGCTACATCGAGTCCTGGCTGCGCGGCGTCGGCGCGGCGGCCATCGACAACCTGATGGAGGACGCCGCGACCGCGGAAATCTCCCGCTCACAGATCTGGCAGTGGATCCACCTGGGCTCGATCACCGCCGAGGGCATCCGGATCGACGGAACCTGGGTCGAGGAACAGCTCGTCGACGTGTACGAGGCACTCGAGCGCACGCCCGGAGACCGGTTCGACGACGCGCTCGAGGTGTTCCGGGCATGCGCGCTCGAGCCCGAGTTCCCGACGTTCCTCACCGTGGGAGCGTACGCCCGCTACCTGTAGCCCTTGGCCGCGAAAGCGCGCACTCAGCCCGTTCAGCACTACTGAGGGGGCATCGTGCGCGCTCTCGCATGCAGTGGTGGGATGGTGGGGGCGTCGATAAGCTGGATCGGTGATCGAGATTCGCACGGCGACGGCGACGGATGCCGCGGCGCTGGCCGAGCTGGCCGTCGCCACCTTCGCGCTCGCCTGCCCGCCACACACCTCGGCCGAGGCCATCGCCGCGTTCCTGCGTGACGTGCTCGCGGAGGGCAACTTCGACGCCTACCTGGCCGACCCGGACCGGCTGATTCTCGTGGCCGAAGTGGCCGGGGAGGCCGGGGCGGCCGGGGCGGCCGGGGTCATGCTCGGCTACACGATGCTCGTATTCGCAGAGCCGGCCGATGACGATGCGCGGGCGGCGGCCACGATCCGACCCACGGCGGAACTGAGCAAGTGCTACCTGCGCGCCGAGACGCACGGCCGCGGGGTGGCGGCGGCCCTGATGAACGCGACCCTGGACGCCGCCCGGGCGCGGGGCGCGGCCGGCAGCTGGCTGGGCGTGAACCAGGAGAACGCGCGGGCCATTCGCTTCTACGAGAAGAACGGGTTCGTCACGGTCGGCGAGAAGCGCTTCCTGGTGGGCGAACGGTACGAGGACGACTTCGTGCTGGAGCGGGCGCTCTAACCGGTGCCCTCCGCCCCGGCCGCGCGGGCCGCGATCGACTGCTCCTTCATCCCCTTGATCTGTTCGTAGGCGGCGAGGGCCGCCCGTCTCGTCTCGCCGAGGTCGACGATCGGGGCCGGGTAGGCATCCGTGCCGTATTCCGGCACGTTCTGACGGATGTACTCCGCGTTTGGATCGAACTTCTTCGCCTGCAGCTCCGGGTTGAAGACCCGAAAGAAGGGGGCGGCGTCGGCGCCGGACCCGGCCACCCACTGCCAGCCGAACGGGTTGCTCGCGGCGTCGGCGTCGACGAGGGTGTCCCAGAACCACTGCTCTCCGAGCCGCCAGTCGATCAGCAGGTTCTTGATCAGGAACGATGCCGTCACCATGCGCACTCGATTGTGCATGCTGCCGGTGCGCCAGAGTTCTCGCATGCCGGCGTCGACGAGCGAGATCCCGGTGCGGCCGCGCTGCCAGGCTTCGAGCACGCGCTGGTCAAGTTTCGGCCAGGGGAAAGCGTCGAATTCGGGCCGCAGGTTGACGGTGGCGAGGGTGGGGTTGGTGAACAGCACGTGGTAGCTGAACTCCCGCCAGCCGATCTCGGTAAGGAATCGGGTCGCACTGGCCTGGGCGGGCCCGGTGAGGCCGATCCTGGCCCGCTCGGTTGCATGCCAGATCTGGAATGGACTGATCTCGCCCCAGCGCAGGTGCGGCGACAGACGCGAGGTGACCGCCTGGGCCGGCTCGTCGCGCTCGTCGCCGTACCGAGTGAGGGACTCGCTCAGGAAGGTCTCGAGCAGGCGGTGAGCGGAGTCCTCGCCGGGCTGCCAGGCGCCCCGCAGCCCGGCCGCCCAGTCGGGCCGGGTCGGCAGGAGGCCCCAGCCGGCGAGCGCGTCGGAGGGGATCTCTCCGGGGAAGCCGGGGATCGACTCGGGTGCGGGGTAGGGTGCGCGCGGCGGCGGGCCGGCCGTGCACGCCCGCCAGAAGGGGGTGAACACCGAGTAGGTGCCCCCCTGGCCGGTCTGGATCGTCCATGGCTCGAACAGGAGAGCGCCGGCAAAGCTGCGGGCCTCCGTTCCGGCCGCGGTGAGGCCCGACTTGATCCGGGTGTCCACCTCGCGCTCGGCGGCGCCGTAGCGACGGTTCCAGAATACGGCGTCGGCGCCGACGGATGCCGCGAGCGCCATGATCATGTCCTCGGCCGGCCCCCGGCGCAGCGTCAACCGGCCGCCCAGGCGTTCCAGCGAGTCGGCCAGCGCTGTCACGCTCCCGTGAAGCCACCACCGGGCCGCGCCACCGAGCGGCCGGACCGCAGGGGACTCCTCGTCCAGCACGTACACGGCCACGATCGGCTTGCCGCGTTCGAGCGCGGCCTGCAGGGCCGGGTTGTCCGCGAGGCGCAGGTCGTCGCGGAACCAGACGAGGGACGGGCCGTCGCCGCTCACGAGCGAGGCCCGGCAGAGTCGGAGCCGGAGTCCGCAGAGGAGCCGGTCGGGTCATCCGTCACCCGCAGCACGATCTTGCCGCGTGTGTGTCCCTCCTCGATCAGGCGGTGCGCCGCCGCGCCGTCTGCGAGGGGGAACACCCGGTCCACGTGCACCCGCACGGCGCCGTCGTCGATGAGTTCGGTGATGACGTCGAGGGTGTGCCCGGAGGGCGCCACTTTGAATCCGGTGGCACGGATGCCCGCGGCCGCGGCCTCCTCCGCCATGGTCGGCCAGCTTCCGGTCGGCGCGTTCACCAGGATTCCGCCGGGGCGCAGCACGCCGAGCGACCGAGTGCCGGTGTTGTCGTGAACATTGCCGACCAGGTCGATCACCGCGTCCAGCCCGGAGAGCACCTCGTCGAACCGGGTCTGGGTGTGGTCGATGACGACGTCGGCGCCGAGCTCTCGCAGGAAATCAAGGTTGCGGGTCGACCCGGTCGCGGTCACGTGGGCGCCGAAGGCCTTGGCAAACTGCACGGCGAAATGGCCGACCCCGCCGCTGCCGGCGTGAATGAGCATCCGTTGCCCGGGAGCCGCCGCGGCCAGGTCCACGACCATGCCCCACGCGGTGAGCGCCGCTACCGGTACAGCGGCCGCCTCGACGTGGCTGAGTTGCACGGGCTTGCGGGTGACGTTCAGGCTGGAGACGGTCACCAGCTCGGCGTAGCTGCCGGGGGTGCGGGGCACGCGGGCGATGCCGAAGACCGCGTCGCCGGGCTGCAGCGGGAACGCCTCGTAGGGCGCGCTGACCACGACGCCGCTGAAATCGAGTCCGAGCACGGTCGGGTAGCCGCGGATGGCCTTCGTGACGCCGCCGCCGGCCCTGGTTTTGGCATCGATCGGGTTGACTCCGGCGGCGACGACCCGCACGAGGAGTTCATCGAAAATCGCGATCGGGGCGTCCACCTCGGCCAGGTGCAGCTCGTCGGCCGGGCCGGGGCGGTCGATCACGAGGGCGCGCATGGTCGGTGAGTGATTCGTGGCGTTTCCCATCTGCCCATTCTCTCGTGGGTTGCGCGCCGCCGGGGCACAACCGGGACAAACCGGCACATCCCGGTGTCCCTCGAATTGGGGGTGCAAGAGGCCGAATCTGGTGGCGGCGAGGTCTGGCTGGAAGGGGGGCCAGGCGCATAGTCTGTCCACATAAAGGGGGACCGACCCCGGTGTGTGGAAGAGTCCCTGGTTTCCCGCATCCGGTCTCTCTTGGGTTCGGATCATCCCCCCACCGAGCCAGTACTCAGCACTCCGCCCGGCTCATCTGAAAAAGTCGTACCGCACCCGAAGCGGCGCGAACTTGCTCAATCAGTAGTGGCGTGACGCCGAGGGGAAAGCCGCCTGCGACACCCGGCAAGCGGCTTTCCCGCGGGCATCCGCGCGCTGCGAAACCGGTGGACGACCGGTGGACGACCGGTCAGGCCTGCGCGGGCGGTGGACCCGAGGTGGTCTGCTGGTTGAGCAGGGCGATCAGGTTGTTGGCGTACCCCACCAGGATCGCGATCTGGTCTTCGTCACGGTCGATCCACCGGCACTCGGGCTCGGCATTCACGGGGACGAAGTCCTGGTGCTGTTCCCAGACGAGCAGGGTGCGTTCGGCGCCGAGCACGTACTGCTGCCACCACACCTGACGCAAGTACGAGCGCGGGATGCTGCGCCAGGCCTTGCTCGTCGTCTTGATCTCGGCCAGTTCAAGGCCGCCGGCACCCTGGCCTGAACCGGTGCCGACGCCGTCGGGGGTGGCCAGGTGCCGCCGGTGGTGGGCCGCGTGGAACAGGGCCGTGCTGGGCTCGATGCCGTAGCGGCCGAGCACCCAGGCCGCGATCTCGGGCTCCCGGGCGCGCCCGTGGTCCGTGAAGCTGTTGCCGTTGAAGCTGCTGCCGTTGAGCTTGTCGTAGACGGCGGTCTGCAGCGATTTCGGGGTGGCGAGCTTGGCGACATCCGTGGCCGTGATCCCCTGGGCGCGGGCCCGCAGCCAGGTCACCCGGTCGGTGGAATCGGCAACGATGCGCCGGAGGTGCGCCGCGGCGACCAGGGGCGCCACCGGCCGGGCATCGACGGGCGACGGATGCACCTCCTCATCGAACAGGGAGAGCAGCTGGTTCGTCACTGTTCCATTGTGCCTGTTCGCCGGGCCTGCCCACGCCGGGCGGCATCAGCCGTCGCGCTATGGCTGCGGGGCGACAGCGGACGGATGACGGTTTCGCGTCACAGCAGAGACCAAGACTGCGCATAGCCGATTCATAGCCAACACTCGGATACTGGTAATCATGAGCACTAGCGAGAACGAGCGAGTGGTCCGCGCACCGCGCCTGACCAGGGCGGACGGCAGCGCCATCCGGGTGCTCGTGGTCGACGACGAACCCACGCTGACCGATCTGCTCCAGATGGCGCTGCGCTATGAGGGCTGGGAGGTGCGCACGGCCGGCGAGGGGCGTCAGGCGCTCACGATCGCCCGCGAATTCCGGCCGGATGCGATCGTGCTCGACATCATGCTGCCCGACCTCGACGGCCTGCAGGTGTTGCAACGCGTGCGGTCGGACGGCCACGAGACGCCCGTGCTCTTCCTCACGGCCAAGGACTCCCTCGACGACCGGCTCAAGGGGCTGACGGCCGGCGGCGACGACTACGTCACCAAACCGTTCAGCCTTGAAGAGGTCGTCGCCCGGCTCCGCGGGCTCATCCGCCGGTCCACCCTCACCGTGGCCGACTCCCTGGATCCCCGCATTTCGGTCGGCGACCTCACCCTCGACGAGGACAGCTACGAGGTGTTCCGCGGGGGAGACGCGATCGAGCTGACCGCCACCGAATTCGAACTGTTGCGCTTCCTGATGCGCAACCCCCGGCGGGTGCTCAGCAAGGCCCAGATCCTCGACCGGGTGTGGAGCTATGACTTCGGCGGCAAGTCCTCCGTCGTCGAGATCTACATCTCCTATCTGCGCAAGAAGGTCGACGCCGGCCGCGTGCCGATGATCCACACGGTGCGCGGCGCCGGCTATATGTTGAAGACCGCTTCGTGACCCCGAATTCTCCCCGCGAGCCGGGCGCTCGCCGGCGACGCGCGCCGTGGACCCTGCGCCGGCGGCTGGTGCTCGCCGTCGTCGGCCTCCTCGCCCTGGTCAGTATTGGTATCGGGATGGTCAGCGTCGCCATTCTCCGTGCCTCCCTGATCGACGGCCTCGACCAGCAGCTGCAAAGCGCGTCGGACCGGTCAGGCGCCGTGATCGACGTGCGCCGGGATGCGGACGACGAGGGCGGCAACGGGGCACTCTTCACACCGACGGCGCAGATGATTCTGTCCGGTCCGGCCCAGCAGCCTGGAACGCTGGCCCTGGTCTACGACGGCTCGACCGTCACGGCCGGCTACACGGAGGAGGAGAGCGGCGAGATCGCCAAGCTGACCGGTGAGCAGGTGCAGTTGCTGGCCGAACAGATGCGGGAATCGACCGCGGTGACGGTGCATCTCGGCGAAGACGCCGGCAGCTACCGGGTCAGGGCCGACACGACCCGCAACGGCACCCTTTACCTGGTGGGCCTGCCGCTCTCCGGGGTGCAGAACACGGTCACCCAGTTGGGCATCATCATTGCGGTGGTCTCCCTGGTCGGCATCCTCATCGTCGCGATTCTGGCCACCTGGATCGTGCGGCTCGCCCTGCGCCCGTTGGTGCGCGTGACCGAGACGGCGGCGCGGGTGTCCGAGCTCCCCCTGGACCGTGGGGAGGTCTCGCTCGTCGACCGGGTACCGGCCGCCGACACCGACCCCCGCACCGAGGTCGGCCGGGTGGGATCGGCGCTGAACCGCATGCTCGACCACGTGGACGTGGCGCTCGAAACACGTCAGGCCAGTGAGCGCAAGGTGCGCCAGTTCGTCGCCGACGCCAGCCACGAGCTGCGCACGCCGCTGGCGTCGATCCGCGGCTACGCCGAACTCACCCGCCGCTCCGACCAGGAACTGCCGCCGGACGCGCTGCATTCCCTGGGGCGGATCGAGTCGGAATCGGTGCGGATGACCGGCCTGGTCGAAGACCTGCTGCTCCTCGCCCGTCTCGACGAAGGCCGGGAGCTGGTCAGCAGCCCGGTCGACCTGACCAGCCTGATCGTGGACGTCGTCAGCGACGCCCACGCCGCCGGCCCGGGACGGGTGCTGGGCCTGGAGCTGCCCGACGAGCCGGTGGAAATCGTCGGTGATGCCGCGCGGCTGCACCAGGTGTTCGCCAACCTGCTCGCCAACGCGCGTATCCACACGCCCCCCGAGACCACGGTCGACGTGGCCCTCGCACGCCAGAACGACCGCGTTATCCTGACAGTGACGGATGACGGCCCCGGCGTCCCCGAGAACCTCCGGGCCACACTGTTCGAGCGTTTCGCCCGCGGCGACAGCACGCGCTACCGGGGAACGGGCAGCACGGGCCTCGGCCTGGCCATCGCCCACGCGGTCGTGGCCGCGCACCAGGGCGAGATCGAGGTCGAGAGCCGCCCCGGTTTCACGTGTTTCCGCGTCTCCCTCCCCGTCGCGCTCGCCTGACCCCGTCCCGTGCCGGTGCGTGGTCTGCCCGGTTCGCCATGCGAATTCGACGGAGATTTTGCTCCAGAACAAGGTTTTGAACCCGAAACCGGCCATTTCGGGCAAAATCTCCGTCGAATTGGTTCAGGGTCGGGTTCAGGAGTCGCAGGCGGGCAGCGGGCAGCGGGAGGCGGGTTCGGGGATGCAGTGAACGGATGCCGATTTGCACCGGCCTCCACCATCCCGTATCGTTGGAGAAAGCCAAAGACCGCCGGTTATTGCCGTGTAGAAATGCACTGGCAATCGAAGGTTCATTCACGTGAACGGCCCGCGCAGGATTCGAAGTCAGACTGCATTCTTTCGGAATGCGTTCCCAGCTCCGGCGCCTGCGCCGGAGCTTTTTTCGTGTCTGCTCCCCGGGCTACCGGCACATGAAACCAAGAGGAGCGCCATGGCGAACAAGGAAGCAACGGTCGCCGAGCTTACGGAGAAATTCCAGAGCTCGACCGCCGTTCTGCTCACCGAGTACCGCGGTCTCACTGTTGCGCAGCTCAAGTCGCTGCGCGTTTCCATCAGTGCGGACGCCACGTACGCCGTGGTGAAGAACACGCTGACCAAGATTGCGGCGAACAACGCCGGCATCACGTCGTTTGACGACGAGCTTGTCGGTCCGTCCGCAATCGCATTCGTTCACGGAGACCCTGTCGCCGTTGCGAAGACCCTGCGTGCCTTCACCAAGGCAAACCCTCTCCTGGTAGTGAAGGGTGGTTACTTCGACGGTAACCCGCTCACCGCCGCAGAGGTAGGCAAGCTCGCCGACCTCGAGTCCCGCGAAGTGCTGCTGGCCAAGCTGGCCGGCGCATTCAAGGCCTCGCTGTTCGGAGCCGCATATCTGTTCAACGCACCGCTGTCGAAGGCTGTTCGCACCATCGACGCGCTGCGTGAGAAGCAGGAGTCCGCGAACTAGGCATCTGCCTGGCATCGCGGTGAGTAACTAAGAAACTATAGGGAGAAAAATCATGGCAAAGCTTTCCACCGAGGAATTGCTCGAACAGTTCAAGGGCCTCACCCTCATCGAACTCTCCGAGTTCGTCAAGGCGTTCGAGGAGACCTTCGAGGTCACCGCCGCTGCACCGGTCGCCGCTGCCGGCGCTGCCGGTCCCGCCGCCCCCGTTGAAGAGGTCGAAGAGCAGTCCGCTTTCGACGTCATCCTCGAGGCTGTCGGCGACAAGAAGATCCAGGTCATCAAGGTTGTGCGCGAGCTCACCAGCCTGGGCCTCGGCGAGGCCAAGGCCGTCGTCGATGGCGCGCCGAAGGCCGTCCTCGAAGGCGTTTCCAAGGAAGCCGCTGAAAAGGGCAAGGCTGCTCTCGAAGCTGCCGGCGCCACCGCCGTCCTCAAGTAGTCGGGGCGCCGCGACGGGTTCTCTGCTTCTCGTAGAGGCGTGACGGCGCAAGCCGTCCACACAGAGAAGGCGTCGCATCCATCGGATGCGGCGCCTTCTGTCGTTATGCCCGTTCCGTCAGGCCCGACGCACGGTGTCAGCCCCCGTGGGTGAGCCGTGGGCCGCTGGTGCTCGAGCGGATGACCAGGTTCGTGGGCAGCCGGGTCAGGTGATCCTCGTCGCCGTGCTGAGTGGGGTTCTCCAATTCCGTCAGGAGGGCCTGCACCGCGAGCCGGCCCTGTGTGCGCGGGTGCTGCTCGAGGGTGGTCAGACGGAACATATCGGCATACGGATGTCCGTCGATCCCGATCACGGACAGGTCGGCCGGCACCTGGATGCCCAGTTCCCTGGCGGCGACGATCAAACCGATCGCGATCTCGTCGCTCGCGGCGAAGACCGCGGTGGGGCGGGTGCGCGGGTCGCCGAACACGGCGAGGCCCACCTCGTAGCCGCCCGGCATCGTGAACTCGCAGGCGTAGAACAGGCCCGAGCGTTCGGTGGGCAGGCCGGCGGCGCTCATGGCGGCGTAGAAACCGGTGAGCCGGTTGCTGTGCACCTGGAAGTCCATCTCGTCTTCTTTGCTGCCGCCGATGTGCACGATGTCCGTGTGCCCCAGGCTGAGCAGGTGCTCGGTGGCGAGCCGGGCCGCGGCAACGTCGTCGATGGCGATCGTGTCCACGCCGCGGATGGGTCCGCCGATTCCGACCAGCGGGCGGCCCAGACGGTGCAGCAGGGTGACCTCCTCATCGCTGAGCGCCACACCGACCGAGATCACTCCGTCGAAGCGTTTGCGCGCGAGGAAGTACTCGAAGACCCTCTCCCGTTCGGGTGAGGGTGCCGGCAGGTTGTAGAGGGTCATGTCGTACCCCTTGTCCAGCAGCGCCTGTTCCATGCTCTCCAGAACCTCGGAGAAAAACCAGCGGCTGATGAACGGGATGATCACGCCGATGCTCTTGGTTCGGCCGGTGACGAGGCTGGCCGCGTTGGGTGAAGCGACGTAACCAATCTCCCTGGCTGCAGCGATGACCTTGATCCGGGTCTGCTCCGACACATAGCCACGACCGCTCAGGGCACGGGAGGCTGTGGCCTTCGCGACGCCGGCGAGGCGTGCGACATCCGCAATTGCGCTCATTCCAGCCTCCGCCCTTGGACCCGTTTCCAACACTGTACAGCTCTGGCAGGCCCGCTGGAACCGGTTCCATTATATCCGCCGGAATGCGACACGTCCCGCGGGACGAACTTTCGAAGGTGTCGTGGCGGGAGTGCGATCTTTGCCATTCCGTGACAAATCTGGTCTTGCGATTCGGCCCGGCGTACCGTACCTTGTGGTGTGGAACCGGTTCCTTATCTGATCGTTTTCGGTACAGAAGCTGTTCCTGCAGCACCTGGGTGTTTGTCCGGGGATATCCCCGGCGCATCTTCATCAAACTCAACGAGGAGGAAAAATGCGGTCATTCCACCGCCGAATCACAGCACCCATTGCCATTGCGGCGATCGCCGGTCTGACCTTGGCCGGCTGTTCCGGTGGCCCCGGCAGCACGAACACCGACTCCGGAGCTGAAGGCGACGGCGTCGTCTCCGTCTACGGCACCATCGGTGACACCGAGGCCAAGCTCCTCGAGAAGTCCTGGGCTGCCTGGGAAGAAGAGAACAACATCGACATCCAGTACGAGGCGTCGAAGGAGTTCGAGGCTCAGATCGCCATCCGCGCCCAGGGTGGCAGTGCTCCCGACATCGCGATCTTCCCGCAGCCCGGACTGATGGCCGACCTTGCCAGCCGCGACTTCCTCAAGCCTGCCCCGAAAGCCGTCGAAGACAACGTCGACGAGTTCTGGTCCAAGGACTGGAAGGCCTACGGCACCGTCGGGGACACGTTCTACGGCGCGCCACTGATGGCCAGCGTCAAGGGCTTCATCTGGTACTCCCCGGCTAAGTTCACCGAGTGGGGTGTCGAAGTTCCCGAGACCTGGGACGAACTCCTCGCCGTGACGAAGACCATCCAGGAGAAGACCGGCAGCGCCCCGTGGTGCGCCGGATTCGGCTCGGGCGACGCCACCGGCTGGCCGGGCACGGACTGGGTCGAAGACCTCGTCCTGCGTCAGGCCGGAGCGGAGACCTACGACAAGTGGGTTGCCAACGAGATCCCGTTCACGGACCCCGCAATCAAGGCCGCCTTCGACTCCGTCGGAGAGATCCTGCTGAACCCTGCCAACGTCAACGCCACGTTCGGTGATGTCCGCTCGATCAACAGCACCCCGTTCGGTGACGTGGCCACGCCGCTCGCCGCAGGAACCTGCGCGCTGCACCACCAGGCATCCTTCTTCGACGGCTTCATCACGGATGCCGGCGGAGAGGTCGGTCCCGACGGTGACGTCTGGGCCTTCATCACCCCGGCCGAAGAGGCCGGCAGCCAGGCCGTGACCGGTGGTGGCGAGATCGTCGCCGCATTCGCGGATGACGCCGACACCCAGGCCGTTCAGACGTACCTCTCCAGCGACGACTGGGCTAATAGCCGGGTGAGCCTCGGTGGAGTCATCAGCGCCAACTCGGGTCTTGACCCGGCCAACGCGAAGAGCCCCATCCTGCAGGAAGCCATCAAGATCCTTCAGGACCCGGAGACCACCTTCCGCTTTGACGCCTCCGACCTGATGCCCGGCTCCGTGGGCGCCGGCACCTTCTGGAAGGGAATGGTCAACTGGATCAACGGAGCCCCGACCGACGAGGTTCTCACCAGCATCGAAGCCGGCTGGCCCTCCAGCTAGTTCAATTCGGAACCAGCTCATCTAACAGCACCACAACCGTGCGGGTCGTCCTCCTGAAAAGGGGCGACCCGCACTCCCCTGCTGGTGTACCGTGGCGGTAGTTTTCCGCCCCACCAGCAAACTGTGAGCCCGCAGTCGTATTCGAGAGGTTTCATATGTCGGCGTTCCTTGCCTGGCTGGCTGACTTGCCGCCCCTGGTCCAAGTCCCCATCATCATCCTCGCGTTCGTCGCCCTGGTGGCCGCGATCCTGCTCGTCGTCGAGATAGCCCCGCGCAAGGGCACCGGCTACACCGTCATCCGTCTCGCCGTCTGCGTCGCCGCCCCGCTGCTCATCCTGCTCGCCGCGGGATCATACTGGTGGGCCATCGCCGCGGCCGCCGTGCTCGGCGGAGTCTTCTTCATCGTCGACTACCGCTCACGCTCCGGCGCCGGCTACCTCTTCCAGCTCTTCGGCTTCCTCGCTCCGGCCATCCTGCTCCTCATCGTCGGACTCATCATCCCGACCATCCAGACCACGGTGCAGGCGTTCATGAACTCCCGCGGAACCGAGTTCATCGGCCTCGACAACTTCGTCTGGGTGTTCACCCAGCCGGAGGCCATCCGCACGGTGCTCAACACGATCGTCTGGGTGCTCATCACTCCGCTCGTGTCTACGATCGCCGGCCTGGCCTATGCGGTCTTCATCGACAAGAGCCGCGGCGAGAAGTACTTCAAGATCATGGTCTTCATGCCCATGGCCATCTCTTTCGTCGGGGCGTCCATCATCTGGCGCTTCGTCTACACGGCCCGGCCGGCCGACCAGAACCAGATCGGCCTGCTCAACCAGGTTGTGGTGTGGTTCGGCGGCCAGCCCGTCGACTTCCTCGCCAACGCACCCTGGAACACGGTCTTCCTGATCGTCGTGCTGATCTGGGTGCAGACCGGCTTCGCCATGGTCGTGCTCTCCGCCGCCATCAAGGGCGTGCCTGCCGAGCAGATGGAGGCCGCCGAACTCGACGGCACCAACGCCTGGCAGAAGTTCACCAACGTCACGGTGCCCGGCATCCGCGGCGCCCTCGTCGTCGTGTTGACGACGATCTCCATCGCCTCCCTCAAGGTCTTCGACATCGTCCGGACCATGACCGCAGGCGCCAACGACACCAGCGTCATCGCGAACGAGATGTACACGCAGTTCAAGAACTTCGAGCAGGGCCGGTCCGCCGCCTTCGCCGTGATCCTGTTCCTGCTCGTGCTCCCGATCGTCGTCTACAACGCCCGCCAGATTCAGAAGCAGAGGGAAATCCGATGAGCGCGATTCTTCCGGTTGAGCTCCCCGTCGACAAGAACACCAAGAGCCAAACTCGCCGAGGCGAGCGCCGTCAGGAGTTCGCGGCGGCCAAGCGCACCAAGAAGCGGTTGACCAGCCGAGGCGCCACGATCGCGGCGCTCGTGATCGCCGTGCTCTGGACCGTTCCGACCTTCGGGCTCTTCGTCTCCTCCTTCCGCCCGGCGCAGGAAGTACGCACCACCGGCTGGTGGACGCTCTTCTCGAACTGGGGTCTGACCATCGACAACTACAGCGATGTGCTCCAGGCCGGCAACAGTCAGCTGAATCTGGCCGGTGCGTTCATCAACTCGATCGCGATCACCCTGCCGGCCACACTGCTGCCGCTGATCATCGCCAGCCTCGCGGCCTACGCATTCGCCTGGATCGACTTCCGCGGCAAGAACGTGCTGTTCATCGCGGTTTTCGCGCTGCAGATCGTTCCGCTGCAGATGGCCCTCGTGCCGCTCTTGCAGTTCTTCTCGCGGGGTGAGGTCTTCGGCTTCCCGGTGGTCTCCTCGATCAGCGACGCCGGCGGCTACTCGCAGGTGTGGATCGCGCACACGATGTTCGCCCTGCCGCTCGCCATCTACCTGCTGCACAACTTCGTGTCGGAGATTCCCGCCGACGTCATCGAGGCGGCGCGGGTCGACGGCGCCGGTCACGGGCAGATCTTCTTCCGCATCGTGCTGCCGCTGACCATGCCGGCGATCGCATCCTTCGCCATCTTCCAGTTCCTCTGGGTCTGGAACGACCTGCTCGTGGCGCTGATCTTCGCCGACGGTGCGGTGGCGCCGATGACCAAGCTGCTAGCCGAGATCACCGGTACCCGAGGCCAGGACTGGCACCTGCTCACGGCCGGCGCGTTCATCTCGATCCTGGTTCCGCTGATCGTGTTCTTCTCCCTGCAGCGCTACTTCGTGCGCGGCCTGCTGGCCGGTTCGACGAAGGGCTAGCCGCATCAGCGACTGTGCCCGTTCCGCCGCTGGCGCCCACCCGGGCCGCCGGTGTTCGGAACGGGCACATTTGTGTGCCGCGCGGGAGTTTAGAGTGAATTCATGAGTGGAATGCACGGTGGCGGCGGCGGTCGACGGGGGCGGGTCAGTGGCGCGGATGTCGTGGCGCAGCGGGCCGAGAACGCCGAGGCCCCGCGCATCCCGAATTTGCTTCGCCGGATCATCGGCCTGTTCGCGCCGCACCGCGCGAAGCTCACGGTCACCGTGGTTCTCGTATTCATCAGCGCGGCGCTCTCCGTCGTGCCGCCCCTGCTCGTGCAGCGGGCCTTCGACGAGGGGCTCTTCCCGCCCGGCGGCAGCCCGGACGTGCAGCGTCTCGCCGTGCTCGTGGGGGTGATGATCGCCATCTACCTGGGGACGCAGTTGCTCGGCGTCTGGCAGGCCTGGCTCACCGCCACGGTCGGCAACTCGGTGATGGGTGCCCTGCGGGTGCGGCTGTTCACCCACTTGCAGGCGATGGAGCTGAGCTTCTTCACTCGAACGAAGACGGGCGTCATCCAATCCAGGCTGCAGAACGATGTCGGCGGCGTCGCGAGCGTGCTCACCAACACCATCTCCAGTCTGCTCGGCAACGTCGTGACCGTGATCGCGGCGCTCGTCGCGATGCTCCTGCTGAGCTGGCAGCTGGCGATCGTCGCCATCATCCTGATGCCCGTGCTCGTCTTTGCCCAGCGCCGAGTCGGCCAGGTGCGGGCCCGCATCGCGTCCAGGACGCAGGAGTCGCTCTCGGATATGACGGCGATCACGCAGGAGACGCTGAGCGTATCCGGCATCCTGCTCTCGAAAAGCTTCACCCGCCAGAAGACCGAGATCCATCGGTATGCCGACGAGAATGCCAACCAGGTCGAGTTGCAGATCAGCCAGCAGATGAGCGGCCAGTGGTTCTTCGCCACGGTGAGCATCTTCCTCTCCAGCATCCCGGCGATCGTCTACCTCGTGGCCGGTCTGCTGATGGGCAGTGGAACGACCGACATCACGGCGGGCACGATCGTGGCCTTCACGACCGTGCAGTCACGGCTGCTGTTCCCGCTGCTCGGCCTGATGCGCGTTGCCCTCGACCTGCAGACCTCAAGCGCCCTGTTCGCCCGCATCTTCCAGTACCTCGACCTCCGGCCCGCGATCCGCGACGCCCCCGACGCCGCCCCCGTGCCGGCCCGCGGCGAGGCCGTCGGCCGGGTCGCCTTCGACGGGGTCACCTTCGCCTACCCGGATGCCGGCGCGGAATCGCGCCCCACCCTGGACGACGTTTCCTTCACGATCGAGCCGGGCCAGTTCGCGGCCTTCGTCGGCCCGTCCGGGGCAGGCAAGACCACCGTGTCCTATCTCATCCCGCGCTTCTACGAGGCCTCGGCCGGGCGGGTACTCTTCTCCGGCGTCGAGGTGCAGGGCCTCCAGCAGCAGTCCCTCGTCTCCCACATCGGCATCGTCAGCCAGGAGACCTACCTCTTCCACGCGACCATCGCCGAGAACCTCCGCTACGCGAAACCGGAGGCGACGGATGCCGAGCTCGAGGCCGCGGCCCGGTCGGCGAGTATCCACGACACGATCGCATCCTTCCCCGCCGGCTACGACACCCTGGTGGGGGAGCGCGGCTACCGGCTCTCCGGCGGCGAGAAGCAGCGCATCGCCATCGCGCGGGTGCTGCTCAAGGACCCCGAGGTGCTGATCCTCGACGAGGCCACCAGCGCCCTGGACGCCATCTCCGAGCGCGTCGTTCAGGCGGCCCTGGACACCGCTTCCCGCGGGCGTACGACCATCGCCATCGCGCACCGGCTGTCGACCATCGTGTCCGCCGACGTCATCTTCGTCGTCGACGCCGGCCGGATCGTAGAGAGGGGCACCCACGCCGAACTGCTCAAAGACGATGGCGTCTACGCGCGGCTGTACTCGGAGCAGGTCACCTCGCCGACGCCCACGGCACCCACTCCGCTCACGCCGATAGAGTTGACCCGGCTCGAATCCGTGACGAAGAACCCTCGATGAAGGACTCTCGATGAAAATTGCCGACACCGTTCTCGACCTCATCGGTGACACCCCCCTGGTCAGGCTGCACAAGGTGACGGCTGACGTCAGCGCCACCGTGCTGGTCAAGCTGGAGTACCTGAACCCGGGCGGCTCCGCGAAGGACCGCATCGCGGTGCGCATCATCGATGCCGCCGAACGGGACGGCCTCCTGCTTCCCGGCGGCACCATCGTCGAGCCGACCTCGGGCAACACGGGCGTCGGCCTCGCTCTCGTTGCCCAGCAACGCGGCTACAAGTGCGTGTTCGTGCTGCCGGACAAGGTGGGCGAGGACAAGCGCAACGTGCTCACGGCCTACGGCGCGGAGATTGTGGTGACCCCGACATCCGTCGCCCCCGACCACCCTGACTCCTATTACAGCGTGTCCGACCGGCTGGCCCGGGAGATCCCGGGGGCTTTCAAGCCCAACCAGTACTTCAACCCGAACGGCCCGCTCAGCCACTACGAGACGACCGGGCCCGAGATCTGGCGCGACACCGACGGCACGATCACCCACTTCGTCGCGGGCGTCGGCACCGGCGGCACCATCACCGGTACCGGACGGTACCTGCGCGAGGTCTCGGGAGAGAGCGTGCGCATCATCGGCGCCGATCCGGAGGGCTCGGTGTACTCCGGTGGCACCGGCCGGCCGTATCTGGTCGAGGGCGTGGGCGAGGACTTCTGGCCGGGCGCCTACGACCCGGAGGTCGTGCACGAGGTGATCGCCGTCTCCGACGCCGACTCCTTCGCGATGACCCGCCGGCTCGCCCTCGAAGAGGGCATTCTGGTCGGAGGTTCGAGCGGCATGGCCGTCGTCGCCGCCCTGCGCGCGGCGAAAACCCTCGGCGCCGACGACACCATCGTCGTGCTGCTGCCCGACGGCGGGCGCGGCTACCTGGGCAAGATCTTCAATGACGGCTGGATGCGCAGCTACGGTTTCAGCAACGCGCCCGCCGGGCACACGGTCGGCGACCTGCTCTCGTCCAAGACCGGCGCCCTGCCGCCGTTCGTCTACGTGCACCCCAGCGCCACGGTGCACGACGCCATCGGAGTCATGACCGAGGCCAGCGTCTCCCAGGTGCTGGTGCTCACCGAAAAGCCCCCGGTGGTGATGGGCGAGGTCGTCGGCGCGGTCGACGAACGCCGGCTGATGGAACTCGTCTTCTCCGGCGAAGCGAAACTGGCCGACCGCGTCGGCGAGTTCGTCGCCGACTCCCTCCCGCTGATCGGGGTGAACGAGCCCGTCGCGGCCGCGCGCGCCGCCTTCGCCGACCACGATGCGCTCCTCGTCACCGACGGCGGCAAACCCCTCGGCGTCATCACCCGCCACGACCTGCTCACCTACCTGAGCGCCTGAACAGCATGACTAAGGACGAATCAATGGCTCGCACACGAAACTTCGACACCATCGCCATCCACGCGGGGCAGGAATTCGACCCGACGACCGGCGCCGTGATCCCGCCCATTTACCAGACGTCCACGTATGTGCAGGAGAGCATCGGCCACCTGCGCGGCGGCTACGAGTACAGCCGCGGCGGCAACCCGACCCGCACCGTGCTCGAGACCCTGCTGGCCGCGCTGGAGGGCGGAAAGCACGGCCTCTCCTTCGCCAGCGGGCTCGCCGCGGAGGACACCATCCTGCGCGCGCTGCTCGCACCGGGCGACCACATCGTGCTCGGCAACGACGTCTATGGCGGCACGCACCGGCTGATCAACCGGGTGCACGGTGCCTGGGGCATCCTCAACTCCACCGTGGAGATGAGCGACCTCGCCGCCGTCGAACAGGCCATCATCCCGGGCGAGACGAAGATCCTCTGGGTGGAGACGCCCAGCAATCCATTGATGAAGGTCTGCGACATCGCCGCTCTGGCCCGGATCGGCCACCGCTTCGGCGTGACCGTGATTGTGGACAACACGTTCGCCTCGCCCGCGCTGCAGCAGCCGCTGGCCTTGGGGGCCGACGTCGTCGTGCATTCCACCACGAAGTACCTCGGTGGCCACTCCGACGTGCTCGGCGGCGCCCTGATCATCAACGACGACGAGCTCGCCGAGAAGGCCCAGTTCCTGCAGTTCGCCGCCGGCCCCGTCTCGGCCCCGATGGATGCCTGGCTCACCGTGCGCGGAATCAAGACCCTCTCGGTGCGGATGGACCGCCACTGCAGCAACGCCCAGGCGATCGCCGAGCACCTGCAGGGCCACCCGGCGATCGACCGGGTCTACTACCCCGGCCTGCCGACGCACCCGGGCCACGAGCTGGCGAAGAAGCAGATGAGCGGCTTCGGCGGCATGCTGTCGATCTCCTTCGCGGGCGGCGCGGCCGCTGCGCGTTCCTTCGCCGAGGCCACGCAGCTGTTCCAGCTGGCTGAATCGCTCGGCGGCGTGGAATCGCTGGTCAACTACCCCTCCGAGATGACCCACGCGTCGGTTCGCGGCACCGAACTCGAAGTGGCGGACAACATCATCCGTCTGTCCGTGGGCATCGAAGGCGTTGCCGACCTCATCGACGACATCGACCGGGCGCTCGCGGCCGTCTAGGCGGACAGGTCCGTACAGCCGCGGCGGCCCTGGCTGATGCGGCATCGCGGCTCAGGGAGATTACCTCCGCTTCGAACGAATTCGACGGAGATTTTGCCAGGATCAGCAGGAAACACGCCCAGAAGACGGTTTTACACCACAATCTCCGTCGAATTGGTTCGGAACAGGACACCGCGCTCCGATTGGGACTCACTCCTCGAGCCTGACGGTTTTTGCACGGAGTGTGTCTTTTCTTTGCCATTTCCGCCGTACCCCCGGTGCGGCAGCACGGTCAGATGACCACTTCCTCTCAGGCTCTGTTCCTGCAACCGGCTGTTCCTGCAACCGGCTGTTCCTGCAACCGGCTGTGCCGGCGACGGATGCCGCGCTGGCCCGAGCCGGCAGCCTCGGCCTGGTACAGGGCACGGCCCCGTATATCGCGGCGGTGCTCGGCGCCGGCATTCTCGCGCTGCCGGGCTTGGCCGGCACTGCGGCCGGGCCGGCGTCGCTGGTCGCGGTGTTCGTCTCTCTTCTGTCGATCCCGGTGGCCAGCACGTTCGCCGCCCCGGCGGCCCGCTATCCGGACCCTGGCGGCGTCGCCAGCTATGTGCGCCGGGCCCTCGGCCCGACCTGGGCACGGACGACCGGGTACTCGTTCTTCTTCGGCGTCGGTTTCGGCGGGCCGGTGGTCGCGGTGCTCGGGGCCGAGTACGTCGTGGCCATCGGCGGTGCCGTGGGTCGTGTTCCTGATTCTCATTCCGCTTTTTGGTCGAACTACCTCGGCCTGCGCGCCTCCGGTGCGGTGCAGCTGCTTCTCACCGGAGCGCTCCTGTTCGTCGTTGTCGGCGTGGTGGTACTGGCGTTCCCGGTTGCCGACCCCGGCAACTTTGTACCGTTCCTGCCGCAGGGCTGGGGCGGCGTCGGCACCGCGATCAGCCTGTTCGTGTGGGCCTTCGCGGGCTAGGAGGTCGGCACGCACATCGCGGCGGAGTTCACGAACCCCGGAGGGGTCACCCCCCTCGCCACGGCGGTCGCCCTCGTCCTGGTCGGCATCGCCTACCTGGCCCTGCAGTACGTGACCGTCGCCGTTCTGGGCCGGGCCGCGGGGCGGGGGCAGGTTGCGCCGCTCGAGCTGGTCGCAACGAACGCGCCCGGCGTCGGTCCGGTTTTCGTCGCCGTGATTGCCGCTGTCGCGGCCGTCGGAGTGCTCAACGTCTACCTCGGGGCGTTCATCCTGATCCACACGAGTTCGATGGTGGCCATCATGTGCTCGGCATGATCGCGGCCGTGCGTCTGCTCGACCGCCACACGCTGGGCTGGTGGCTGGCCGTCGTGTCGGTCGTGCTCACGGTCGGCCTCCTCATTCTCGCCGGTCTCAATCTGCTCGTTCCCGCGGTACTGGCCAGTGTGGCCGTGGCCGTGCGGCTGGTGAAGCGGTGGCAGCTGTCGCGCCGTGCTACCGGGAGTGGTGTACAACCCGGGTGAGCCCGGCGGGGACCAGTACGGTTCCGGTCACGACTGCATCAGTCAGGAGCTCGGTGCCGACGGCCGGGCATGGCCGGTCGGCATCCGTGTGGTTGATCAGAAATAGGAAATCGCCGGTGTCGTTCGACCGGGTGACCCTCTCGACGCCGTCGATGCCGGGGGCGGCATCGACACCTGCCGTGTCGAGCACGTCGAGCATTAGGGAATCGAGGTCGGCGCCGGTGAGCCGGGTCGAAATGTACCAGGCCGAGCCGGCCCCGAAAGCATTGCGGGTGATGGCCGGTCCGCCCTTGGCCGGGCCGTCCAGATACCGGGCCAGCACCTCGGCCGTGGAGACCGCGATGTCGTCGGCCCACAGGGTGCCGGTGCGGGAGTCGCTGAGGGTAACCGTTTCGTTCTCGTGCAGTGGCAGGAATTCGGGGATGCACAGGCCGAGCACCTCGCGCAGGGCGCCGGGAGCGGCGCCGAGGTAGACCGTGTCGTTATCGTCGACGATGCCGGAGAAGTACGACACGACCAGGTGGCCGCCTGCCCGAACGTACGCGGTGAGGTTGGCGGAGGCCGTCGGGCCAACCAGGTAAAGGCTTGGGGCGATCACGAGGTCGTAGCTGCCGAGGTCGGCGGTCGGGTGAGCGAAGTCCACCGTCACATTGCGGTCCCACAGCGCTGTGTAGAAGGCCTCGACGCGCTCGCGGTGGCCCAGCTCGACGCTGGGGCGCCACTCCAAGTCCTGCGCCCAGAACGATTCGGTGTCCCAGAGCAACGCGACCCGAGCGCGCACGCGGGAGGTGCGCACGGGCTCCAACGCGCCGAGGGTCTGGCCCAACGCCAGGACCTCGCGCCACAGCCGGGTCTCGGCGCCGGCGTGCGGCAGCATGGCGGAGTGGAACTTCTCCACGCCAAAGCGTGAGGCCCGGAACTGGAAGAACAGAATGCCGTCCGCACCACGCGCGAGGTGGGAGAGCGAATTTCGGGCTAGTTCACCCGCCCGCTTGGCGATGTTGCGCGGCTGCCAGTTCACAGCCCCGGTTGAGTGTTCCATCAGGATCCACGGCGCTCCGCCAGCCAGCGACCGAGTGAGGTCGGCATCCATCGCCAGGAGCACGTGGTTGTCGGCGCGCTCGGCGACCAGATAGTGATCATTCGAGACGATGTCCACCTCCCTGCTCCACCGCCAATAGTCGGCAGAGAGGCAATTAGTTGCCATGAAGTTGGTGGTCACGGGAATATCGGGCGTGAACCGGCGGATGACGTCGCGCTCGCCGATGTAGCACTCCAGCAGCGCGTCGGAGGTGAACCGGTGGAAGTCGAGGCGTTGGGCCTGGTTGCTCACCGAGGCCGACTGGCGCGGGGCGTCGATTTCGTCCCATTCGCCATAGACCTGTCCCCAGAACGTGGTGCCCCACAGCTCGTTGAGTACTTCGAGGGTGCCGTAGCGCTTCCGCAGCCACACCCGGAAGGCCGCGACGGAGTGGTCGTCATAGGAATCGCTGATCGGGGCGCCGTACTCGTTGTGCACGTGCCAGAGCACGAGCGCGGGGTGGTTCGCGTACCGGCGGGCGAGTTGTTCCGTGATCGCCGCCGCTGCCCGGCGGTAGTCGGGGCTCGACGGGCTGACCAGGCCACGCGAGCCGTTGCCCAGCGTGATTCCGTCGCGGGTGACGGGCCGGGAATCCGGGTATTTCTTCCAGAACCAGGCCGGTGGCGCGGCCGTGGGGGTGGCCAGGTCGACGTCGATTCCGGCCTCGTGCAGCAGCCCGATGATGTCGTCGAGCAGACCGAAGTCGTACTCCCCCTCGCGCGGTTCGAGCAGCGCCCAGGAGAAGATCCCGACGCTGACGAGGTTGATGCCGGCCTGCTGCATCAGCGCCACGTCCTCGAGCCAGGTCTCCCGCGGCCACTGCTCCGGGTTGTAATCGCCGCCGTAGCGCAGTCGGTTCGTGCCCTTCAGCCAGCGGTTCGTCGCTGACGGGAGCGTGGGTACTGCGGTCTCGATCGGCATTGGTCTGGATCTCCTTTTTACTGTGTGCGCTCCCAGTTTTAGCACAGGAACATCTGGGATGCGTAAATTTATCTGCGTGTTGACAACGAATATGATTGTGTGCGTGACTAGTACCGCTCACAGTCAGAGTCGAGTTTTGACGCGACGATGCCGCGGGCGCCAACTCACAGCACCAGCTTTCTTCAAGGAGGACGAATGCGCACGTCGATACGAATCGGGACGGTGGCCCTGGCCACCGCCGCAACACTGCTCATGGCAGGTTGTTTAACGGATGCCGCGGGCGGTGACTCCGGGCCGGTCGAGCTCAACTACTGGGCCTGGGCCCCGAACCTCGACCAGGTCGTCGACACCTGGAACGCCGAGAATCCGGACATCCAGGTTACGGTTCAGAAGCAGGACGGCGGCGACCCGGCCATCACCAAACTTCTCACGGCCATCAAGGCCGGCAGCGGAGCTCCCGACCTGATCCAGGCGGAGTACCAGAAGATCCCGACCCTGGTCTCCTCCGACGCCCTCGCCGACATCTCCGAGCTAGGCGCCAATGACGTGGAGGACGAATTCGCCGTCGGCGTCTGGGACTCCGTCACTCTCGGCTCCGACGCCGTCTACGCCATCCCGCAGGACACCGGGCCGATGATGTTTTATTACCGCGCCGACATCCTCAAGCAGCTCGGCCTGGCCGTTCCCACCACGTGGGACGAATACGCCCAAGTGGCGCGCGCCGTGCACGCCTCCGACCCGGCCAAGTACCTGGGCACCTTCTCGTCGAATGACGCCGGCTGGTTCACCGGCATGGCGCAGCAGGCCGGTGCCTCCTGGTGGGGCATCGATGGCGAGTCCTGGAGCGTCAACATCGACGAGACCCCCACCAAGACGGTCGCTGGCTACTGGGGCGGCCTCGTGGAAGAGGGAGTCATCGACAACAAGCCGATGTACACGCCCGAGTGGAACGCCGGCCTCAACAGCGGCGAACAGGTCGGCTGGCTGAGCGCCATCTGGGCACCCGGCGTCCTGGCGGGCAACGCCGCGGACACCGCCGGTCTCTGGATGGCCGCACCCATGCCACAGTGGGACGCCTCGGCGCCCGCCACGGGCAACTGGGGTGGCTCCTCGACCGCGGTTACCACGCAGTCGAAACACCAGGAAGCCGCCACCGAGTTCGCCACCTGGCTGAACACCGACCCCGACGCAGTGCAGGCGCTCGTCACCGCGACGGGCATCTACCCCGCCAACGTCGATGCCGCCGCCTCCGCGCTCACGGCGCCGCCGGAGTTCTTCAATAACCAGCCCGACTTCTATGAGGTGGCCGCCGAGGTCGCCCAGACCGTGACCCCGTTCAGCTACGGACCAAACGTCAACGTCGCCTATAGCGCGTACAACGACGAATTCGCCAAGGCTGCCGACGCGAGGAAGAAGAGTGCATTCCTCGACGCCATCGCGGCAATGCAGACGATCACCACGGCCGACATGAAGAAGAGCGGCTTCACCGTCAAGTAACACCCAGCACCATCCGGGCCGCCCGCCGCGCGGGCGGCCCGTTCACACCGAACACCGTGACCGCGTCGATTGAGGACAATCCGTGACAGTGATAGAGGCCCCCGTGGCCACCAGGAGCAGCACACCGCCTCCGCAGCAGCGTAGGGAGAAGGGCAAGTTCCGCTCGAGGGTGCTCGTGCCCTACGCGATGCTGGCGCCGGGCATCATCCTGTTCGTGGTCTTCATGGCCGCACCCATCGTCTACACACTCTTTCTCAGTTTCCAGAAGACCAAGGTCTCCGGACTGGGTCTGGGCGCCGGCGCACGCTCGACCGTCTTCGCGGGCATCGACAACTACGCCGCCACCCTCACGAACGCCGAATTCGGTGCCAGTGTGGGGCGCGTCCTGCTCTACGGCCTCATCCTGATCCCCGTGATGCTGGGTCTGGCCCTGCTGTTCGCCCTGTTGCTCGACTCCCGGCGAACGCGGGCCACCGGGTTCTCCCGCACCGCGATCTTCCTGCCGTTCGCCGTGCCGGCCGTGATCAGCTCCCTCCTCTGGGGATTCCTGTACCTACCCGCCGTGAGCCCGTTCTACTTTCTCTTCGAACGGTTCGGCTGGGACGTCCCGTCGCTGCTCTCCTCGTCGGGCGTCATCTTCGCGATCGCCAACATCGCCCTGTGGGGCGGCGTCGGCTTCAACATGATCGTGATGTACACCTCGCTGAAGTCGGTGCCCACCGACATCTACGAGGCTGCGAAGCTCGACGGCTGCACCGAGGTGCAGATCGCACGGCGCATCAAGATCCCGATCATTGCCCCCGCCATCGTGATGACCGCCCTGTTCTCGATGGTGGCCACGCTGCAGGTCTTCGCCGAGCCGACCACCCTGCGACCACTCACGAACTCCCTGTCCACCAGCTGGTCACCGCTGATGCTGGTCTACCGGGACGCCTTCACCCGTGACGACATCTACTCGGCGGCCGCAACCTCGATCGTCATCGCCGTCGTGACCTTCGCCTTCTCATTCCTGTTCCTGCGCGTTGTGCAGAAACGCGCATTCGGTCAGGAGGACTGACCATGACCACCTCATCCACCGTGACCCGTCCAGGCCGCGCCCTGCTCAAGGCAGAGCGCGTCGCCGCCCGCACCTTCCGCCAGAAGGCCAGCCCGGTCTCTACGGGCATCCTTCTCCTCGGCGCCATCTACTGCCTCTTCCCTGTCTTCTGGGTGTTGATGGCCTCGAGCAAGGATGCCTCCGAGCTTTTCTCCACGTTCACGCTGATGCCGAGTTCGCACCTCTGGGACAACATCGTGGAGCTGAGCCGGTACCGCGACGGCCTCTACTGGCGCTGGGTGCTCAACACGGCGATCTACGCCGGCGTCGGCGCCCTCGCCTCCACCTGGGTCTCGGCGATCTCCGGCTACGTTCTGGCCAAGTTCGAGTTCCCCGGCAAGCGCGCGGTCTTCGCGGTGCTGCTGATGGGAGTGCTCGTGCCCGGCGTCATCCTCGCCATCCCGCAATACTTCCTGCTGGCCGAGGTCGGCCTGACCAACACGATCTGGTCCGTGCTGCTGCCGCAGATCATCAGCCCCTACGGCATCTATCTGGCGCGCATCTACGCGGCGGCGTCGGTGCCCACAGAGGTTGTCGAGGCATCCCGCACCGAGGGAGCCGGTGAGCTCTACATCTTCAATCGCATCGCCCTGCCGATGATGGGCCCCGGGCTCGTGACGATCTTCCTCTTCCAGTTTGTGGCGGTCTGGAACAACTTCATGCTGCCCTACATCATGCTCGGCAATGACAGGCTCTTCCCGGTCACGGTCGGCCTGAGCGGCCTGCTCAATCAGGGTGCGACCGCGCCGTCCATGTACACGCTCGTAATCACGGGCGCCTTACTGTCGATCATCCCTCTGGTAATACTGTTCCTTGTGCTGCAGCGCTACTGGAAGGTCGACCTTGCTGCGGGCGCGGTCAAAGCCTGAGGATGGATAGAATTCTGACGTGACCCCGCCCCCTTCGAAGCGCCGGCCGACCATCGATGATGTGTCCGCAGCCGCCGGCGTATCCCGGGGAACGGTTTCTCGGGTGCTGAACGGCGGTCACTGGGTGGGTCCGGATGCTCTGGCGGCAGTGAACGCGGCCATCAAGAAGACGGGCTACCGGGTCAACCCGCATGCACGCAGCCTCGCCACCAGCCGCGCCAACTCGGTGGCCTTCCTTCTCACCGAGTCCCACGAGCGGTTGTTCGAAGACCCGAACTTCGCTGTACTGATGAGCGGGGCGTCGCGGGCGCTCTCCGTGCACGACATCTCGTTGGTCTTGATCATGGCGGGCAATGAGGACGAACAGCGCCGGGCCACGGAGTTCGTCACGGCGGGCCACGTCGATGGTGTGTTGCTGGTTTCCTCGCACAGTGGTCGCCGCGGACTGTCCGAGATCATCGCGGCCGGCGTGCCGGCGATTGCCTGTGGGGTGCCGTTGGGCTTCGAAAACAAGATGGGGTATGTGGCCGCCGACGACTACGAAGGCGCTCGGGAAATGGTGCGCTACCTGACCAGCCTCGGCCGCACTCGCATCGCTACCATCACCGGGCCAGAAGATACCTCCGGAGGCATGCGTCGCTTCGAAGCGTATGTCGATGAACGCGCCGATGTATTCGACGAGACGTATGTGGCCCATGGCGACTACAGCCGGTCGAGCGGCGCGGCGGCAATGACGGCTCTCCTGACACGGCACCCCGATCTGGACGCGGTGTTCGCCGCCAACGACGTGATGGCAGCCGGGGCACTCGATGTGCTTCTTGCGTCGGGCCGCCGAGTGCCGGAAGACGTCGCAGTCGGGGGCTTTGATGACGGTCCCATCGCGGCCACGACGCACCCTCCGCTCACGACCATGCGGCAGCCGTTCGACCGCATCAGCGAAGAAATGGTGCGCTTGCTCCTGCAGGTTATCGGGGGCGAACGCCCCGCTGCCATGGTTCTGCCGACTGATCTGGTGGTGCGCGAGAGCGCCTGATCAACCGAGGCGCAATGTGCGCCAGCGGGCGTCACCGGAGTGCATACTTGATTTGCGTTCACAATTGTGACCGTGCACATGCCAACAAGGTCTTCCTGTGACTATCGATCTGCCCAAGGGGCGTGCCCCGAGCATCCGTGATGTGGCGCGCCTCGCGGGGGTCTCGCATCAGACCGTTTCGCGCGTGCTCAACGACCACCCCAGCATCCGTGATTCCACCAAGGCGAAGGTGTTGCAGGTCATGGAAGACCTGCAGTACCGGCCGAACCGGGCGGCCCGCGCACTGTCGCGCGGGCGTTCGCGCACCATCGGCCTGCTCTCGGCGGAGAGTGCCTACGGGCCGGCGAGCAGCATCGCCGCCATCCAGGACGCCGCCCAGGAAGCCGGCTATTACGTCAACACCGCGAACCTCACATCCGTCGACACGGAGTCGATCGAGGCGGCGCTGGAGCACCTGATGAACCAGTCCGTGGAGGGCATCGTCGTGATCGCGCCGCAGGTGCGGGTCTTCGACGCCCTGGAACAGCTGTCCATCGACGTGCCGTTCGTCACCCTGCAGTCCACCGGCCGCCTCGACAATTCCCTGTCCGTCGACCAGATGACCGGTGCCAGACAGGCCACGCGGCACCTGATCGACCTCGGCCATCGGAGTATCTACCACCTTGCCGGACCCCAGGACTGGATTGAGGCCGAGGCCCGAATGCGCGGCTTCCTCGACGAGATGTGGGAAATGGATGTGCCGACCATGGCGCCGATTCTGGGCGACTGGACCGCCGACTTCGGATACCGTGCCGGACGAGAACTGCTCCGGAGGCGGGACTTCACGGCCATCTTCGCGTCGAATGATCTGATGGCGCTCGGGTTCATGCACGCCTGCCGCGAGGCGGGCCTCGACCTGCCGCGCGACATGAGTATCGTCGGCTACGACGATATTCCCGAAGCGGCACACTTCTGGCCACCGCTCACGACAGTGCGCCAGGACTTTGCCGAACTCGGGCGGCGGTGCATCGCCCTTCTGCTCAGCAACCTCAGCGGCGGGGTACCGATCGAGCGGAGCGACCCGATCATTCCCGAGCTCATCGTGCGCGGCTCGACCGCACCGCCCGCGTTCTGAGTTCGGCACATGCGCGACCTCGCCTCGATCACCCGTGAAGGGTTCGCTCTCCCCCGCGACTCTCTCCGGAGTTCCTTGAGCGCATTGTCGAGCAGTTCCCTGTTTCCGCACAGCACTAAAGAAGTGGTAAGCCGCCCCGCCGGGACCGTCCGTGAGCCGGCTGGGCTCGGCGGAATGTCCTGACCTCAGACCCCGCTCAGGGGAGCAACAGCCTGTTACGCAAGCGTGACAAAACGAAACTTGACACCGGGACTATCACCGGGTCTATAGTGTCAATGTGATCGGTCACATGGACTCGATCTCCAGCACTTTTTTCCAAACGCATGACATTGAGGTCAAGCTTGTGAGCACACTTTTCCACCTGCCCGGCAGCTCCGCTGCCGCCCTGCTGAGCGGGAGCGGGATGATCCTTCGCGCGTCCATTCCGTTGTCGGTATGGGATACCTGTAGTGGCCCCCGGGCGTGAGGAGTCCAACGATGTCCACTGACCACGTAATCCTTGAGATGCGGTCCATCACCAAGGAGTTTCCCGGGGTCAAGGCCCTGTCGGACGTCTCCATCACGGTGAATCGCGGCGAGATCCACGCGATCTGCGGCGAGAACGGTGCCGGCAAGTCCACCCTGATGAAAGTGCTCTCCGGGGTCTACCCCTCCGGCACATACACGGGCGACATCATCTACCAGGGTCAGAACGTGCACTTCAAGGACATCCGCTCGAGCGAAGAAGCGGGCATCGTCATCATCCACCAGGAACTTGCGCTCATCCCGGAACTCTCCATCACCGAGAACATCTTCCTCGGCAACGAGCCGACCAAGTGGGGTGCAATCGACTGGATCACCGCCAAGAAGACGGCGCTCGAGTTGCTGGCGCGCGTCGGGCTGCGGGACGACCCCGACACCCTGATCAAGAACATCGGCGTCGGCAAGCAGCAGCTGGTCGAGATCGCCAAGGCCCTCAACAAGTCGGTCAAGGTGCTCATCCTCGATGAGCCGACCGCGGCCCTGAACGAGTCGGACTCCATGCATCTGCTGGACCTGATCCGCGGGCTGAAGGGCAGGGGAATCAGCTCGATCATGATCTCCCACAAGCTCAACGAGATCGAACAGGTCGCAGACTCGATCACGATCATCCGCGACGGCAAGACGATCGAAACCCTGAATGTCGTGGCCGACGGAGTCAACGAAGACCGGATCATCCGGGGCATGGTCGGGCGCAGCCTAGAGAGCCGTTTCCCGGACCGCACACCGCACATCGGCGAGGTCTTCTTCGAGGTGCGTGACTGGACCGTGCAGCACCCGCAGGTCGCCGAGCGCATGGTCGTGAAGGGTTCCAGCCTGAACGTGCGCAAGGGTGAGATCGTGGGCATCGCCGGCCTGATGGGCGCCGGGCGCACCGAACTGGCGATGAGCATCTTCGGGCGCTCCTACGGCAATTTCCTTTCCGGCCACCTCTACAAGGACGGAAAGGAAATCGTCCTGAAGAGCGTGGCCGACGCGATCGACCACGGCCTCGCCTACGTGAGCGAGGACCGCAAGGCACTCGGCCTGAACCTGCTCGACGACATCAAGCGTTCCGTCGTCTCGGCCAAGCTCTCGAAGATCTCGGCCGGGCAGGTCGTGAACGACTCCAAAGAATTCGGAATCGCCGAGCAATACCGCAAAAGCCTGCGGATCAAGACACCCAGCGTCAATGCGGGCGTCTCCAAACTCTCCGGCGGCAACCAGCAGAAGGTCGTTCTGGCCAAGTGGATGTTCACGGACCCTGACCTGCTGATCCTGGACGAGCCGACCCGTGGCATCGACGTCGGCGCGAAATACGAGATTTACGGCATCATCCAGCAGCTCGCCGAACAGGGCAAGGGAGTCATCCTGATCTCTTCTGAGCTCCCGGAGCTCCTCGGCCTCGCCGACCGGATCTACACGGTCTTCGAGGGTGCGATCACCGACTGCATCCCGGCGGAGTCCGCCGATCCCGAAACCCTGATGAAAAGTATGACCTCCGCACGGAAGAAGGTTCAGAGCATATGAGTGAAGACACGAGTACTCGCAGAGGCGCTCTTGGTGATCTGAAGAAGATCTTCGGCAGCGGCAGCTCGAACCTGCGGCAGTTCGGCATCCTCTTCAGCCTGATCGCCATCATTCTGCTCTTCCAGTACCTGACCGACGGACTGACGCTGTCGTCCGGCAACTTGATCAACCTGGTCAGCCAGTACTCCTATATCCTCATCCTCGCCATCGGCATGGTCATGGTGATCATCGCCGGCCACATCGACCTGTCGGTCGGATCCGTTGCCGCTTTCGTCGGCATCGTGGTGGCCACCGCGATGCGGGACTGGAACTTCCCGTGGCCGCTGGCCATCCTGCTCGGGCTGTTTGTGGGAATGCTGATCGGCGCCTGGCAAGGTGCGTGGGTTGCCTACGTTGGGGTTCCCGCCTTCATCGTCACCCTGGCCGGCATGCTCATCTTCCGCGGCGGCAACCAGGTCATCGGTAACGCCAACACGGTCCCCGTTCCTGACGGCTTCACGATCATCGGCTCCGGCTACCTTCCTGAGGTCGGCCCGAACACGGGCTACAACAACCTGACCCTGCTTCTGGGGCTCATCATCGTGGTCGCGGTCGTCTACTCCGAATGGCGTGCCCGCCGGGTTCAGAAGATCATGGGTTCGACGCCCGCACCGCTGTGGGTGAGCATCGTGAAAGTCGCCCTTCTCTGTGCCGTCATCGTCTACGCATCCGTCCTCTTCGCCGGTGGCCGCGTCGGCACAAGCTTCCCGGTCTCCGGAATCATCCTCGGAGTGCTCGTTCTCTTCTACGCGTTCGTCACTCGTAACACGATCTTCGGCCGTCACGTCTACGCGGTCGGCGGCAACAAGCTCGCCGCCGAACTCTCGGGGGTCAAGTCCCGTCGGGTGAACTTCCTCGTCATGATGAACATGTCGATCCTCTCGGCCCTGGCCGGCATGATCTTCGTGGCCCGCTCGGTGGCCTCCGGCCCGCAGGACGGCCTCAGCTGGGAGCTCGATGCGATCGCCGCCGTGTTCATCGGTGGCGCTGCCGTGTCCGGCGGAATCGGAACCGTCGTAGGCTCCATCATCGGTGGTCTCGTCATGGCGGTGCTGAACAACGGCCTGCAGCTGCTGGGTGTCGGCTCCGACTGGGTTCAGATCATCAAGGGCATGGTGCTCCTGGTGGCCGTGGGTGTCGACGTGTGGAACAAGAGCCAGGGTCGTCCCTCGATCATCGGCCTCCTGACCCAGAAGAAGAAGACTGCCGAATTCCCGGCGGAGCCACCCCTGGTCGTGCCCGACACGGGCACCCCGGAGAGCGCGCGGCCGCAGGCCACGCGGCCCAACTAGCCCAGATTTTTCCCTTCACCAAACCACAACGAACAGAAAGAAATCGACAATGCGAAAGATTCTTGCGACAACTGCGATCGCCGCAGTGGCCTTGATGGCACTCTCAGGTTGCTCCACCCGCACGGACACCGCCGGCGAAGACGGCGCTGCTGCCGGCTTCGCCCAGGATTCGGTCATCGGCGTCGCCCTCCCCTCAAAGACCTCTGAGAACTGGGTCCTCGCCGGCGGGCTCTTCGAAGACGGCCTCAAGGAGGCCGGCTACAAGGGCGACGTGCAGTATGCCGGTGCCTCGACCACGGTCAAGGACCAGCAGGACCAGATCTCGGCCATGGTCACCAACGGTGCCAAGGTCATCATCATCGGTGCCGCTGACGGTGGCCAGCTCGCCACCCAGGTGCAGTCGGCCCGCGACGCCGGCGCCATCGTGATCGCCTACGACCGCCTCATCCTGAACACCGAGGCCGTGGACTACTACGTCGCCTACGACAACTTCAATGTCGGCGAACTCCAGGGCCAGGCGCTCCTGGACGGACTGGCCACGAAGAAGCCGGAAGGCCCGTACAACATCGAGCTGTTCTCCGGTTCCTCGGATGACGCCAACTCCGCCGTCTTCTTCGGCGGCGCGATGAGCGTGCTGCAGCCGAAGATCGATGACGGAACCCTCGTCGTCGCCTCCGGCCAGACCGACATCAAGCAGACGGCGACCGCCGGCTGGAAGGCTGAGAACGCTCAGAGCCGCATGGACGCGCTGCTTACCAGCACGTACGGCGACAAGACGCTCGATGGCGTTCTTTCCCCGAACGACACCCTCGCTCGTGCGATCATCACCTCGGTGAAGGCCGCCGGCAAGGACATCCCAGTCGTCACCGGGCAGGACTCCGAGGTCGAGTCGGTCAAGTCGATCATGGCCGGCGAGCAGTACTCCACCATCAACAAGGACACCCGCGTGCTCGTTGACAAGGCCATCGAGATGGTCAACGTTCTCCAGAAGGGCGACACCCCCGAGGTCAACGACACCGAGTCCTACGACAACGGCAAGATCGTCGTCCCGGCCTACCTGCTGCCCCCGGTCATCGTGACCAAGGAAAACGCGTCCGAGGCATACGCGAACGACCCGAATCTCGCCCCGCTGACCGAGTAACAACCCGGCAGTACACCTGCATCACAGCATCTCGACACCAGGGCCGGCTCCTCACGGGGGCCGGCCCTCTCGCGTGTCCGGCTCGCTGCCGCCGCCCGCAGGGTGAGGTGAGACCAAACTCCTCGACATCGTCAGCGCCCGCTTCGACGGGCTCGTCACCTATGCCGCGCTCCGGGAACGCGGCCTCAACTCACACGCCGTCGACGCCCTGATCCGCCGCGGTGAACTCGTGCGCACGCGCCGCGGCATCTACGTTTCGGGGGAGTTGCGGCGTTCCGCCGATCCCGATCAGCGCTACCGCCCGTTTGTGCTTTCGACGGTCGCGGCCGCGGGCCGGCCGCTCGTGCTGTCGCACGCGTCCGCGGCAAGCACGAGCTTTCTCGTGAGCGTCGCCATGATCGACCATGCCCTGCAGCTTCGACCGCTGGGATTGGGCGACCGCGTTCGCGGCGCGCCTCAGGGCGAGCGACACGCCGACAGGGTTTCCACAGGCTCGAGTTCTGCCCCTGCGCTGCCTGTGGATAACTTTGCCGCATTCCGCGTGATTCGGCTCGACTCGCATCCGTGGGGCTGTGCACAACCGGTGGAATGTCGGTGGATAACTACATACTTGTAACTACTGTATGTAGTGGCCATTCCCTTCGAGCATCACTAGATGTAGTATTGAAGTTCAACACACAGCACGCCTTGAACTTCAGATTTCACATGAAAACCGATTTTGAGCACTGATGTTTGAACCGATTTTGAATACTGATCCCTGAACGACGAGAAAGGCCCTCCATGGCAATCACGGTCTACACCAAGCCCTCCTGCGTGCAGTGCACTGCGACCTACCGCGCCCTGGACAACAAGGGCATCGAATACGAAATCCTCGACCTCTCGCTCGACGAGAACGCCCTGGAAGCCGTCAAGGCCCTGGGCTACCTGCAGGCTCCCGTCGTTATCACCGACGAAGATCACTGGTCGGGCTTCCGCCCCGACAAGATCAACGAACTCGCGCAGCGCCTCGCGTAGCACCGCGGCGCCAGGGGGTGGCGTCGCAACAGTCCGTAAAAAAGCGTCGTTTGGCGTGCCGACTTCTCAGCAACAGGAGGTGTTCCATGACCGATATCGTGTATTTCTCCAGCACCTCGGGCAACACGCACCGCTTCATTGAGAAGTTGGGTCGCCCGGCCGCTCGCATCCCGATCTACGCGCGCGATGAGCCGCTCCAGGTCAGCGAACCTTACGTGCTGGTCGTGCCGACGTATGGCGGCGGCGACAGCAAGGGAGCGGTGCCCAAACAGGTCATCACGTTCCTGAACGACGAGCAGAACCGCTCGCTCATCCGCGGCGTCATCGGCGCGGGCAACACGAACTTCGGCACCGGCTACTGCCTCGCCGGGGACATCATCGCCCAGAAGTGCAAGGTGCCCCACATGTTTCGCTTTGAAGTATTTGGAACTCCGGATGATGTGCGCATCGTCCACGACGGATTGGAATCATTTTGGAAGCAACAGCCGTGAAGACCATGGCTCACCCGGCTCCCGGCCTGGCGATGGATTATCACTCCCTCAACGCCATGCTCAACCTGTACGGCCCGAACGGGGAAATCCAGTTCGAGAAGGACCGCGAGGCTGCGCGGGAGTTCTTCCTGCAGCACGTCAACCAGAACACGGTGTTCTTCCACACGTTGCGCGAACGCCTCGACTACCTCGTCGAGAAGGAATACTACGAGCAGGCCGTGCTCGACCAGTACTCGTTCGAGTTCATCACCGACCTCAACAAGCTGGCGTACTCGAAGAAATTCCGCTTCCAGACCTTTCTCGGCGCGTTCAAGTACTACACCTCGTACACGCTGAAGACGTTTGACGGAAAACGGTACCTCGAGCGTTTCGAAGACCGAGTCGTGATGACCGCGCTGGGCCTCGCTCAGGGTGACGAGCAGCTCGCGATCTCCCTCGTCGAGGAGATCATCGCGGGGCGTTTCCAACCCGCCACCCCCACCTTCCTGAACTCCGGGAAGGCGCAGCGCGGGGAGCTCGTCTCCTGCTTCCTGCTCCGTATCGAAGACAACATGGAGTCGATCTCCCGCGGCATCAACTCGTCGCTGCAGCTGTCGAAGCGCGGCGGCGGCGTCGCGTTGCTGCTCAGCAACATCCGTGAGTCCGGTGCACCGATCAAGCAGATCGAGAACCAGTCCAGCGGCATCATCCCGGTGATGAAGCTGCTCGAAGACTCCTTCAGCTACGCCAACCAGCTCGGTGCCCGTCAGGGTGCCGGCGCGGTCTACCTGCACGCGCACCACCCCGACATCATGCGCTTCCTCGATACCAAGCGTGAGAACGCCGACGAGAAGGTGCGCATCAAGACGCTGTCCCTCGGCGTGGTCGTGCCCGACATCACGTTCGAGCTGGCGAAGAAAGACGAGGACATGTACTTGTTCTCGCCTTACGACGTCGAGCGCGTCTACGGGGTGCCGTTCGCCGACATCTCCGTCAGCGAGAAGTACCACGAGATGGTTGACGACCCGCGCATCAAGAAGTCCAAGATGAAAGCCCGCGACTTCTTCCAGACGCTCGCCGAGATCCAGTTCGAGTCCGGCTACCCGTACATCATGTTCGAGGACACCGTCAACGCGGCGAACCCGATCAAGGGTCGCGTCAACATGTCGAATCTCTGCTCGGAGATCCTCCAGGTCAATACCCCGACCACCTACAACGAGGACCTGTCGTACGACCAGATCGGCAAGGACATCTCCTGCAACCTCGGGTCGATGAACATCGCCCTGTCCATGGACTCGCCCGACTTCGGCAAGACCGTCGAGACCGCCATCCGCGGCCTCAGCTCGGTGTCGGAGCAGAGCCACATCTCCTCCGTGCGCTCGATCGAAGACGGCAACGACAAGTCGCACGCCATCGGCCTGGGCCAGATGAACCTGCACGGTTACCTCGCCCGGGAGCGTATCTACTACGGCAGCGAGGAGGGCATCGACTTCACCAACATCTACTTCTACACGGTGCTGTTCCACGCCCTCCGCGCCTCGAACAAGTTGGCCATCGAGCGCGGCAATGCGTTCGTCGGCTTCGAAGACTCCACCTACGCCTCCGGCACGTTCTTCGACAAGTACACCGACCAGATCTGGGAGCCGGCCACCGCGCGCGGCGCCGAGCTGTTCGCGCAGGCCGACGTGCACATTCCCACGCAGGCAGAGTGGGCCGAGCTCAAGGCATCCGTTGTGGAGCACGGCATCTACAACCAGAACCTGCAGGCCGTGCCGCCGACCGGGTCGATCTCCTACATCAACAACTCGACCGCATCGATCCACCCGATCGCGTCGAAGATCGAGATCCGCAAGGAAGGCAAGCTCGGCCGCGTCTACTACCCGGCGCCGTTCATGACGAACGACAACACCGGGTTCTACCAGGATGCCTACGAGATCGGCTACGAGAAGGTCATCGACACCTACGCCGCTGCCACGCAGCACGTCGACCAGGGCCTGTCGCTGACGCTGTTCTTCAAGGACACCGCCACCACCCGCGACATCAACCGCGCGCAGATCTACGCGTGGAAAAAGGGCATCAAGACCATCTACTACATCCGTCTGCGCCAGATGGCCCTCGAGGGCACCGAGGTCGAGGGTTGTGTTTCCTGCGCTCTCTGAGTGAGTTTGCCCCGAGCTCCCCGAACCCGAGCTCTCCGAACGCTGAATCGCCTATGCACCGCCGACTAAGGAACAACCAATGATTGACAAGCTCAAGCTCGTCTCCCACGTTGACGCGATCAACTGGAACAAGATCGAAGACGAAAAAGACGTCGAGGTCTGGAACCGCCTCACGAACAACTTCTGGCTGCCGGAGAAGGTCCCGCTGTCAAACGACGTGCAGTCCTGGGCCACGCTCACCCCGGCGGAGCAGCAGCTCACCCTGCGCGTGTTCACGGGGCTGACCCTGCTCGACACGATCCAGGGCACTGTGGGTGCCGTGTCGCTGATTCCGGATGCGATCACGCCCCATGAAGAGGCCGTCTACACGAACATCGCGTTCATGGAGTCCGTGCACGCCAAGAGCTACTCCTCGATCTTCTCGACCCTCGCGTCGACGAAGGAGATCGACGAGGCGTTCCGCTGGTCGACGGAGAACGTCAACCTGCAGCGCAAGGCCGAGATCGTGATGAAGTACTACCAGGGCGACGACCCGCTCAAGCGCAAGGTCGCCTCGGTTCTGCTCGAGTCGTTCCTGTTCTACTCGGGCTTCTACCTGCCGATGTACTTCTCGAGCCGCGCCCGCCTCACCAACACGGCCGACCTCATCCGTTTGATCATCCGGGACGAAGCCGTACACGGTTACTACATCGGTTACAAGTTCCAGAAGGGGCTCGAGGCGTCGTCGCAGGAGCGCCGCGATGAGATCAAGGATTACACCTTCAATCTCATGTTCGAGCTTTACGAGAACGAGATCCAGTACACGCAGGACCTCTACGACGAGCACGGCCTGACCGAGGACGTCAAGAAATTCCTGCACTACAACGCCAACAAGGCGCTGATGAACCTCGGCTACGAGGCCATGTTCCCGAAGACCGTCACCGACGTGAACCCGGCCATCCTGGCCGCGCTCTCGCCGAACGCCGACGAGAACCACGACTTCTTCTCCGGGTCGGGCTCCTCCTACGTCATCGGCAAGGCCGTCAACACGGAAGACGCCGACTGGGACTTCTAGTCCCGATCGTGTGACCGCACCGCCGACGTCGACAGTTCCGGTCGAGGTCGCCCGCTATGCCGGGCGAACTCGACCGGAACTGTCTGTTTCGACGGGGTGCGGGCCGGCCACCTACTCCGTGGCCGCCGCCGGCGCGGGGTCGTCGCCCCGGGACCAGGCGATCGCGACCAGCCGACGCAGAACACCGAGGTCGATGTCGTCGAGCTTCTTCACGTAGACGCACCCCGCCCCCTCCGTGTACGCGCCGAGCCGCGGGAGGAGCGCGGCGCCCTCGGGGAGGTCTTTGAGCCCGTAGATCGACAGTTGCGCCTTGCGCGGAGAGAACCCCGTCTTCGGCCAGTCTCCGCGGGTGCGCGGGTTCGCGGGCGACACGTAGCGGTAGCTGCCGTAGCCCACGATCGATGGACCCCACAGGACAGGGTCGGCGCCCGTCACCTCGCGGAAGAGCGCGTCGAGGGCCTTGCCGTCCGCGCGGCGGCGGGCGGGCGTCGCGGCATCCAGGAAGTCCTCGACGGAGGCATCCGTCGGCTGCGTCTTGATTTCGGCCATGGCGCCATTATGGCGCGGGCACCCCTGACCGGGCATGTGTGCCGAGGTTCTGACGCGTTTAGGGATTCAAACGGTCCTGGGACCATGCGTTTAGCTGTTTGAACGCCCCCGCCGTTCCCGAGGATCCGGCGCAGACATACCTTCGTGGGAGGGATGGCCCACCCGAGGGTTTTCCCGCCGAGCGCAGGGGCAGCCACCATGAAACGAATATTGAAGCGAACGGGTATCGCAACGACGATCACCGCCATCACGGCGGTGAGCGTCCTGGCCTTCGGTGGGGTTGCCTACGCGGACATCATTCAGGACAGCATCGAGGGTTCGGCCAGTGTCACCCTCGTTGCGGGATCGGAAACGGCCGGAAGCGCCACGATGAGGCTCAACGCCAACGGCAAGAGTGACGGCGACATCGGATGCAACATCGATGCGGGTGATAGCCCGCTGAAACTCACCGTGGTCGCACCCTCCGGCGTCACGGCCAGCCCCAACCCCGTGGTCATCACGAACTGCACCGACGATTTCCCGGTCAGTTTCACAGCGGGCACCGCTGCCCAGAGCGGTACCGTGACGGTCCTCATCCTGGCGCAGCCGGCCGGCGGCGGAGAATTCAAGAACCAGGTCGGTATCCCCATTAGCATCACCCAGCCGGTTCCGACGAACACCGCGCCTTCGGTCTCGGTCAACGGGGTGAGCAACGGGGCCAGCTATGAAATCGGTACCGTGCCGACCGCCACCTGCCTGGTGGTCGACGCCGAAGACGTCAACCCCACGGCCGCCTCCGTGACCACCGGGGCGCTGCTGAATGGCCTCGGCACCCAGACCACGACCTGCGACTACACCGACGCCGGCGGGCTCAACGCCCCAACGGCGACGGTGACCTACACGGTCGTCGACACGGTCGACCCGACCATCGGGTACACGCTCAACCCGGTAGACCCCGACGGTACCAATGGCTGGTACACGACGGACTCGGGCGTCCTGGTCCACTTCGCGTGTGAAGACGTCGGAGGATCCGGCATCGCCACGTGCCCGGCCGACGTGATCCTGATGGACGGTGCGGACCAGTCGGTGACGGGTACCGCGACCGATAATGCCGGTAATACCGCGTCCGTGACAGTGTCCGGGATCACCGTCGACACCGTCGACCCGACGATTTCGTACACGCTCGACCCGGCCGACGCGAACGCCAACGGCTGGTACACGAGCTTCGTCACAGTCGACTTCACCTGCACGGATGTCGGCGGGTCCGGCATCGCCGCCTGCCCGGCCGACAT
>NZ_SOFV01000010.1:0-82085 GCF_004402465.1 Cryobacterium sp. TMT2-14 | reverse complement strand
AAACAACTCGAGGGCCTTGAGGCGACGCTGCAGCATCCACTCAGGCTCGCCCTTGAGATTGGAGATATCGGTCACCACCTCCGGCGAAATCCCGCGGCGGGCGGAGGCACCAGCAGCATCGGAGTCGGACCACCCGAACTCGTAGACACCGAGCCCCGCAAGTTCGGGGCGGTCAAGAAGGACGTCAGACATATTTACCTCTTCTGCCACCCCGGCAACCCGGATATTAGTCCGGTCATCCCGAGCCGGACTCCGTGAGGAGACCGGCTGAGAACGAGTTGTGAGGACGGCTCAGGTGCGCACCGCTGAGAGATCAAAGACAATCAGGGCCACGCCGTGCTGCGTCGCGGTCATCTGGACCGCGCGCATAAAAAAAACGGGAACACTTCACCCTAGGCTTCAGGGTTTCATCTGGCTACACTTCGGCTCGTTTTGGCGGGTCACCGGCAGGTCGTCGAGGGGTCGTCGGGGAGGCGCGGGCACGCAACGGATGCCGGCGGCAGTCTCCGGGGTTCGCAGAACGGCCGCGGGAGCTTAGAGTGTCTGAATACTCGCGCAGGCGAAACGCTCAAGCGGAGCGGTCCCGACGCGTCCATGCAGCGTGAAGTCCGAGGAGTCTCATGACCGACACCATTGCCCCCATCGCACCGGCCCACGGCGTCGGCCTGACTGACGCTGCCGCGCTGAAGGTGCGCAGCCTGCTTAGCCAGGAGGGTCGCGAAGACCTGAACCTGCGCGTAGCCGTGCAGCCCGGAGGCTGCTCCGGCCTGATCTACCAGCTCTACTTCGACGAGCGCATTCTCGAGGGCGACGTCGTCGTGGACTTCGACGGCGTCGGGGTCGTGCTCGACAAGATGAGTGTGCCGTACCTCGAGGGTGCTTCGATCGACTTCGAGGACACCATCGCGAAGCAGGGCTTCACGATCGACAACCCGAACGCCGGCAGCAGCTGCGCCTGCGGCGACTCCTTCAGCTAGAGTCGCCGCCGCCGTGCTTGGCCTTCCGGCGCCGGTCGCGGAGGCTGGCGCACGGGAGAACCTGCGCCCACTTTCCGAGCTGCGCCGCGGCCGTCAGCGCTGGGGCTGCCCCGATGTCAGCGGGCGCCGACGACCATCCACTTCGCCGCCCGGGCGCGCAGCCCGAGCGTCACCCCGCGTGCGCCGAGGTAGCCGAACGCGAACGCCGCCATCAGCCAGGCCAGTCCCGCTGGTCCCGACGGCGCCAGCAGCAGCACCGCGACGGCCAGCGGCACGAACGCGGCCAGGTTCACCAATCCGGTCAGGGCCAGGTAGCGCGCGTCGCCGGCACCGATCAGCACTCCGTCGAGCACAAAGACCACCCCGCCGAGCGGAACGGATAGCCCGAGCACGATCAGGGCCGCCGGCAGCAGGTCGCTGACCTCGGTCGCGTTCGTGAACAGTCGGCCGAGCACGCCGCTCGCGGCGATCACCAGCAGCCCGAGCGCGGACCCGCTGAGCACGCCCCATTCGAGGCAGCGCCTGAGCACCGCGCGCACCTCGGCCAGGTTGCCGGCGCCGAGGCCCCGGCCCACCAGCGCCTGTGCCGCGATCGCCAGGGCGTCAAGGGCGAACGCGAGCGTGGCAAACAGGGTCATCGCGATCTGGAAGGCGGCCAGCTCGGGAGAACCGAGGCTCGTGGCCACGAAAACCGCGAGCAACATGGCCGCACGCAGGCTCACCGTGCGCAGGAACAGCCAGCCGCCGGATGCCGCGCCCCGCAACATCCCGACCCGATGCGGGCGCAGCGGCGCACTCTCGCGGCGGGCGTGGCGGCCGACGACGGCAAGATAGACCGCGACCATCGCCCACTGTGCCACGACTGTGCCGAGGGCGGATCCGACGATGCCGAGTCCCAGGCCGTAGATGAACACCGCATTCAGCAGGATGTTGACCGAGAACCCGATCCCGGCCACCCACAGCGGGGTGCGGGTGTCCTGCAGCCCGCGGAGCAGCCCGGTCGCCGCGAAGACGAGCAGCATGGCAGGCAGTCCGAACATCGATGGGCCCAAGTAGCTGACGGACGCGGCGGTGACGGCGGGCTCGGCGCCGAACGCGCCGACGAGCAGGGGGGTGGCGAACCAGCCCGCAATCGCGAGCAGCACACCGAGGCCGAGGGCCAGCCAGAGTCCGTCGATGCCGACGGCGACCGCACGGCGGCGGTCACCGGCCCCCAGCCAGCGGGCCACCGCGGGCGTGGTGCTGTAGGCCAGGAAGACCATCAGGCCGATGATCGTTTGCAGCACGGCGCCGGCCAGGCCGAGTCCGGCCAGCGGAACGGCGCCGAGGTGCCCGACCATGGCGGAGTCGGCGAGCAGGAAGAGCGGTTCGGCGATGAGCGCGCCGACGGCGGGGATGGCGAGGCGCAGGATCTCGCGGTCGATGGGCTGCGGGCGGAGCACGGTGATGGTGATGCCAAAACTCTAGTTCAGCCCCTCCGCACCCGGTGTCCGCTTCCGGTGGTCGAGCCTGTCGAGACCCGGCGAGCCAATCTCCGCGCTGCCAGACAAGACTTCGAAACTAGTGCAATAAAGAGTCCATAGTAAGTGACAGACTATCAACTACCTGTACGACATCAGGTATCCTCGTACCATGACGAACCTCGCGGATGACCTCAGTCGGGCGGCCGATGCCGTCGCCCTGCTGGGCTCCTCGATCAGGCCGGCATCGCCGCCCGGGAGAAGCAGGCCCACGACGACCGCTACCTGAAGGTCTACCGGCTGAGCAACGGCAACGTGCGCCTGAACGGGCTCTTCGCCCCCGAAGACGGCGAGTTCGTGATCTCCACCTTCGACTCCATCACCAGCCTCCGCCGCGGCGGAGTGCGCTTCGTCGACCCGGAACGCGCCGCCTGGGCCCAAAAAATGCAGGACGACCCGCGCAGCACCGAGCAGATCAACGCGGACTCCCTCGTGCAGCTGCTCACAATCGCCGGCGAAGCCGACCCCGGCCCGGTCTTCGGCGGATGCCGCCCGGCGGTGCGCGTGATCGTGACCGAGAAAGTCCTCACAGCCGAACCCGCCGCGCCGGGTGCCGCCGAACCCGCCGCTCACGGGCAGATCGAAGGCAACCCGGTCCCCATCTCGCAGGAAACCATCGACCGGGTGCTCTGCGACACCGGCACCCGCGGCATCAAGTTCGACGACATCGGCCAAATCATCAACGTCGGCCGTGACGAACGACTCTTCACCGAGAAACAACGCGCCGCGATGGGAGTGCGCGACGGCGGATGCCGGTGGGTCGACTGCGACCGATCACCGTCCTGGACCGAAGCCCACCACATCAACGACTGGCTCACCGACAGCGGAGACACCAACCTCGCCGACGGAGTGCTGCTCTGCCACCCGCACCGGAACGCAATACTGGCTCCGGCCACCGGTGGAGAACGATCCGGAGCAGACACTGATCGCGCTGCCGAGCAAGGCGGTGGGGCTGTAGCTCCGGGTCTCGGCGCGCTCGACCAGCGGGCCGGGAGGTCCACCGCCATCCGTGTGCACACCCGATAGGTCTCTACCAGCTCGGCCACTGTCACAGCGAATAGGGTGGAGGCATGACTGACCAGGGGACCGCATCCGGAATCGACCGCGACGAACTTGACCTCGAGGTGCGTCCGCAGGACGACCTCTTCCGCCATGTGAACGGCAAGTGGATCGCCCGCAGCGAGATCCCGGCCGACAAGGCCCGCTGGGGCTCGTTCTACCTGCTCGCCGAGGAATCGGAGAAGGCCGTCCGGGAAATCATCCTCGAAGCCCAGACCGCCGCCCCCGGCACCGAGGAGCGCAAATTCGGCGACCTCTATGCCAGCTTCCTGGACGAGGACCGCGTCGAAGAGCTCGGAGCGACCCCGCTCGCGGCCGATCTCGCCATCGTCGACGCCGTCACCTCCATCCCCGAGCTGCTCGGCACCCTCGGCCGCCTCGAGCGCGCGGGCGTGCCCGGCGCCTTCGGTCTCTTCGTCGACAACGATCCGGGGGACCCCGAGCGCTACCTCGTCTTCGTCGAGCAGGGCGGGCTCGGCCTCCCCGACGAGTCCTACTACCGCGACGAGAAGTTCGCCGCGATCCGGGAGTCCTACCAGGCGTTCCTGACCCGGATGTTCGGCCTCGTCGGCACCCCGGATGCCGCCGGTCGCGCCGAGCGCGTGTTCCTTCTCGAAACCGAGCTCGCCACTCACCACTGGGACAAGGTGCGCTCGCGCGACAGCGAGAAGACCTACAACCTCAAGACCTGGGGTCAGGTCACCGCGTTGGCCGCCGGCGCCGACCTGCACCTTTGGCTTGACGGGCTTGACGGCCCGGCCGGTGCTCTCGACGAGGTTGTCGTGCGCCAGCCCAGCTTCGTGACCGGTCTGGCGGAGATGCTCACCGAGGACCAGCTCGAGGGCTGGAAGGACTGGCTACGGTGGCAGATCATCCGTTCCAGCGCCGCGTTCCTGTCGAGCGATTTCGTCGAGTCCAGCTTTGACTTCTACGGTCGCACCCTGACCGGCACTCCCCAGTTGCGCGAGCGCTGGAAGCGTGGCGTCTCGCTCGTCGAGGGGGCGCTCGGCGAGGCCGTCGGGCGCATCTACGTCGAGCGGCACTTCAAGCCCAGCGCGAAGGCGAGCATGGACATACTCGTGGCCAACCTGGTCGAGGCCTACCGCCGGAGCATCACCGAACTCGACTGGATGACCGCGGAGACGCGCGCCCGTGCGCTCGACAAGCTCGAGAAGTTCACCCCCAAGATCGGCTACCCGGTCAAGTGGCGGGACTACTCGACCCTTTCGGTCGACCCGGCCGACCTGATCAAGAACGTGCGCGCCACGAGCGAGTTCGAGTTTCAGCGGGAATTGGGCAAGATCGGCAACCCGCTCGACCGCGACGAGTGGTTCATGACCCCGCAGACGATCAACGCGTACTACAACCCGGGCTTCAACGAGATCGTCTTCCCGGCCGCCATCCTGCAGCCGCCGTTCTTCGACGATGCCCGCGATTCCGCCTCCAACTACGGCGCGATCGGCGCCGTCATCGGGCACGAGATCGGCCACGGCTTCGACGACCAGGGCTCGAAATACGACGGCACCGGGCTACTCACCGATTGGTGGACCGAAGATGACCGCACGGCCTTCGAAGAGCGCACCGGCTCCCTGATCGAGCAGTTCAACGCGCTCGCCCCGCATCAGGTTCCCGACCACCACGTGAACGGCGCACTCACCATCGGCGAGAATATCGGCGACCTCGGCGGGCTCTCCATCGCTTGGAAGGCCTACCTGATCTCGCTGGACGGCCAGGCGCCGCCCGTGATCGACGGACTCACCGGCACCCAGCGCTTCTTCCTCTCCTGGGCACAGGCCTGGCAGCTCAAGATGCGTGACGAGGAGGCCGTCCGCCTGCTCTCGATCGACCCGCACTCGCCCAACGAATTCCGCTGCAACCAGATCGTGCGCAACATCGACGAGTTCTATACGGCGTTCGGCGTCACCCCGGACGACGCTCTCTGGCTGGACCCGGAAAAGCGCGTTACGATCTGGTGACCTCAGCGCGACCGTAAGCCCGTGTCACCGGGGTCGAGCAGCCCGAATCTACGTAAGGACCTGCCCACTGTGGCCATGCCATCCCAGGACTCAGAGCGCCGGTCTCGCCACTCCTCGGCGCGCCGCGGCAGGCACGGCGGCGTGGACGCCACGGCGAACTTCGGCCGCGGGTTCCAGGCGCTCGGTGACCTCGCGGTCGACGGGGTGCAGGTCTCGGCCCGCGCCACCGATTTGGTCACCGGCCGGGTGCTGTTCTCCGTGGACGACCACGTGGTCATGCCCACCGCCGGCATCGGCACGGTGCTTCTGCTGATCGAGGTCGCCGCCCGGCTCCGCGACGCCGACTTCGGCGCGTACACGATCCTCGATCGCACCGTGTCCGATTCGGTCGCCGGATCCGGCCTCTGGCAGCACCTGCAGGCTCCCTCGCTGCCGATCGCCGACCTCGCTGCGCTGATCGGTGCCATCAACGACAACCTGGCCACCAATGTGCTGCTCCGCGCAGTCGGCCTGGACGCGGTGCGGTCCCGCGCCGAGCAGCTCGGACTCAGCCGCACCGCCCTGCTCGACCTTGTGCGCGACCGGCGCGGTCCCGATGACGCACCTCAGCTCTCGGTCGGCAGCGCCAAGGAGCTCACCTGGCTGTTCACGGCGCTGGCCCGGGGGGAGGTCGTCGATGCGGAGGCGAGTGAGCGCGTGCTCGGCTGGCTGTCGCTCGGCGCCGACCTGTCCATGGTCGCCAGCGCGTTCGGGCTCGACCCGCTCGCGCATCGGTCCGGAGATCACGGCCTCCTGCTGGTCAACAAGACCGGAACGGATGCCGGCGTGCGCAGTGAGATCGGCATTCTGCGCGGCCCGCGCGCCGGGGTGACCTACATGGTCTCGATGTCCTTCGCGGACACCCGCCTCTCGTCCCGGCTCGCGGTGCACGACGGGATGCGCGCGGTCGGCCTCGACCTGCTGGAATACGTGCACTGACCGGCGCCGCCGGTGAAAACAGGAAAACAGGGCTGCCCCCGCGAAGGAATCCTTCGCGGGGGCAGCCCTGGGCGATGGTGGCGCACCCGCTCAGCAGCACCGACCCTGGGGGTTGATGTCCTGGCGGTCGGTCTGGTCGCGCCAGAATTCGCGTTCCGTCATCATCACTGGTCCGGAGCAGGCGGCGGCATCCGGGTCATGAATCGATTCGTCGTGGGCCTCATGGTGGGCCTTGTACTTGTCGTAGGCGTCTTCACCCATGACCCCCCTCATGAACCAGGCGAAGCTCTTCGCGCCGTGGCGAACACTGGCGAGCAGATTCATCGGCGGGTCGTCCTCCCTGCCTTGTCCAGCTTGGCCTGGGCGATCTGGGTGTCCCAGCGTGCGGCCAGCTTCTTCTCTTCCGGAGTGGCTACGAAGCCGGACGGGGCGAACATCTGCGACGCCACCGCGTCATCCTCGTTGGTGCCGAAGCTGCGGGACTTGTAGGACTTCCAGGTGGCTTGCACGGCGGTGACCATCACGATGATGGCCAGCACGACGAACAGGATCGAAAGGACGCCCTGCACCATCGTGTTGCGCACGACCGCCTCCATCGCCTCGACGGTCTTCGCCGTGCCGAAGCTGGTGAGTCCCTCATCCAGAGCGTTGGAGAACGCTCGATTCTGGGCGAAGTAGCCCACGGCGGGAACGGTCGAGAAGATCTTCAGGAACGACGCGTAGATGGTCACGACGGCGGCGAAGGTCAGCGGCAGCGCCACAACCCAGAGGTACGTGAACAGCCCTCGCTTGGCCACGATCGCCAGGCAGACGGCCAGGGCGATGGCCGCCAGCAGCTGGTTCGCGATTCCGAACAGCGGGAACAGGGTGTTGATGCCACCGAGCGGGTCGGTGACGCCCATCACGAGCACGGCACCCCAGGCGGCGACCATGATCCCGGTCGTGACCCAGGCGCCCGGGCGCCAGGAGGTGTTCTTGAACTTCGGGAAGAAGTTGCCGAGGCTGTCCTGCAACATGAACCGGGCCACGCGGGTTCCGGCATCGACGGCGGTCAGGATGAACAGCGCCTCGAACATGATCGCGAAGTGGTACCAGAACGCCATCATCCCCGAGCCGCCCACAAGCTGGTGCATGATGTTGGCGAGGCCGACCGACAGTGTCGGGGCGCCGCCGGTGCGGGACACGATGGTCTCCTCGCCCACGTTCTTCGCGGTCTCGGTGAGCATCTCGGGGGTCAGGTTGACACCGGTCAGTCCGAGGCTGTTCACGAATGTGACAGCACCCTCAACGGTGCCGCCGGTCAGGGCCGGCGAGGAGTTCATGGCGAAGTAGATGCCGCGGTCGATCGACAGCGCGGCGACGAGCGCCATGATGGCGACGAATGATTCCATCAGCATTCCGCCGTAACCGATGAACCGGGTCTGGCGTTCCTTCTCGATCAGCTTCGGTGTCGTGCCGGAGGCGATCAGGGCGTGAAAGCCGGACAGGGCGCCGCAGGCGATGGTGACGAAGAGGAACGGGAAGAGCGAGCCGCTCACCACGGGGCCGCCGCCGTTCACGAACTCGCTGGCGGCCGGGGCCGAGATCTCGGGGCGGACGATGATGATGGCGATTGCCAGCATCCCGATCGTGCCGATTTTCATGAAGGTGGACAGGTAGTCCCGGGGGGCCAGGAGCAGCCAGACCGGAAGGATGGCGGCCACGAAGCCGTAGACGATGATGCCGATCGCGAGGGGCAGCGGTTCAATGGCGAAGAAGGTCGAGCCCCACTCGGTGTCCGCGATCATGCCACCACCGATGATGGCGGCCAGCAGCAGGATGAAGCCGATGATCGAGACCTCGGTGACCCGGCCCGGGCGGAAGAAGCGCAGGTAGACGCCCATGAACAGGGCGATCGGAATGGTCATCGAGACCGAGAAGACGCCCCAGGGGCTGTCCGCGAGGGCGTTGACGACGACGAGGGCGAGGATGGCCACGATGATGACCATGATCGCCAGAGTCGCGACGAGGGCGGCCGTGCCGCCCACCTTGCCGAGCTCGTCCCGGGCCATCTGACCCAGGGAGCGTCCGCCGCGGCGCATTGAAAAGAACAGCACCATGTAGTCCTGCACCGCGCCGGCAAGCACGACACCGACGATGATCCAGATCGTGCCGGGCAGGTAGCCCATCTGGGCGGCCAGCACGGGGCCGACGAGCGGTCCGGCGCCGGCGATCGCGGCGAAGTGGTGACCGAAGAGAACCCGGCGGTCCGTGGCCGCGAAGTCTTTGCCATCGGCCTTGTACTCGGCCGGCGTCGCGCGCCGGTCATCGGGGTGCAGCAGGTGCTTCTGGATGTAGTTGGAGTAGAAACGGTAACCGATCAGGTACGTGCAGACGGCGGCGAAGACGAACCAGATGGCGTTGACGGTCTCGCCGCGAACGACGGCGAGCATCACCCAGCTCAGCCCGCCGAGCAGCGAGATGCCGCCCCAGATCCCGATCTTCAGGGGGGTCCAGTGGGCTTCCTCGGCGTCGTGGGTGGTCTGGTCGAGAGCAACGGGCAACAGGAGGGGATCCCGGTCCAGCTCCTCACCCCGCTTGGCTGAATCGTGTGGCGTTCGGGGCTTGGTGCCCATGATCTCTCCTTTGAGGTACCCGCAAGGACTGCGGAAATCCTTAGCAAGGCTAACAGCTTGGCGGCACCTTCCGGACGGACGCCTAAAATGGACGGAGCGCCGGGCGGCTTCTGCCTGTCCTGTGTGCTTTCCAGATCCCCCGCCCTCTCGACCATTGGAGCCCCGTGGCCGCCCTCTCCCGCCTCGATTCCGTCATCGCCCTTGCCCGCCACCGCGGGTTCGTGTTCCAGGCCGGTGAAATCTACGGTGGGTCCCGGTCTGCCTGGGACTATGGGCCGCTGGGCGTGGAGCTCAAGGAGAACATCAAGAAGCAGTGGTGGCGCTTCATGGTCACCAGCCGCGACAACGTGGTGGGCCTCGACTCCTCGGTGATCCTTCCCCGCAAGGTGTGGGAGGCATCCGGTCACGTCGAGGTCTTCAGCGACCCGCTGGTCGAGTGCACGAGCTGCCACAAGCGCTTCCGCGCAGACCACCTCGAGGAGGAATTCGAGGAGAAGAAGGGCCGCCCGCCCGAGGGCGGCATCGACGGCATCCCCTGCCCGAACTGCGGAAACCGTCATATTTGGACCGAACCGCGCGCTTTCTCCGGCCTGCTCAAGACCTACCTCGGCCCGGTCGACGACGAGGCCGGCATGCACTACCTGCGCCCCGAGACCGCGCAGGGCATCTTCGTGAACTTCGCCAACGTGCTGCAGGCTGCTCGCATGAAGCCGCCGTTCGGCATCGGCCAGATCGGCAAGAGCTTCCGCAACGAGATCACCCCGGGAAATTTCATCTTCCGTACCCGCGAGTTCGAGCAGATGGAGATGGAATTCTTCGTCGAGCCGGGCACGGATGAGACGTGGCACCAGTACTGGATCGACCAGCGCCTGAAGTGGTATACCGGCCTCGGCATCAACGTCGACAACCTGCGCCTGTTCGAACACCCGGCCGAGAAGCTCTCGCACTATTCCAAGCGCACCGTGGACATCGAGTACCGCTTCGGTTTCAGCGGCAGCGAATTCGGCGAGCTCGAGGGTGTTGCCAACCGAACCGACTTCGACCTCAGGACGCACGCGGAGGCATCCGGCAAGGATCTGTCCTACTTCGACCAGACGAAGAATGAGCGCTGGGTTCCCTACGTGATCGAGCCGGCGGCCGGACTGACCCGCTCTCTGATGGCGTTCCTGGTAGACGCGTACCACGAGGAGGAAGTGCCCAACGCGAAAGGCGGCGTCGACAAGCGCACCGTGCTGAAACTCGACCCGCGCCTGGCGCCGATCAAGGTCGCCGTGCTGCCGTTGTCCCGCAACGAGGCGCTCTCGCCGATGGCCAAGTCCCTCGCGGCGCGGCTGCGCGAGTCCTGGAACGTGGACTTCGACGACGCCGGCGCCATCGGCCGCCGCTACCGCCGCCAGGACGAGATCGGCACCCCGTACTGCGTCACGGTCGACTTCGACTCGCTCGAGGACCAGGCCGTCACCGTGCGTGACCGCGACACCATGGCGCAGGAGCGCGTGCCGCTCGACAAGCTCGACGCCTACCTGGCCGAGCGCCTCCGCGGCGCATAGCCGAGTCCGCCGGCCGCGCGCTTTCGGCTGGGGCCGGGGGTACCGCTGGCGGTACCGGTGGGGTGCTGGGGCCGGGGGATACCGGTGGCGGTGCCGGTGCCGGTGGGGTGCTAACTCAGGAGAAGTCCCGCGGGCGAGCTTCGGCGGTCCCGGAACGGCGGCACCGCGGCGACCGGACACACCGGTTTTCCTGAGTTGGCCCCACAGGTGGAGGGAGACGGATACCTAGCGAGCCGCCGCCGCACGAGTTCAGGGGCGGGCGAGCTCGATCAGGGTAACGCCGCCCGGCGTGGCCGGGTCACTCATGGCGGCGAGGGCGGCGGGCGCCTCGGCCAGGCTGAGGCGGCGGCCGATCAGGTCCTGCGGGCGCAGCCGGCCGGAGGTGACCAGGGCCAGCAGGGCCGGATAGTCGCCCGCGGGCATCCCGTGGCTGCCCATCACGGTCAGTTCGCGGGCGATGACGTCGCCGAGCGGAAGCCGTGGGTCTTCCGCCAGCAATCCGATCTGGACGTGGCGTCCCCGGGTTGCCAGTGAACGGATGGCGATGCCCACCGTGCTCTCCCGGCCGAGCGCCTCGACGCTGACCTGCGCACCCGCACCCGCATCCGTGCCCCTGCCTGTCACCGAGCGGATCCGCGCCACCACCTCATCGTTCGAGAGCCCGGCGGAGTCCACCGTGAAGGTCGCGCCCACTCGCGCGGCCGTCTCACGGGCCGCGGCACTGATGTCCACGGCGATCACGGTCGCACCGAGCGCCGCGCCGATCATGACCGCGGAGAGACCGACGCCGCCGCAGCCGACCACGACGAGGGTCTCGCCCGCCTGCAACCGGGCCTGATGCACGAGTCCGCGATAGGAGGTGGCGAAGCGGCAGCCGAGCAGTGCGGCGGCGCCGGCATCCAGTCCAACGGGAATCGCGATCAGGTTGACGTCGGCGTTGTGCAGGGCCACCCGCTCCGCATAGGAGCCCCAGTGGGTGAAGCCGGGCTGGGTCTGGTTGCGGCAGACCTGGCCGTTGCCGTCCCGGCACTCCGGGCAGTCGCCGCAGGCGCAGACGAACGGCACGGTGACGCGCTGGCCCACGGCGAAGCGGCGCACCTCGGGCCCCACGGCGTCGATCACGCCGACGAGCTCGTGGCCCGGAACGTGCGGCAGGGCGATGCCGGCGTCGTGCCCGAGCCAGCCGTGCCAGTCGCTGCGACAGAGGCCGGTGGCCTCCACTCGCACGACGACCCCGGACGCGGACGGCACCGGGTCAGGAACCTCCCGCAGCTCGGGTACGGCACCGAACGCGTCGAACCAGACGGCTCTCACCCGCGGATCCCGGCCGTGCTGTGCACGCTCGCACCGTGCAGGCTCGCACCGTGTGCGCTCGCACCGTGCGGGGCCAGGCCGCCCACCGTCAGGATGCCACGGGGCCGATATCGGCGACCGTGGCCGCGGTCCCGGCGGCGGGCAGCTCAACCTGGACTCCGAACAGGGCATCGAGTCCGGTCAGGAATGCGGCCTGCTCGCCCGCTCGGGCCAGCTCGCGGGATCGCACCATCGGGGTGTGCAGAAGCACGCCGGCCAAGTGGCGCAGGGCCGCCTCGGTCTGCTCGCTGTTGTCGCCGCGGTTGCGCGCCCGTTCGATCTCACCGTCGAGGAGGTCGAAGACGTAGCTGCGAAGGGCCACGACGGCCGGGGCGAGGCTCTGCTCCTCGGCAACCGCGGAGAACTTGCGGGCGGCGCGGCCCACGAGCAGTCGGGCGTCGCTGGTGGCGTTGAGCTCCTCGAGCGGCGCGTGGATGCGGATGGTCTCGAGGTCGAGCAGCTCGACGCCGGCCAGGTCGGTGACGTCCGGGTCGACGTTGCGCGGCAGACCCAGGTCGATGATGAGCCGGCGCGGGATCTCGGTCGGGGCATCCGTCATCGGGCAGGAGGGCAGTGTGCGCGCTTCGGCGGCCGGGAGCTGCAGGGAGAGTGCGCGGCCCGAGTGGAGCAGGGCCGCGTCGATCACGTGGGTGTCGGCGGTCGTGCAGGTGAGGATCAGGTCGGCCTCGGCGGCTTCGATGGCGAACGCCGACTCGGCGACGGCGGTGATCTGATGCGAGGTGGCGAACTTCTGAGCGCGGCCCGAGGGGGAGTACACCCGCACGTCCTCGGCGCCGAGGTCCCGCAGCGCGGCGAGGGAAGCCCCCGCGTAACGGCCCGTGCCGACCAGGAGCACGCGGGTCTGGGCCCAGTCCGTGATGCGGCTTTCGGCCAGTTCGAGGGCCAGGCGCACGAGTGAACGTCCCGCGGCTCCGATGCCGGTGCGGTTCTTGACGCCCCGCGAGGTCTGCGACGCACGCTGGAAGAGGCGTTCGAGTTCGGGGCTGGTGGTGCGGGAGAGCCGGGCCTGCTCGAGGGAGCGGCGCACCTGGCCGGCGATTTCGCCCTCGCCGACGACCACCGATTCGAGGCCGCTCGTCACGGCGAAGAGGTGCTCGGCGACGCCGCTGCCGTGCACCAGGTCCAGGGTGTTCCGCAGAACGTCGACGGCCACGCCGGTGCTCGCACTGACGCCGTCGATGGCGGCGTGCACGGCCGAAAGTGGGGAGGAGCCGAGCGGTTCGTCGAGGTCGAGGTAGGCCTCGAACCGGTTGCAGGTGGCCACGACCACGGCACCGACCAGGGCCGGGTGCCGCTCGAGAATGCCACCCGCCGTGTCGTTCGCACCGACAGACAATTTCTCCAGCACGTCGAAGCTGGAGTTCTTATGGCTGGCGGACAGGCAGATCAACACCAGACGAGTCTACGACCTGTGGCTGAGGGCCCGAATCGCCCGAGTGTCGGAAGTTTGACAGAATCTAGATAATGAACCTCGACGCGCAACACCCACTCGCAACCGGACTCACGGCCGATTCACGTCTCATCCGCGCCTACCAGGGCACCAGGCCAGACGTCACCCCCGTCTGGTTCATGCGCCAGGCTGGCCGTTCGCTGCCCGAATATCGCTCGCTGCGGGTCGGTACGCGCATGCTCGACGCCTGCCTCGACCCGGAGATGGCGAGCGAAATCACGCTGCAGCCGGTGCGCCGCCACAACGTCGACGCCGGCATCCTCTTCAGCGACATCGTCATTCCGCTCAAGCTCGTGGGCGTCGACGTCGAGATCGTCGCAGGCACCGGCCCCGTCCTCGGCACGGCCGTGCGCACGGCGAAGGATGTCGCGGAGCTCACTGCTCTCGACCCTGCCGTGCTTGAGGGGAACCTCGCCCCGATCACCGCGGCGGTCGCGCGCACAGTCGCCGAGCTCGGCTCGACGCCGCTGATCGGATTCGCCGGGGCCCCGTTCACGCTGGCGGCCTATCTCGTGGAGGGCGGTCCGTCGAAGGACCACATCAACGCTCGCACGCTCATGCATGCGGACCCCGACGCCTGGGCCACCCTGATGGAGTGGACGGCCGAGGTCACCGGACGATTCCTGCGCGCGCAGGTTCTGGCCGGCGCCAGCGCCGCCCAGCTATTCGATTCCTGGGCCGGCGCGCTCTCGCTGGCCGACTACACGCGCTTCGTCGCTCCTGCCTCCACCGCGGCGATCGCCCACGTGCGCGACCTCACCTATGGCGAGGGCGCCGCGGGCACAGATGCCGAGGGCGTCGCATCCGTGCGCCGCAACGTGCCCGTTGTGCACTTCGGAGTGGGCACGGGCGAGCTGCTCAGGGAGATGCACGGGGTGGGCGCCGACGTCGTCGGAGTCGACTACCGGGTGCCGCTCGATGAAGCCAACCGTCGCCTCGGCGGACTGGTCCCGGTGCAGGGCAACGTCGATCCGGCGCTCCTCGCGGCACCGTGGCCGGTGCTCGAAGCGCATGTCCTCGACGTGCTCGAGCGTGGGCGCACGGCACCGTCCCACGTGCTGAACCTGGGCCACGGCGTTCCGCCGATGACCGACCCGAACGTGCTGACTCGCCTGGTGGCCTTCGTGCACGAGGTCACCGCAGTCTCCGCCGGCCCGGCCGCCGCCGTCCCGGAAGCCGCCGTCCCGGAAGCCCCGGCCGCCGCGCCGTCCGCGTCCTGACAATCGCACGCAGGCTCAGGGGGCGCGAATGAAAGACGTCATCGTCATCGGTGGAGGGGTGGCGGGCCTGATCGCCGCCCGAGCCTGCGCCCGGGTCGGACTCAGCGTGACCGTGCTCGAAGCCACCGGTGTGCCGGGCGGAGCACTCGGCAGCCACCAAGTGGCCGGCCTCACTCTCGACAGCGGTGCCGAGAGCTTCGCCGTGCGGCGCGACGCGGTGGCCGAGTTCATCGCCGACCTCGGTCTGTCCGACGAGGTTGTCGCGCCGAACCCCGCCGGCGCGTGGCTGCACCTGCCCGACGACCGCGTGCCGAATGGTTCGGTCAGTGTTCCGCTGCCCAAGGCCGGCGTGCTCGGCATCCCCGGTTCTCCGCTCGCCGACGACGTGCGCCGCGTGATCGGCTGGAGTGGCGCCTGGCGCGCCTACGCGGACCGGCTGATGCCGGTGTTGACGATCGGCCGGGAACACAGCCTGGGTGAACTCGTGCGCAAGCGCATGGGGCGCCGCGTGCTCGAACGGCTCGTCGAACCCGTGACCGCGGGGGTGTACTCGTCCGCGGCCGACGATCTCGAGATCGACGTCGTGGCCCCGGGCCTCAACTCCGCCCTCACGGTGACGGGTTCGCTCTCCGGGGCCGTGCTGTCGTTGCGCTCCGGCGCCCCGGCCGGCTCGAACGTGGCCGGGCTCCGGGGCGGCATGTTCCGGCTCGTGACCGCTCTGGTGGCCGACCTCGTGCACTTCGGCGCCGAGATCGTGACGGATGCCCCGGTCACCGCATTGCAGCGCTCCGGCACCGAGGACGCGCCCACCTGGACGGCCACCTGCGCGGCACCGGACACGGCGGCGGACGCAGACGCGCCGGCAGCCCCGGCGCCGGAGACCACCCTCGACGCCCACTTCGTGATCATCGCGACTCCAGGCGCGCAGGCGCTCGGCCTACTGGCCGGCCTGAGCCCGGCCCATGCGGCGCTCGCCGAACTCGACTGGCCGCAGCCGACGGCGATCGAGCTGGCCACGATCGTCATCGACGCCCCGGAGCTCGACCTGCACCCGCGCGGCACCGGCGTGCTGGTCGCGGCCGCGACCCCCGGGGTCACCGCCAAGGCGCTCACCCACGTGACCGCGAAGTGGGACTGGCTGGCCGAGGCCGCCGGACCGGGCCGACACGTCATCCGTCTGTCCTACGGTCGCGCCGGCCAGGACAGCCCCACCGCCGGTCTTCGCGATGACGAGCTCCTCGCGCTGTCCCTGGCGGACGCCCGCACGATCCTGGGCGTCGACCTCGACGCGACCGCCGTGCGCGGTTTCGCGCGCACGGTCTGGGGCGATGCCCTCTCGCCCGCGACCGTCGGCGCACCCGAGCGGGTCGACCAGGTGCGCGAGGTCGTGGCCGCCACCCCGGGACTCGAACTCACGGGTGCGTGGCTCGCCGGCACCGGCCTGGCCTCGGTGATCCCGGATGCCGTCGCCGCGGCCTCCCGCACCCGGCAGGAGGCCCTCGGCATCTGATCGCCGGGTCACCGGCCGTGCCGACCTGCTCTTATCCCTAATGGGGGATACTCTGAGGGATACGTGCACCTTGAGGAATGGAGTGACAATGCGGGGAAAGCTTCTGTTCATCACGGGTGGACTCGTCGGATACGTCCTCGGCGCGCGCGCCGGGCGCAAGCGCTACGACCAGATCGTGGCCGCGGCAGACAACGTATGGAACGCGCCGCCCGTTCAGCGCCGGGTGAACGAGGCTCGCGACTTCGCGCTCGAGCGGGTCGGGGATGTGCCGTCGGCACTCCTCGAGACCGGCAAGAAGATCGCCTCGGCCCTGCAGTCCAAGGCGTCCAAGACGTCCGGGACCAGTTACACCGTGCCGACGCCGGCGACCGCAGCGCCGACCGCACCGACGACGGTCGCCGACGACACCACCACGAAATAATCACCGCGACACTCCGAACGAAGGGGAAACTGTGAGAAACAGCGAATTCAACCCGAAGAGCCGGAAATCGACGTTCGACCTTCTCGGTGAGCTGCCCGGTCAGATCATCGCCCTGGTCAAGGCCGAACTCGACGCGGCTAAGGCGGAGTTCGCCGGTAAGGCCAAGAACATCGGGCTGGGCATCGGGCTCTTCGTCGGGGCGGCCCTGTTCGCGTTCTTCGCGGCTCTGGTGCTGGTCGCCCTCGCGGTCATCGCGCTCGCCCTCGTCCTGCCGCTCTGGCTCGCGACCCTGATCGTGGCGGTCGCCCTGTTGCTGCTCGCGCTCCTGTTGGGGCTGGTCGGCAGAAACCGGCTGCAGGCTGGAACGTCATCGGATCCGGACGGCGTGACGGAAAGCATCCGTCGCGACGTCGACGCCCTCAAGGGAGTTGGCAAATATGAGCACTGAAGTGAACACGACGACACATGAGGCCGTCCGCGGGAGCGTCGCAGCTGTCACGGTTGAGGCCGTTCCGCGCACCAAGACCGAGTTGCGCGCCGAGGCCGCCCGTGCCCGCGTCGAACTCGCGCAAACGCTCGACGCGATCGAGTACAGGCTCAACGTGCCGAGGCAGTTGCGCGTACGCTCGCGCCTGGCCAACGTGCGCCTGCGCGAACTCGGCGAGAAGAATCCCCTCGCACTGGCCGGCATCGTCCTGGGCGCGGCCACGGCCGCGGTGGGCGCCATCTGGCTCGGTGTCAGGGCCGTGCAGCGCCGCTGAGGTCAACGGAAGCCGGTACCCGACCGCGCAGTTTTGGCTCTCGCGGCAAAGGAGTAGAGACTAGTAGTTATGACTCACCCGGCTGCCGGAGAGGCAGTAAACCCACCTCACTCCACCACCTCTGCCGAGACCCACGGAACGACTGACGCGCCAGACGCGTCGCCGCAGGGTTTCACGCTCTTCGCTGTGCTGCGCAAAGATCCGAGCAACCCGGACGACCTCGACGGCCACGATGTGCCCCGAGCCGTCCTGGAGCTCGACGACGTCATCGGTCTCGTTGAGGCCGAGGGCGTCACCGTCCGCGGCTTCTACGACGTCTCCGGGCTCCGCGCCGACGCCGACGTGATGATCTGGACCCACGCACCGGAGGCCGAGACCCTGCAGTGGGCCCACCGCCAGCTGCGTCGTAGCCGCCTCCTCAAAAGCCTCCTGCCGACCTGGAACGCCATGGGCGTGCACCGCGACGCCGAGTTCAACAAGAGCCATGTGCCTGGGTTCCTGCGCGGAGTGGAGCCGAAGGGCTGGCTGACCCTCTACCCGTTCGTGCGCAGCTACGAGTGGTACCTGCTGCCGGAGGCCGAGCGCAGCGCCATGCTCGCCGACCACGGCCGCAAGGGCGCGGCCTTCCGCGGAGCCATCGCCAACACCGTCTCCTCGTTCGCCCTCGGCGACTATGAGTGGCTGCTGCCGATCGAAAGCGACGAGCTCACCGAGCTCGTCGACCTGATGCGCGAACTGCGCAACACCGAGGCGCGCCGCCACGTGCGCGAAGAGGTCCCGTTCTACACCGGCCGCCGCATCTCGACGGCCGAACTGGTGGAGGTTCTGCAGTAATGACTACCTACGATGCCATCCTGCTCGCCGGCTTCGGCGGCCCCGAGGGTCAGGACGATGTGATCCCGTTCCTGCGCAACGTCACCGGCGGGCGCGGCATCCCCGAGGAGCGCCTCGAAGAGGTCGCCAAGCACTACCGCCACTTCGGCGGGGTCAGCCCGATCAACGACCAGAACCGTGTGCTTCGCGCCGCGCTCCAGGCCGAACTCGAACGCCGCGGCATCAACCTGCCCGTGCTCTGGGGCAACCGCAACTGGGCACCCTACCTGCGCGACACCATCAGCGAGGCCAACGACAACGGCCAGACCCGGCTCCTGGCCATCGCCACCAGCGCCTACAGCTCCTACTCCGGCTGCCGCCAGTACCGCGAGGACTTCGCGGCCGCGCTGACCGCGACCGGGCTGGAGGGCGTGGTGCACATCGACAAGGTGCGCCAGTTCTTCGACCACCCCGGATTCGTCACCCCGTTCGTGACCGCCCTCCAGAAGGGGCTCGCGGATGTCGTGGCCCAGGTCCCCGGAATCGACCTGGCCACCGAGGTCGAAATCCTGTTCTCGACCCACTCGATCCCGATGACCGACGCCAACAAGAGCGGCCCGGCCGAGCGCGGCTTCGGCGAGGGCGGCGCCTACGCGGCGCAGCACCTCGCCGTCGCCCAGAAGGTCATGGTCGGGGTGGACACCCCGTGGCAGTTGGTCTTCCAGTCCCGCAGCGGGCCGCCCACCATGCCGTGGCTCGAGCCCGACATCAACGACGCCATCGCGTTGCTGCCGGAGCGGGGCATCCGTGCCATCGTCATCGTGCCGCTCGGCTTCGTCAGTGACCACATGGAGGTCATGTGGGACCTCGACAACGAGGCCACCGAGACCGCCGGGGACCTCGGCCTCGTGTCCGTGCGGGTGCCGACGCCCGGCGTCGACCCGGCCTTCGTGAGCGGGCTCATCGACCTGGTTGAGGAGCGCGTGAACGACACCCCCGCCGACGCTCGTCCGCACGAGACCGACCTCGGACCCTGGTACGACGTCTGCCGCCCCGGTTGCTGCGAGAACGTGCGCCTGGGCTTCAAGCCGGCCGTCGCCGGGATGGCTCCGTGAGCCTGATCCGCGTCGGAACCCGTGGCAGCGCGCTCGCCCTGGCGCAGACCACTGCGATTGCGAACCGCATCGCGACCGCGTCCGGCTCCGAGGTCGAAATCGTCACGGTCACGACGCACGGCGACACCTCCCGCGAGTCTCTGTCAAGCCTGGGCGGCACGGGCGTCTTCGCCAGCGCCCTGCGGGAGTCGCTCCTGGCCGAAGAATGCGACGTCGTCGTGCATTCCTTCAAGGATCTGCCGACGGCCGCCTACCCGGGCCTCCGAATCGGCGCCACCCCGAAGCGTGCGGATGCGCGCGACGTGCTGTGCGCCCGCGATGGGCTGAACCTGACCACGCTGCCCGAGGGCGCGCGAGTCGGCACAGGGTCACCGCGCCGGGCCGCCCAGCTGCGATCGCTGCGCCCGGACCTGGACGTCGTGGACATCCGTGGCAACGTGGAGACCCGTCTGAACCGTGTGGCCGAGGGCGACCTCGACGCCGTCGTGCTCGCCGCCGCGGGCCTCAGCCGGCTCGCGCTGCTCGAGTCCGTGGACGGCGAATACCTGGAACTGTCGGATTGGCCGACCGCTCCCGGCCAGGGCGCGCTCGCGCTCGAGGTGCGCGACGGGAAGCTCGACCGTACTCTCGCCACGGCCCTCACTGCGATCAATCACTCGACCAGCCAGACCACCGTCATGGCCGAGCGTCTGGTGCTGGAGCGGCTCGAAGCCGGCTGCGCCGCGCCCATCGGCGCCATGGCCGCGATCGACGACGGGCTCCTGTTCCTCACCGCCACGGTGTACAGCCCGGACGGCTCCCGCAGCGTCGTGAGCTCCCATGCCGCCACCCCCGACTCCCACTCCATTGCGCACCTGGCCGAAGCCGCGCAAGACGTGTCCAACCGTGTTTCGTTTGACCTGCTCGCCGGCGGCGCTGCCGACTTCGCCCCGATCAAGGTGACTTCGTGATGAACTCGCGTTACAAGACAAAAGCCAGTCTCGCCAAGCCGCTCACCGGCTGGCGGGTTCTCGTGCCGCGCGGCGGCCCGTGGGGCGACCACGTCGCCGCCGACCTGCGTTCCAAGGGCGCCCAGCCGATCGTGGCCCCCATGATCAACTTCGCCCCGACCGACGACGCCCCCGCGCTCGAGGCCGCCCTGGCACGCCTCGCGGCGGGCGACTTCGACTGGATGACCGTGACCAGCGCCACGACCGTTGACGTTCTGTCGTCGCACCGTGCCGTCGTGGCCGCGTCCACGCGCATCGCGGCGGTCGGCGAGACAACGGCCGCGGCCCTGATCGCGGCCGGTTACCGGGTCGACATCGTCCCCTCCGAAGACAACTCGGCCCGCGGACTCCTCGAGGAGTGGGAAACGGCCACCTCGGGCCAGGTGCCGCTGCGCATCCTCACTCTCCGCTCGGAAATCGCCAAGCCGCTGCTGACCGAGGGGCTGCGCCGGATCGGCCACGACGTCGAATCGGTCGTCGCATACCGCACCATCGGCGTCCCGGTCGACCAGCGCGTCGTCGCGGACGTCGCGGCCGGCACTGTCCAGGCCCTGCTCGTCACCTCCGGAAGCGTGGCGCAGCAGGTGCAGGACCAACTCGGGCCGATCCCCGAATCGACCGTGGTGGCCTGCATCGGGCCGCGCACGGCGCGGGATGCGGCGGCCATCGGCCTGCGCGTCGACGTCGTGGCCGACTCGCCCAGCGCCGAGTCCTTGATCCAGGCCCTGGTGCACGTCGCCCAATCCCGCTGACGGTTCGCGCACGCCCGGCCCGGCGACGTAGCATTGACGGGTGATAAACCCCGTCATCCGCCCGCGACGGTTGCGCACCACTCCCGCGCTCCGTCGCCTGGCCAGCGAAATCCGTCTGCACCCCTCCGAATTGGTTCTTCCGATGTTCGTGCGGGAGGGCAGCGGCGACCCGATGCCGATCCAGTCGATGCCCGGGGTGGTTCAGCACACCATTGACAGCGCCCGGCGGGCGGTGACCGAGGCCGCGGGAGCGGGCATCGGCGGCGTCATGCTCTTCGGGGTGCCGACCGTGCGCGACGCCGTCGGCTCCGGGGCGACCGATCCCGACGGCATCCTCAACGCCGCCACCCGCGCGCTGGCCGACGAGGTCGGCGACGCCCTCGTCGTGCAGACCGACCTCTGCCTCGACGAGTTCACCGACCACGGCCACTGCGGATTGGTCGGCGCAGACGGCAGCGTCGACAACGATTCCACCCTCGAGCGCTACTGCGACATGGCGCTCGTGCAGGCGGCCTCCGGCTCGCAGCTGCTCGGCCTGAGCGGAATGATGGACGGCCAGGTTGCCGCCGTGCGCCAGGCGCTCGACCAGAACGGCTACGTCGATACGGCCGTGCTCGCCTACTCGGCCAAGTACGCCTCGGCCTTTTACGGTCCCTTCCGCGACGCGGTGGAGTCAACCCTCGACGGTGACCGGCGCAGCTACCAGCTCGACCCGGCGAACCGCCGGGAGGGCGTGCGCGAGGCCCGGCTCGACATCCAGGAGGGCGCCGACATCGTGATGGTGAAGCCCGCCGGCAGCTATCTCGACGTGCTCGCCGAGGTCGCCGCCGTCAGTGACGTTCCGGTCTGGGCCTACCAGGTATCCGGTGAATACGCGATGATTGAGGCCGCAGCCGCCCACGGCTGGATCGACCGCCGCCGGGCCATCGAGGAGTCCGTGCTCAGCATCCGTCGCGCCGGAGCGGACGCCGTGCTCACCTACTGGGCGGTCGAACTGGCCACCTGGTTCAACGAAAGTCAGGCCCGATGATGTCCCGCAACGACGATCTCTTCGCCCGCGCGCAGCGCGCCATCCCCGGCGGAGTGAACTCACCCGTTCGGGCCTTCCAGTCGGTCGGGGGCACCCCGCTGTTCCTGGTGAAAGCGAAGGGCGCCTATGTCACCGACTCGGACGGGCGTGAATACGTCGACCTGGTCAGCTCCTGGGGCCCGGCCATCCTCGGCCACGCCCACCCGGAGGTCGTGCAGGCGGTGCAGGATGCCGCCGCGCTCGGCCTGTCCTTCGGTGCCTCTACGCCCGGCGAGACCATCCTGGCCGAACTGATCGAGGAACGCGTCGGCGCGGTCGAGAAGCTGCGCCTGGTCTCGACCGGCACCGAGGCCACCATGACGGCCATCCGTCTGGCCCGCGGTTTCACCGGTCGCGACCTGCTGATCAAGTTCGCCGGGCATTACCACGGTCACTCGGACGGACTGCTGGCTCAGGCAGGGTCCGGCCTGGCCACGTTGGCCCTGCCCGGCTCGGCCGGGGTCACGGCAGCGACGGCCGCGCAGACCCTCGTGCTGCCGTACAATGACCTGGATGCCGTACGAGTCGCCTTCGAGGCGCACCCGGGCCGGATCGCCGCCGTGATCACCGAGGCGGCGGCGGCGAACATGGGTGTCGTGGCTCCCGACGCCGGCTTCAACGCCGCGCTCACCGCCCTCGCGCACGAGCAAGGCGCGCTCCTCATCATCGACGAGGTCCTCACCGGCTTCCGGGTGCATCCGGCCGGCTACTGGGGACTGGACACCGTGGGCCAGGGGCAGGCGGACTACACGCCGGACCTGTTCACCTACGGCAAGGTCATCGGCGGAGGCCTGCCGGTGGCGGCCCTCGGCGGTCGCGCCGACGTGATGGACTTCCTGGCTCCGAACGGCCCGGTCTATCAGGCCGGCACGCTCTCCGGGAACCCGGTGGCGGTCGCCGCCGGCATCGCCACCTTGCGGGCCCTAGACGAGAGCGTCTACGAGCGCATCGACGCCACCGCGCTGCTGCTCTCCGAGGCTGTCTCCGCCGCCTTCTCGGCCGAGGGTGTCGCGCACAGCGTGCAGCGGGCCGGCAACCTGTTCAGCTTCGTATTCGGTACCGAAGCCGCCGCCAGCGCGCCTCGGAACTACGCTCAGGTGCAGCGCCAGGAGACGTTCCGCTACGGTCCGTTCTTCCACTCCATGCTGGATCAGGGCGTTTCGCTGCCGCCGTCCGTGTTCGAGGCCTGGTTCGTCTCCAACGCCCACGACGAGAGCGCGGTCGGCTGGATCCTTGACGCCCTCCCTGCCGCAGCGAAGGCCGCGGCCGCCGCGACCCCGCAGGTGTGACCCGCAGGTGTGACCCGTACACCCGGGAGTTATTCCTTTGTGAGGTTCCGACAGGTGGATTTCGTCCCGGAACAGGCAGACTAGACGCATGGCTTCCCTCCGCGTTCACCCTGACCGGCTTGAGATCCACCTCACGAAAGCGGAGAAGACCCTCGCCCTGCGGCGCGAGGACATCGTCGTGCCGCGCGGGAACATCCGTTCGGTGACGATCACGGATGACCCGTGGATCTGGATCCGCGGGATCCGTTCTCCCGGGGTGGGCCTGCCCCTGGTGGTCGCGGTGGGCACCTGGAAGTTCCGCGGCGGCAAGGACTTCCTGGCGATCAAGCGCAAGCGCCAGGCGGTCGTGATCGACCTCATTGACGACGAGTTCTCCCGGGTGATCCTGACCACCAACCACGCCCCGGACCTGATCGCGTCGCTCAAGCTCGGCGGTTGACCGTCCCACTGGTCGAGCACGTCCGCTGTCGAACCGATTCGACGGAGATTCTACCGATTCCGGACTGAAACGGATGTTTAGGGCCTGTTTTGAGCAAAATCTCCGTCGGATTCGTTCGGGACGACGTTAAGCCGCAGCGGCAGCGGCAGCGGCAGCCGCAGCCGCAGCCTCGGAGTCGCGTGCTAGCGGCGCACGTCGACGACGGTTCGACCGTGCATGGTGCCCGCGAGGATGCCCGCGGCGGCATCGAAGCTCGCCTCCAGCGGGATCACCTGGGTGAGGTGGTCGAGCAGGCCCAGGTCGAGGTCCGAGGCGAGGCGCTGCCAGGCCTCCTCGCGCTGGGCGAGCGGAGCCTCGACCGAATTGATCCCGATCAGGCTGACGGCGCGCAGGATGAAGGGCATGACCGTGGCCGGAAGGTCGGCCCCCTGGGCCAGGCCGCAGGAGGTGACCACTCCGCCGTAGTTCGTCTGGGCGAGGACGTTGGCGAGGGTGGCGCTGCCGACCGAATCGACGGCCCCGGCCCAGCGCTGGCCCTGCAGCGGTTTGCCGGCCTCGCTGAGGGTGCGGCGATCGACGAGTTCGACGGCACCGAGCCCGCGCAGGTAGTCCCCGAGCTCATCGATGCGGCCGGTTGACGCGTGCACCTGGAAGCCGCGGGCGGCGAGCAGTGCCACGGCGACGCTGCCGACCCCGCCGGCAGCGCCGGTCACGAGCACGGCACCGGACTCCGGCGTGACCCCACCCCGTTCGAGGCCAAGCACGGACAGCATGGCGGTGAACCCGGCCGTGCCGATCGCGGCGGCCCGCACGGCGCTGATACCGTTCGGCAGCCGCACCAGGGAGCCCCCCGACACGCGGGCCCGTTCGGCCAACCCGCCGTGGTGCGTCTCGCTCAGACCGGCCCCGTTGAGGATGACCTGGTCTCCGGCCGACCAGCGCGGGTCGGCGCTCTGCTCGACCGTTCCGACCAGGTCGATCCCGGCGACCAGGGGCCAGGCGCGCACGACCCCGGGGCGGCCCATCAGGGCGAGCCCGTCCTTGTAGTTGATGCTTGAGTACTCGACCGCGATGGTGACGTCGCCGGCCATCAGGAAGCCGTCGTCAACCACGCGAATGGCCGCGCTCTGCGTCTTCCGGCCCTCGGCATTTTCGATGCGGTCGACGACGATGGCCCGGAACTCAGTCTCAATACCCATGCGTCGAGACTACGCGGGCGTTCGGGTCAGGTGGTCAGGTGACGTCGCGCTTCCAGCTGACCGCATAGCCGATCACGGTCGCGGCGAGCATGTATGCCATGAGGACGAGCCCGCCCTGCCACCACTCGAGCAGCGCCGCCGGGGTGCCTCCCGGCGCGGCGAGGGTGAAAAAGCTCGCGCCGACCAGGGCATCGGAGGCGGCCCCCGGCAGGTAGTTGCCGATCCCTCGCGTCACGTCGGTGAACAGGGATGCGAAGCGCAGCAGCGGTTCGACGAACTGGGTGAAGGCGAGCACGATGACGATCGACGCCACTTGGCTATGCACGAGCACGCCGAGGCCCACACCGATGGTCGACCAGATGGCCATGGCGAGCACCGTGCGGCCGATCAGCGCCCAGGTAGCGCTATCGGCCAGCAGCGGGTCGACGTCGAACGCGTTGATGACGAGCGCGCCGACGCCGACGGATGCGAGCAGCGCGACGACCCCGAAGACCGCGCCGACCACGAAGAGAGCGATCGTCTTGGCCCCGAGCACCTGGGCCCGCCTGGGATTGGCGAGGAACGTGGGGGTGAGGGTCTGGTGCCGGAATTCGCCCGTGGTGGCGAGGGCCCCGAGCAGAACCGGGAAGACATAGCCGACGGATGACGCGAAGCTGTAGATCAGGGGTGGGAGGCTGCCGAACCCGGCGAGTCCCTGGGATCCGGTACCGGCGGCATCCGGGCTGATCGCGCCGCTCTCGATCCCCGCGAACAGCGCCGAGAGGCCGCCGGCGAGCAGGGCGATATAACCGAACATGACCGCGGCGAGGACCCACCACAGGCGCGTTGTGCCGAGCTTGGCGAACTCGGCACCGAGGGCGCGGCTGAAGGACGTCATCGCGACTCGCCTCCGTTTCCGTTTGCGTGGCCGTTCACGAGGGCGAGGAATGCCTCCTCGAGCCCCTTCCTCTCCCGGTGCAAAGCGCTGAGTTCCACGCCGGCCGAGAACGCGATGTGGCCGATCAGGGCCGGGTCGGGCGCAGCGGCGAACAACCCGGTGCGCCCGGTGGAAAACTCGATGCCGGCCTGGCTGAGGGCGGCCTCAAGAGCAGTGCGGTCGGGGGAGTCGACCAGGATGCGCGGCGCCGCCTCGGTCTCGAGGCTCGACAGGGTGCCTCGGTGCACGAGGGCTCCGTCGGCGATGATGATCACGTCGTCGACGCTCTGCTGCACCTCGGAGAGCAGGTGGGAGCTGACCAGGACCGTGCGCCCCTCGTCGGCCATGGTGCGGAGGAAGCCGCGGATCCATTTGATCCCCTCCGGGTCGAGCCCGTTGATCGGCTCGTCCAACACGAGCACGCCGGGGTCGCCGAGCAGGGTGAAGGCCAGGCCGAGCCGCTGCCGCATGCCGAGCGAGAAGCCGCCGACACGCTGGGCGCCGTGTGCGCCGAGGCCGACCGTGTGCAGCACCGCGTCGATGCGGGCGGAGGGCAGCCCCGCCGCGATGGCGTAGACCGCCAGGTGGTTCCGGGCACTGCGGCCGGGATGGAAGCTGGCTGCCTCCAGGGCGGCCCCGACGGTCTGCAGCGGGCGCGGCAGGTCACGGTAGCGGATGCCGTCGATGGTGGCCGTGCCGGACGTGGGCGCGACCAGCCCGAGCAGCATGCGCAGCGTGGTGGTCTTTCCGGCGCCGTTGGGGCCGAGAAAGCCGGTGACCCGGCCGGGCTCCACGGTGAAGGACAGGTTGTCCACCGCGGTGACGTTGCCGAACGTCTTGGTGATGTTGCTGAACTCGATGACCGCGCCGACCGGCATCCGTTCCCCCTTCGTTGCTGGTAGTCCCGCGCTGATAGTCGATCTCTGGGATCTGGTTCCAGCCTAGGGGCGGAGACGACCGGGTCAGGTGACGCGGAGGAAGACGCGCAGTGCGGCGAGCAGCCGGGCCACCTCATCGACGGTGTTGTAGGGGGCGAGGCCGATCCGCAGGCCGCCACGGTCGCCGAGTCCGAGGTGCCGGGAGGCTTCGAGGGCGTAGAACGAGCCGGCGGGGGCGAGGATGCCCTGCTTGCACAGGTGGCGGGACGCATCCGCGGTGTCGTGGCCGGTGAACGTGACCAGCACGGTGGGTGTGCGCACGGCAGCCCTCGAGTGCAGTCGCGCCCCCGGCAGCTCCGCCAGGCCGGCCTCCAGTTTGCCGCGCAGGGTCTCCTCGTGGTGTTCGAGAGCCTGGGACGAGCGGATCAGGCGCTCCCGCCGAGAGGCCCCGGCCGGCGCGGCGTCGCCGAGGCCGGCGAGGAATTCGACGGCAGCCGTGACCCCCGCCATCGTCTCGTAGGGGAGCGTACCCAGCTCGAAACGCTCGGGCACCTGGTCGCTCGAGGGCACCAGCTTGTCGGGATATATCGTTTCGAGCAGCGCGGGCGCGGAAGCGAGAATCCCGCAGTGCGGACCGAAGAACTTGTAGGCCGAGCAGACGAAGAAGTCTGCTCCCAGCGCCGCGACGTCCACCGACGCGTGCGGCGTGTAGTGCACGCCGTCGACGTAGAGGAGCGCGCCGACGGAATGTGCGAGCCGGGCGATCGCCGCCACGGGCGGGCGCGTGCCGATCAGGTTGGAGGCGGCGGTCACGGCTACCAGCCGGGTGCGCTCGCTGAGGACCGCGGCGATGTCCGGGACGCTCAGCTCACCGGTGGCCGGGTCGAAGTCCGCCCAACGCACCGTGGCGCCGGCCCGGTCGGCGGCCTGCATCCACGGGCGGATGTTCGCGTCGTGGTCGAGCCGGGTGACCACGACCTCGTCGCCCGGGCCCCATCCGGCGGACAGGGCGTTCGCCAGGTCGTAGGTCAGCTGCGTGGCGCTGCGTCCGTAGACGATTCCGCGTTCTTCGGCGCCGAGCAGATCCGCCATGGCGCTCCGGAACCCGGTGACGGCGTCCTCCGCGTTCTGCTGGGAGGTACTTCCGGTTCCCCGGATCGAGAGCGGACCGGTCAGGGTCGACGCGATCGCGGAACCGACCGCCAGGGGGGTCTGGGTGCCGCCCGGGCCGTCGAAGAAGGCCGTGCCGGTGGCGAGGGCGGGAAAGCTGGGTCGGATCGTCTGCGCATCAAAGGTCACAGTGCATCCAATCACAGCCCCGCCTCCTGCCCCGGGGAAGTAGCATGTCGGCATCTGCGAGAGGGCGCACCGCGGCCGGTCAGGCCCGGGTGTGCGCGTCAGCGTGGGCGGTGGCGTGGGCCGCGCACGCCGGGGCCTTGGCAGCGACGCAGCCCGGGCAGACGACGAGCTGTTCCCGGCAGGAGGGATCTCGGCAGTTGAGCAGGTTCTTCGTCGGTTCACCGCACACCAAGCAGCGCCCGATCACGGCGGTATGGTCGCTGAAGTCCAGCGACATCCGCTGGTCGAAGACGTAGAGCGAACCGTTCCAGAGGCCGTCGTCGCCGAAGGCCTCGCCGTAGCGCACGACGCCGCCGTCAAGCTGGTAGACCTCGCCGAAGCCGCGCTCCTTCATCAGGGAACTGAGCACCTCGCAGCGGATGCCGCCGGTGCAGTAGGTGACGACGGGCTTGTCCTTGAGGTGGTCGTACGTGCCGCTCTCCAGCTCAGCCACGAACTCGCGGGTGTTGGCGACATCCGGCACGATCGCGTTCTGGAAGCGGCCGATCTCGGCCTCGAACGCGTTGCGGCCGTCAAAGAAAACGACCTCGTCGCCGCGCTCACCGACGAGGGCGTGCAGCTCGGCCGGGGAGAGCTTGGCGCCGCCGCCGACCACGCCGCCGGCGTCGACGCGCAACTCGCCGGGTGCGCCGAAGCTCACGATCTCATCCCGCACCTTCACGACCAGCCGGGGGAAGTCGAGGCTCAAACCCTGCTCATCGAGCCCGGTGCCCTCGCTCCACTTGACGTCGAGATTCTTGAACGGGGCGTAGTCCCGAGTCTTGCGCAGATAGCGCTTGATCGCGGGAAGATCGCCGCCGACGGTGCCGTTGAGGCCGTCGGTGGAGATCAGGATTCGCCCGCGCAGGCCCAGCGATTCGCACAGGTCTCGCTGCCAGAGACGCACGGCCTCGGGGTCGGCCAGCGGGGTGAAGACGTAATAGAGCAGGATCTTCGGAATAGCCACCGCGCCATTTTACCGAGTTCGCCGGCTGGTAATCGGCTGATATCCGGGTGGGTGCCTGGGTGGGGGGCGCGGGCCGGGTGGCCGGCTGGCTAAGCTTCTGGCAACCAATTGGAGGCCCAATGGCCCAGAACGATCCTCTCGCCCGGTTCGGCGCTGTACCGCTATTCACGCTGACGAGCACGGACATGACCGACGGAGTGCCCCTCACCGCGGCGCAGTACGGCACCGGCTCCGGCGGCCGGAACCTGTCCCCGCACCTGGAGTGGTCGGGATTCCCGGCCGACACGAAGAGTTTCGCGGTGACCCTGTACGACCCGGACGCTCCGACCGGGTCCGGATTCTGGCATTGGGCGGTCGTCAACCTGCCGGCCGACTGCGTGGCCCTGCCCGCAGACGCCGGCGCTCCGGGCGGCCGGCTGCTGCCGAGGGGTGCCGTGACCCTGCCCAATGAAGGCCGTCAGTCGGCTTTCGTCGGCGCGAGCCCTCCGGCCGGCACCGGCACGCACCGGTACCAGTTCATCGTGCACGCGGTCGACGTGGCCCGGCTCGACATCGACCCGGACTCCACGCCGGCCGTGCTGGGGTTCAACCTGCACTTCCACACCCTGGCGCGCGCGGTGCTCGAGGCCACGGGTGTGCACGGAGGAGCCGCCCACAACCCCTGAGCTGAGGTCTTCCGAGGTTGTCCACGGGCGACAAGGCGCCGCTGACGGAGTACGCGGCCAGCCAGGCGGTCGACGGCATGATCGTCGTCAACGCGAACTACCGGATGGCGACGCGCTTCCAGCTGAAGCACATGTTGGACGACGGCAACGAGGTGTTGCGCTGGGTGGCCCGCCACATCGAGGAGTTCGGCGGGGATCCCCACCGGATCGTGCTCGAACATCGCCGACATCTCGGTGATGTTCGAGCGCGGATTCGTGCTGAGCCTGAATCTTCTGCGGATGCTGCTGCCGGAGCGCGGCCGCGGGGTCGTGCTGCGTACCGCGGCCCGGTTCATGTCCCCGATCGAGTGGCTCGAGCGTGGGTTCCCGCCGGTGTTCGTGACCACCTCGGAGCGTGACCACTTCAACCGGGCAAACCTCAATTTCATCGCTGCGCTGCGCCGGCGCTCCATCGCGGTCGACGCGCTGATCTACGACCGGAAGCAGACCAACACGCGCCACACCTGGCAGCAGGACGCCGCACATCCGGAATCGCAAGAGGTCTACCGCCGCCTGGGTGCCTTCGTGCGCCGCGTCGCCGGGGTGCCGCTCGCGGCCGTCGCAACCGTCGCAACCGTCGCAACCGTCGCAACCGTCGCTTAGAACGTTCATGGCGCACCCTGTGGAAGCCGGCGCATGTTCTACGGTCCGCCAGCTTCCACCGGGTGCGCCGCGACGGATGCGGGCCGCAGAGAAACCTTCGGACATCGGCTCACCGGGTCCGACAGGCCCGACTTTCGGGGCCGATATCGGAACCGCGGTCGACCACCGGGGGCAAGGTCAGGCTTGGGCGCCCGTGGCGGCGAGCACGCCGCCGAGGCCGATCATCATGACGCCGCCGCCCGCGGAGAGGTGCTCCATGCGGCGGGGGGACGAGGCGAACCAATCGCGGGCCGAGCCTGCCGCGAGGGCCCACACGCTGTCGCCGAGCAGGGCAAGCAGCACGAACACAAGGCCCAGGGTCAGCAGCTGCAGCGGGACGGCCCCGGCCGAGTAGTCCACGAACTGGGGCAGCACGGCCACGAAGAACACGATCGACTTGGGGTTGCTGATCCCCACGACCGATCCCTCGGCCAGCAGGCGCCACTTCGTCTTCGGCACGCTGCTCAGACCGATGCTCCGGGCGGCCGCGTGCCGGTGCCGGATGGCCTGCACGCCGAGGTAGACGATGTACGCGGCGCCGGCGAACTTGATCGTCGTGAACACCACGATCGACCCGGTCACGATTGCGCCGAGGCCCAGCGCGACGGCCGCGACCACCGGGATCAGCCCGAGGGCGTTGCCGAGCACGCTCAGCAGGCCGCCGAGGCGTCCGAGCGCCAGGGACCGCCCGATCACGAACAGCACGGTGGGTCCGGGCAGCACGATCAGGGCGACGGATGCCAGCGCGAACGTCAGCGGGTTGGGCAATGGGACCATATACGAAAGGTTAACCCGGCCGGGAGTCCGGGGCATCCGCTGTCGCGAGTGTGCCTGGTCCGGTCGAGAGTGACCCGCGGAACGGGCACGCTCAACCGGAGGCACTGTGGTAATCGTGCAGGTTCCGGTCGTGCGGGCCCGGATGCTTGTGGCTCGCGGCAGCAGAATGCGCCCCGGCACCGCCGGTGGCTAGCCTCTCAAGATGCACATGCTCTGGCGCACCCTCCTGCACTCCGTCCTCTCCCGCTTCGGCCCGCGCCTGGGCCACTACGACGTGGCCAGCACCCGGTTCATCACTTTGCCGACCGACCAGGACATCCTTCGGCATATGAACAACGGCGTATACCTGTCGATCATGGACATCGCCCGCTTCGACATGCTGCACCGTACCGGCATCTGGGCGATCTTCCTGAAGCGCGGCTGGTACCCGGTGGTGGTGTCGGAGACGATTAGCTTCCGCAAGTCGCTGACCCTCGGCCAGAAGTTCACGGTGGAGTCGCGCATCCTGGGCTTCGACGAGAAGGCCGTCTACGTGGAGCAGCGGTTCGTGCGGCCGGACGCCGACGGCACCCCGGAGATCTATGCGCAGGGCTTCATCCGCGGACGGTTCCTGAAGCGCAGCGGAGGGGTCGTGGGCATCGACGAGCTCGTCGACGCCGTGGGCGCGGTGCCGGAGGACGTGACGGTGCCGGCCTGGCTGCTCGAGTGGAGCGCGGATGTCGCGATGCCCGCCACCCGCGCCGCCGCCCCCAGCCACTGGACCTGAGTGGGAGCGCCACGCGCCGTGTCTGCCGTGTCAGCCGAGCCCGGGGTCCTGCGGCACCCTCGCCCGTAGCCCGAACGAATTCGACGGAGATTCTGCCCGAATCAACCCGAAACAGTACGGAAATGCAGTTTTGCCCGAGAATCTCCGTCGAATTGGTTCGACGCCGGGCCTAACGTGGCGCCTGTGCTGACCAGCGTCCACGCGGGGCGATCAGCTCTGATCCTCCGCGAGCGACACAACCAATCGATCAGGACTAGACGGTGGGTTCGGTGGCCTTCTTGGGCGGGATGAGCTCACTGTAGTACTCGACGTGGGGCTTGTAGTGGGTCCGGGCGGGTATCGGCTGGCCGGTGCGCGCCGCAACGAGACGGTCGAAGTAGTAGTCCCAGAACGGGCCGACGGTGGCGGCCTCCGCGGCGGAGTGCAGGCGCTGGCCGAAGGTGAGGGTGGTCATCCCCGCCCCCTCGACGAGGTGCAGAATCACGTGCCGGGCGGCGGCACCCTCGCCGATGTCGGCGGTGAACCGCTTCGGCGGGATGCACTTGATAATGCTCACGTACTCCCACTCGGCATCCGCTTCGTCCAATTTGAATCGCACGGCGCCGGTCTCGGGAGCGCCCGTGTAGGTTCCGATCCAGCCCTGGAGACCGGCGGACCGGCTCACGCTCGCCCAGACGTCGTCCTTCGACGCGCTGAAGAGCCGGTCGAGCATGAGGTACAGACCGTCTTCGCGATAGGCAAGGCGTCCGGTTGGCTTGAATGACATGCGAACCTCCACGGTGAGTGAGGCACGGGCCTCAGTACAAAACTATGCCCTTCTCCGGGCGGGGATCAACAGCCACGCCCTCCGGCCGGGACCCGGCGCCTACCCCTCGAGCACCGCCATCGCCGCATTGTGACCGCCGATGCCGCTGACGCCGCCGCCGCGTCTGGCGCCCGCCCCACAGATCAGAATCCGCGGATGCTCCGTCGCCACCCCCCAACGCTCGGCCGCGGTGGATCGCGGCGCGTCGTCCTCGAGGAACGGCCATTCCAGAGGACCGTGGAAGATGTTGCCGCCGGGGAGGTTGAGGGCGTGCTCCAGGTCGAGCGTGGTCTTCGTCTCGATGCAGGGCCGGCCGGCGGCATCGCTCAGCAAGAGGTCCTCGATGGGTTCGGCCAGAACGGAATTCAGCGACGCCAGAACGGCGGCTTGCAGCCGGTCGCGGCTGACGTCGTTGTTCTCCTCGGTGAGCCAGCGGTGCGGGGCGTGCAGCGCGAACACCGTGAGGGTCTGCGCGCCGGCGGCGACGAGCTCGGGGGAGAGGATGCTCGGGTCGCTGAGCGAGTGGCAGTAGATCTCGCAGGGCAGCAGCTCGGGGAAGCCGTCGTGGTCGGCCTGGTCGTAGGCGCTCTCCAGCTGGGTCAGGGTCTCGTTGATGTGGAAGGTGCCGCCGAACGCGGCCTCGGGGGACACGTCCTCGTCGCGCAGCAGCGGCAGTCGGCGGAGCAGCAGGTTCACCTTGACCTGCGCGCCCTCCGGTTTGGCGTCGGGCCCCGCGCTCGGCCCGGCACTCGGGCCGGCACCCGGCTCGACGTCGGGGCGCACGGATGCCGGCGCGGCCTCGCCGAGGAGACCCCGCAGCACCCACGGGGCGACGTTGGCGAGCACGTGCCGGCCCTGAACGACCCGCAGGGCGCCGCCGTGCCGGTAGCTCACCTCACCCTCCGGCGTGACGCCGGTGACCTCGGCCTCCGTCACGATCCGGGCGCCGGCCTGCCGGGCGGCCTTCTCCAGCTCGCCGGAGACGGCGCCCATGCCGCCGACCGGCACGTCCCAGTCCCCGGTCCCGTTGCCGATGACGTGGTACAGGAAGCAGCGGTTCGCGTCGAGCTCCGCGCTGTCCAGCGACGTGAAGGTGCCGATCAGGCCGTCGGTGGCGACCACCCCGCGCACGAGGTCGTTCTGGAAGCGATCACGGAGCGCGCCGCCGAGCGGCCGCTCGAAGAACTGCTCCCAAAGCATGTCGTCTCCGAGCAGGGTCCTGGCCTCCGAGCGCGTGGGCAGCGGCTCGCAGACGGTGGGGAAGAGCGCCCGGGCAACGCTCTCCGTGTCACGGTAGAAGGCATTCCAGGCAGAAAAATCGGCGACCGCGCCGACCCGGTCGAAGCTGGCGCGGGTGGCCGGCTCGTCGCCGCGGTCGACCAGGAGTCCGGTTCGGGTGTCGGCCGGATCGGGGGTGTACGAGGAGTACCGGCGCCGGGCCAGCCCGATCTCGAGACCGAGTTCGTCGATGATTCGCTGCGGCAGCAGGCTGACCAGGTAGGAGTAGCGCGAGAGCCGCGCGTCGACGCCGGGGAAGGCCGGGGCGGAGATGGCCGCGCCTCCGACGTGTTCGCCCTGCTCGAGCAGGAGAACGCTTTTGCCGGCCAGGGCCAGATAGGCGGCGGCCGTCAGGCCGTTGTGTCCGCCGCCGATGATCACGACATCGTGTGTGGGTTCGCTCATGCACCGAGACTACTCAGGAACCGAGACCAGCCCGGGGCGTCGGGCCCGCGCAGCTTGCCCGCCCGGCCGGGTCAGTCGGCACGTTCGAGCGTGCCGAGCTCGACGGCGTCGCCGCTCATCGACCAGGTGCCGACGAGCCGGTTGCAGCCGTCGGTGCCGGTGGAGCATCCGGTCAGGCCCAGCGCGAGGGCGACGGCGGCGAAGGCGAGCACAGCGGTTGGCTTCGTCATGGTGGGGCTCCGTTCACGGGTGTCGACGCGAGCCGCCGGACGCGCCCGTTCAACGATCAAAGCCGGGGAAGGTCAGCCTGTCACCGGGGCGGCGACCAGTTCCACGGCGCGGGCCAGGGCGTCGCGCACGGCGAGCACGCCCGGTCGGCTGGCACTCGAGCGCCGGGCCGAGGAGAAGACGGTGCGGAGCGGCCCGCCGGGCAGCTCGACACCGCGAACGGTCGGCATCTTCCCGGCCCAGATCAGGTCCGGCAGGATGCCGACGGCATTGCCGGATTCGATCAGGCGGATGTGCGCGATCAGGTCGGCCGTCTCGAACCTCACGTCGGGCTCGAATCCCGCCGACCGGCAGAGCTGGGTCGCCCAGTGCCGTGAGGCGGTTCCCTCCGGCTCCATCACCCAGGGCAGATCGGCGGCGTCGGCGAGCGACGCTGCCGCCGCGCGGCCGCCGCGCGAGGGCGGAACGGCCAGCCGGAGCGCATCCGTCGCCAGGTTCACACGGTCCAGGTCAGGCCAGTGCACCCGGGTGTGCCCGGGATACTGTTCGGCGAGCACGAGGTCGAAATCGCGCGCAGACACCTCGAACAGGCCGCGCTCCGGCTCGCGCTCGGTGACCTCGACCCGCAGCTCGGGGAACTCCTCGGCGAGCAACGTGAGGGCCTGAGGGATGAGGGCGTGCGCCGCGGACTGGAACAGGGCCACGCGCACCGTGCCGGACACGGTCGTCAGCGACGCGGTCATCTCCGCCTCGGCCAGTTCCAGCCGTTCGAGCAGGTAGGTCGTGTGCAGCACCAGAACCTCGGCCTGCGGGGTGAGCCGCACCCGGCGCCCGACCTTCTGCAACAGGGAAACCCCGGCCTCTTTCTCCAGTAGCGCAAGCTGCTGCGACACGGCGGACGGGCTGTAAGCGAGGGCCTCAGCGACTCCCGCCAGGGTGCCGCGGATCTTGAGCTCGTGCAGTAGACGCAGTCGGCGCACATCCAGCATCCGTCACCCTCCTCGATCGTCTCAATACTGATCATAAATGCTAATCAATATCGATCATAAAGATTCGCTTTTGCTAAAGGAACGGAAACCTCACACTGAAAGCAGCCGTCCGCCGTGAACGAAAGAACTAGCCTCGTGACCATGACCAACTCCACTCCATCCGTGCAGCACGATCTCAGCGCCGATGTGGTCGCCCTCGTGCAGAAGTGGCTCGCCGAGAGCGCCACGATCCCCGCCGACCTGTCGGCCCAGCGCCTCGCCGGCGTGCTGAAAGACCCGAACGGGCTCGACTTCACCGTGGGCTTCGTCGACGGCGTCATGCGCCCGGAAGACCTCATGGTCGCCGGCTACAACCTGCAGAAGGTTGCGAAACAGGCGCCCGGCTTCCTGCCCTCCTACCTGCGCGCGGCCATCGGCCTCGGCGGCGTGCTCGGCCCGGTGGTGCCCTGGGTGGTCATCCCCGCCGCGCGAAAGGTGCTGCGCCAGATGGTCGGGCACCTGGTCGTGGACGCCACGCCCGAGAAGCTCGGTCCGGCGATCGCCCACCTGCGCGAGTCCGGCAACCGGCTCAACATCAACCTGCTCGGCGAGGCCGTGCTCGGGGAGAAGGAGGCGCTGCGCCGCCTCGAGGGAACCCGCGCCCTGCTGGCCCGCGACGACGTGGACTACGTCTCGATCAAGGTCTCCTCCATCGCCAGCCAGCTGTCGATGTGGTCCTTCGACGAGGCCGTCGACCGCGTCGTCGAACGCCTGACCCCGCTCTACGAGCTGGCGGCGGGGGGCGGTTCGACCACCGGGGGCGGCTCCACCACCGGGGCCAAGTTCATCAACCTCGACATGGAGGAGTACCGCGACCTCGACCTCACCATCGCGGTGTTCGAGCGCATCCTCGACCAGCCTCAGCTGCTGCACTTGGAGGCCGGCATCGTGCTGCAGGCCTATCTGCCCGACGCCCTCGGGGCCCTGCAGGGTCTTACCCACTGGGCGCAGGGCCGCCGGGCCGCGGGCGGAGCCCCGATCAAGGTGCGCGTCGTCAAGGGCGCCAACCTGGCCATGGAACACGTCGACTCGGCCGTGCACGACTGGCCGCTGGCGACCTACTCCACCAAGCAGGACAGTGACACGAACTACAAGCGCGTGCTCGACTGGGCCTTCACCCCACAGAACACGGATGCCGTCAAGATCGGCGTCGCCGGCCACAACCTCTTCGACGTGGCCTGGGCCCACCTCCTGGCCACAAAGCGCGGCGTGGACGACCGGGTCGAGTTCGAGATGCTGCTGGGCATGGCCACCAGCCAGGCCGAGGCCGTGAGCCGCGACGTCGGCCGCCTCCTGCTCTACACGCCCGTCGTGAACCCGGCCGAATTCGACGTGGCCATCAGCTACCTGATCCGCCGCCTCGAGGAGAACGCCAGCCAGGACAACTTCATGTCGGCGGTGTTCGAGCTGACGAGTTCCCCGCAGCTCTTCGACCGCGAGAAGGAGCGGTTCCTGGCCTCTCTCGCGGGCCTCGACGCGGTCGTCCCACAGCCGAACCGCCGCCAGGACCGTACCCAGGTCACCCAGCTCGATGCAGCCGGCCGCGGCGAGGTACCCGCAAGCGAATCCGGCGATGACGAGGATGAATTCGGCGACGAGTCCGGCGTCGGGCTCACCGCAGCCGTGCTCGGGCTCACCCGCGGCTCGGTCGAGAGCCTGCCGCACCTCGGTTTCCACAACGAACCCGACACAGACCCGTCCCTGCCCGCGAACCGGGCCTGGGGTCGTCACATCCTGAGCCGGGTCGAGACCTCCACGCTCGGGCTGGACGCCATCCGTGACGCCCGGGTCAGCGACCCGGCCGAGCTGGACCGCCTGATTGAGGCCGCGGCGGCCTGCGGCGCCGCCTGGGGGCAGCGCACCGGAGCGGAGCGCGCCGCAGTGCTGCACCGGGCCGGGCTCGCGCTCGCCGCGAACCGCGACCGCCTGATCGAGGTGATGGCCGCCGAAACCGGTAAGACCATCGCCGAGGGTGACCCCGAGGTCAGCGAGGCGATCGACTTCGCCCACTACTACGCCGAACGGGCCCGCGACCTCGACGCCGTGCAGGGCGCGATCTTCGTGCCCTCGAAGCTGACCGTGGTCACCCCGCCGTGGAATTTCCCGGTAGCCATCTCCGCCGGCGGCGTGCTCGCCGCCCTCGCGGCCGGCTCCGGCGTCATCGTCAAGCCCGCCAAGCTCGCCCAGCGTTCCGGCGCGGTCATGGTCGAGGCGCTCTGGGAAGCCGGCGTGCCGCGCGACCTGCTCGTGCTCGTGGACCTCGCCGACCGGGAACTGGGTACCCGCCTGATCTCGCACCCGGCCGTCGACCGCGTCATCCTGACCGGGGGCTACGAGACCGCGCAGCTGTTCCGCAGCTTCCGCGAGGACCTGCCCCTCCTGGCCGAGACAAGCGGCAAGAACGCCATCATCGTCACTCCCTCCGCCGACCTCGACCTCGCCGCCGCCGATGTCATCAAAAGCGCCTTCGGGCACGCCGGGCAGAAGTGCTCGGCCGCGAGCCTGGTCATCCTGGTCGGATCGGTCGCCAAATCGGAGCGCTTCATCAGTCAGTTGACGGATGCCGCGACCTCCCTGCGCGTCGGCCGCCCCTCCGACCCGGTCACCCAGATGGGCCCCATCATCGAGCCGGCCGAGGGCAAGCTGCGCCACGCCCTCACCACGCTCGGCGTCGGCGAAAAGTGGCTGGTCGAGCCCCAGCAGCTCGACGAGTCCGGCACCCTCTGGTCGCCGGGCATCCGCACCGGGGTGCTGCCCGGCTCCTACGTGCACCTGACCGAGTTCTTCGGGCCCGTGCTCGGAGTGATGCACGCCCGCGACCTGGCGGAAGCCATCCGTTTCCAGAACGCGGTCGACTACGGCCTCACCTCGGGGCTGCACTCGCTCGACCCGGCCGAGCTGACCGAATGGCTGGACACGATCGAGGCCGGCAACCTCTACGTGAATCGTGGCATCACCGGCGCGATCGTGCAGCGCCAGCCCTTCGGCGGCTGGAAGCGCTCGGCCGTGGGACCGGGCACCAAGGCCGGCGGCCCGAACTACCTGTACGGGTTCGGCAGCTGGGTGAGCGAAGCCGGCCGCAACAGCTCGACGCTCCACCTGCGCGGCCTCGACCAAACCGTCACCGCCCTGATAGAGGCGGCGCAGACCGTGCTCGACTACGCGGACTTCGACGTGCTGCGCCGGTCGGCGCTGAGTGACGCGCTGGCCTGGCGCGACGAGTTCGGCGCGGTCAGGGACGTCTCAGACCTCGGTCTCGAACGCAACCTGTTCCGCTACCGCCCGCTGCCCGTCACCGTGCGCCTGACCGAGGCCGGCACCCTCGCCGACCTGCTGCGCGTGATCATTGCCGCGACCCTGTCGACGGCGTCGTTCGAGGTCTCCAGCGCCATCCCGGTGCCGCCGATGGTGCGCAACGTGCTCGCCGAGCGCGAGATCGCGGTCTCGGTCGAGAGCGACGACGAATGGCTGCAGCGGGCCGAGGCCGGTGGCATCCGCACCAGCCGGGTGCGCCTGATCGGCGGGGACCGCCTGACAGGGGCGCAGGCAGAGGCCTCCCGCCTGGCCCACGCGCTCGGCGGCAGCCCGGACATCGCGGTGTACGCACACCCCGTCACCCAGGCCGGCCGGGTCGAGCTGCTCCCGTTCCTGCGCGAGCAGGCGATTTCGATCACGGCGCACCGCTTCGGCAACCCGAGCACACTCTCCGAGGGGATCATCTAGGGGCCGGGCTGCGTCCCGTGCGACGGCGGCCGACCACAAGGCTAAAATAGGCCTTTGGTGGCCGCAGTCTGCGGTCGACTGCACCAGCAGGAGTGCGGACAACGATCAGGCTTCTGGTGCACAATGATCGAGGCGCGGCTGACCACTGCTGCAATTCGACAGGGGATCCACAGTTGGACGGTAACGCAACGACGACGCACCGCAATGTCGCCCTGCTGTCGGTGGCGACCGAGCTCGCCCCGCAGGTCACGACCTCGGTGGACATCGATCGTCGCCTGCAGCCGGCCCTCAAACGGCTGAAGCTGCCGAGCGGCCTGCTCCAGCGGGTGGCGGGCGTGCACGAGCGCCGTAACTGGGCGCCCGGCCAGGCCTTCGACGACGCGGCCGTCGCGGCCGGCACTCGCGCCCTGGCCGCCGCCGGCATCCAGCCGGGCCAGGTCGGCCTGATGATCAACACCTCGGTGACCCGCAAGCACCTCGAGCCCTCGGTGGCCGTGCGCATCCACCACGGCCTCGGCCTGCCCTCCTCGGCCACGAACTTCGACATCGCGAACGCCTGCCTCGGTTTCGTCAACGGCATGACCCTGGCCGCACAGCTGATCGACTCCGGCCAGGTGCAGTACGCCGTGATCATCGACGGGGAGGACGCCGACGAGATCCAGACCAACACGATCGAGCGCCTCGGCCGCCCGGACATCAACCGCAAGGACTTCATGAGCGAGTTCGCGAGCCTGACGCTCGGCTCCGGCGCGGCCGCGGCCGTGCTCGGTCGGGCCGACGCGCATCCGGAGGGGCACCGCATCCTCGGCGGCGTGACCCGCGCCGCCACCGAGTTCAACGGCCTCTGCGTCGGTAGCGTCGACGGCATGTTCACCGACGCCAAGGCGCTGCTCAAGGGCGGCATGGAGCTCGTCGTTTCGGCCTGGACCGAGGCCAAACGCGACTGGAACTGGTCGGGCATGGACCGGTACATCCTGCACCAGGTGTCGGATGTGCACACCGACGCGATCGTGAAGGCGACCGGGCTGGACCGCAGCCGGGTGCCGCTCACCTACCCGCTGTACGGCAATGTGGGGCCCGCGTCGATCCCGATCACCCTGGCCGAGGAAGCCGCGCGGCTCAGGACCGGCGACCGGGTGCTGCTGATGGGCGTCGGCAGTGGCCTGAACACGGCCATGATGGAACTCGCCTGGTGAAGCGCGGCTCTGCCCCCGTGTCCTACCGTCTCCCGCGCGCCGCGGCGACGCCGGCGCCCGCGTCCCTGCCGCCGGCCGGCCTGTCGGGGCTCGATGCCGCGTTCTCGCGCCTGGTGCCGGTCGTGTCGACCGCCTCCGGGCATCCGGTCACCCGCACCTGGCACCTGCTCGACAACGCGGAGCGTCTCGCCGAGCTGGGCGTCACCCCCGTGGGCACGGTGCTCTGCGTGCACGGTAACCCCACCTGGTCCTACCTGTGGCGCGAGTTCGTCACGGCGGCGACGGATGCGGCCTGTCACGGCGGTGAGGCCTGGCGCGTCATCGCCGTCGACCAGCTCGAGATGGGCTTCTCCGAGCGAAGCGGCGCGGTGCGCCCGCTCGCCACGCGCGTGCGGGACCTGGGCGAGCTCACCGACACCCTCGGCCTGGCCGGCCCGGTGGTCACCTTCGGTCACGACTGGGGCGGGTCGATCTCGCTCGGCTGGGCCGTCGATCACCCGGACGTGCTCGCCGGGGTCATGCTGCTGAACACGGCCGTGCACCAGCCGAGCAATGCGCCGGTGCCGGCCCCGCTGCGGCTGGCCCTGCGGAGCAGCGTGCTCGGCTCCGGCACTGTGGCCACGCCGGCGTTTCTGGAGACGACACTGGCACTGGCGCACCCGCCGCTTCCGGCCGCGGTGAAGCAGGCGTATCGCGCGCCCTACCGCGGCGCGGCCCGCCGCGGCGGGATCGGCGCGTTCGTCGCCGACATCCCGGTGCATGGCGCACACGAAAGCGCGGCCGAAATCGCCCGCATCTCCGGCGGCATCCGCGACCTGACCGTACCGGCCCTGATGCTCTGGGGCCCGACCGACCCGATCTTCAGCGATCGCTACCTCGACGACCTCGTGGACCGCCTGCCGCACGCGGACGTGCATCGCTTCGAGGGTGCCGGGCATCTCGTCATGGAAGACGTCGACTACGCCGCGGCCGCCCTGACCTGGCTCGGCGACCGCGCGGTGCCTGCCGCTGCAATCGCCGCTGCCGCCTCCGCCGCTTCCTCCGCTGCCCCTCAGGTTGCCGTTTCGGTCGAACAGGGTGTGGACGGCTGGGCGGCCGGCGAGCGGCATCCGCTCTGGCACTATCTGGACGAACTGCAGAACAGCGACGAGACCGCGCTGATCGACATGGCCCCGCCCGGGGGCGGCGCACCCCGCGTCGTCAGCTGGCGCCTGCTCTCCCGGCGGGTGCGGCAGCTCGCCTGCGGCCTCGATCGTATCGGCGTGCGGAAAGGCGACCGGGTCTCGCTGCTCGTTCCACCCGGCGCCGACCTGACCGCGGTGCTCTACGCCTGCGTGCGGATCGGCGCGGTCGTGGTGGTCGCGGATGCCGGCCTCGGCCTACTCGGGCTGACCCGCGCCGTGCGCGGCGCGCGCCCCGACCACGTGATCGGCGCCGCCCCCGGGCTGCTCGCCGCCCGGGCCCTCGACTGGCCCGGCCAGAAGATCTCCGTGGCGCGGTTTCCCCGCGCCGCCATGCGCGCCCTCGACATCTCCGCCACCCTCGCCGAGCTGATCGCGCTCGGCGGGGACGAGCAGCTTCCGCCGCCGCCGGAACCCGGAGACACTGCCGCCGTGCTGTTCACCTCCGGCTCGACCGGGCCGGCCAAGGGCGTCGTCTACACGCACGGCCAGCTCGCCGCGGTCAGCCACGCGCTGTTCGCGCAGTACGGCGTGGGCCGCGGCACCGGCCTGGTGGCCGGCTTCGCCCCGTTCGCGCTGCTCGGCCCGGCCCTCGGCGCCCGCTCGGTGACCCCGGACATGGACGTGACGAAGCCGAAGACCCTGACCGCCGCATCCGTCGCCGCCGCGGTCGCCGCCATCGACGCGACCGTGGTATTCCTGTCGCCGGCCGCGCTGGCCAACGTCGTGGCCACCGCCGGCAGCCTGACCGCCGCCGACCATGTCAGCCTCGCCGGCGTGTCGAGCTTTCTCTCCGCTGGTGCCCCCGTCTCCGAGCCACTGCTCGCGGCCGCGGCCCGGCTGATGCCGTCGGCCTCCGCGCACACGCCCTACGGCATGACCGAGGGGCTGCTGATGGCCGACATCTCGCTCGACGGCATCCGCGAGGCGATGGCCACGGCGACCACGCCGGGGGTCTCGCCGTCTGCCTTGTCCTCTGCCGCGACGGCGACGGATGCCCCGGCCGGCCCCGGCGGGGTCTGCGTCGGCCGCGCGACGGCGACCACGCGCATCCGCACGAGCGCCCTCGACGCCGAGGGGCACGCCACCGGCGAGCTGTCGGAGGCCGCCGGGGTCACCGGCGAGATCGTGGTCTCCGCGCCGCACGTCGAGGACCACTACGACCGCCTGTGGCTGACCGACCGGGCCGCCCGCAGCGGCGCCGTGCCCGGTGAACGCTGGCACCGCACGGGCGACGTCGGGCACTTCGACGACGCCGGACGCCTCTGGGTGGAAGGGCGCCTGCCGCATGTGATCACGACGGCGACCGGCGTCGTGACCCCGGTCGGTCCCGAGCAGCGCATCGAGTCCGTCGCAGCGGTGGCCCGGGCCGCCGTCGTCGGGGTTGGGCCGACCGGCACCCAGCAGGTGGTCGCCGTGGTCGAGACCCGCACGCCGACCCGCCGGGTCGCGCTGGCCGACCCCGGGCTGGCCGCCGCCGTGCGTGCCGTCGCGGGGCTGCCGCTGGCCGCGGTGCTGGTCGTGCCGCACCTGCCCACGGACATCCGTCACAACTCGAAGATCGACCGCACCCGGCTGGGGCGCTGGGCCGGCGGCATCCTATCCGGCGCGCGGATGACCCGCCCGTGAGGCGCCTCTCGCGTCACGCGCAGGCTGCGCCCCTCCGCTGCCGGCACGCCACGCGCGCAGCGACGCAGCACCCGCGCAGCACATTTTCGCCGACGGTGCTGCCGTGAGGGTGCTTGTCACCGGGGCCAGCGGCTTCCTCGGCCGGGCCGTCGCGGCCGAGATCGCGGCCGCCGGACACGAGGTGCGAGCCTTCCAGCGGCGCCCGTCGGGCGTGCCCGGCGTGACCGACCTACTCGGCTCGGTCACCGCGCCCGCCGAGGCCCGGCGCGCCGTCACCGGAATGGACGCGGTCGTGCACCTGGCCGCCAAGGTGTCCCTGGCCGGCAGCCCGGCCGAGTTCGCCGCCGTGAACGTGGGCGGCACGCGCACCCTGCTGGCCGCGGCCGCGGATGCCGGAGCCTCCCGCTTCGTCTTCGTGTCGTCGCCCTCGGTCGCCCACACCGGGGCATCCATTGTCGGCAGCGACGCCGAGCCGGCCGACCCGGCCGAAGCCCGCGGTCCCTACGCCCGCACCAAGGCCGAGGCCGAACTGGTCGCCCTCGCCGCGGATTCGGCCGCCCTGCGCGTGGTCGCCGTGCGGCCGCACCTGGTCTGGGGCCCGGGAGACACCCAGCTCGTGGCCCGGATCGTCGAGCGTGCCCGCGCCGGACGCCTGCCGCTGCTCGGCCACGGCGCCGCCCTGATCGACACCACCTACATCGACAACGCCGCCACGGCCATCGCGGCAGCCCTCGATCAGGCCGACGCCGTGCACGGCCGCTCCTACGTGATCACGAACGGGGAGCCGCGGCCGGTCGCCGAACTGCTCGCGGGCATGTGCCGGGCCGCCGGCGTGCCGGCGCCGGCCTGGCGGGTCCCGGCCGGGGTTGCCCGCGGTGCGGGGGCGCTGATCGAGGCGGCCTGGCGCATCCGTCCGGGCGCCGACGAGCCGCCGATGACCCGGTTCCTGGCCGAGCAGCTCTCGACCGCGCACTGGTTCGACCAGCGCCGCACCCGGTCCGAGCTGCGGTGGACGCCCGCGGTGAGCCTCGATGAGGGCTTCCGCCGCCTCGCCGCCTCGTACGACGGCTAGCTTTCTCGGGCACTGGCGGCCTCAACGGATGCCCAGGGCCGTCCGTGCGATCGCCAGCGCCCCTTCCGCGCGCTGACGGAGCCCAGTCGTTGACGGATTCCGATCACCGGGGCCTGCCGGGCGCGGCGGCTCGCTAGGCTCGTCACGTGACCTGGCCCCGCGACCTCCCCGCCCAGCTGGCCGGACTGGCGCCGACCCTGCTCGGGATCGCGCTGCTCATCGCGATCGTCACGCTGGTGCTGCGCGGCTACCGGGTGCCGCATCCGTTCGCACCGGCCCTCGCCGTGCTGCGCGGCGCCCTGCAGCTCGCCGCGATCAGCCTGATCCTCAGCGGCATCATCTCCGACCCGTTCTGGGTCGGCGTGGGTCTGGCGGTCATGTTCACCGCTGCGGTCGGCACGGTCACCCGCCGGATCGGCGCCACCCGGCGGCACGCGGCCTGGGTGGCCGCCTCGATGGGCCTGGGCGTGATGGTCACCCTCCTCGTGGTCTTCGGCACCGGCGCGCTCGAGTTCACGCCGCGCTACGTGTTGTCGTTCGGCGGCATCATCATCGGCAACGCCATGTCGATCGCCACGCTCTCCGGCCGGCGCTTCACCGAGGGCGTGACCGAGCACTGGGAGGAGGTCGAGGGCTGGCTGGCCCTCGGCGCCACCCCGCGCCAGTCCACCCGAGAACTGGCCTGCCGCGCGGTGTACTTCGCCCTGATCCCCTCGACCGACCAGACGAAGACCACCGGGCTGGTCACGCTGCCCGGAGCCTTCGTGGGAGCGATTTTCGGTGGAGCCTCGCCGCTCGAGGCAGGGCGGTTCCAGATCGTGGTGCTTGCCGGCATCCTCTGCGCCGGATCGATCGCGGCGGTCGCCCTGATCCACCTGCTGGCCCCCGTGACCCGGCGCCCCGTCCCGGTGCCGGGCTAGCGACACGCGCCGCGCTGATGTCCTCGGCGCCGGCCGGTCCGATCCTGCTGGGAGCCGGGCGGCTACTCGGCGGAGCGGTGAATCAGCCGGGAGAGCACGATCGCGCTGCGGGTGTGGTCCACGTTGGGTGCCAAACGCACCTTTTCCAGCGCCGCCTCCAGACCGGGGATGTCCCGGGCCCGGATGTGCACGATGGCGTCGGCGCTGCCCGTGACGGTTCCGGCGTCCACGACCTCTGGCACCCCGGACAGGATGCGCAGTAATTCCTCGGGCGCCACGGTGCCGCGGCAGAACAGCTCGACGTAGGCCTCGGTGCTCATGCCGTCGATGGCCGGATCCACCTGGATGGTGAAACCGCGGATGACGCGGTCGGCCACGAGCCGGTCGACCCGGCGTTTCACGGCCGACGCCGAGAGTCCGACGACCGAGCCGATATCGCCGTATCCCGCCCGGGCGTTCTGGCGGAGCAGGTCGAGAATGCCACGGTCGAGGTTGTCCATGCCGAGAGTCTAGGGGGCATCGTTGCGCTGGCGCACGCATTAACGCAGAAAACCCGCGCCCGATAGCGCAATTCACTGGATAGCTGCGCCGTGGCGAGCGGACCAGCGGGCGGACGTGCGGCATCCGTCATCGCCCGTTGTGGCGGAAAACTGCGTGAGGGGCCGGACGCGCGCACGTTTTCGGCGCAGAGTGGGATGCACATCCGATTCGTGCTGTGTAAGACTAAGCATGGCGTCTCTGCCCAGGCGTTTCGTGTCGGCAGAGCTCTCGTGAGTGACCTGGTCCGCCATCCACCCCGCCAGCCGACCTCACCCGAAGGGGGCGGATGGCCGCCGAAGGAGTCACCATGTCGACCAACCTCACCGCCCCGAACCTGGACGAGCTCGTCTCGCCGGCCCTTCCCGTGCGCACGCCCGTCAAGCGCACCGTGCTGATGTGCAAGCCCGAATTCTTTTCCGTCGTCTATCGCATCAACCCCTGGATGGATCCCGCCATCCCGACGGACACCGCGCTCGCCGTCGCCCAGTGGCAAACGCTTCACGACACCTATGTCGGCCTCGGCTTCGACGTGCACCTGATCGAACCCGTCGACGGCCTGCCGGACATGGTCTACGCGGCCAATGGCGGATTCGTCATCGACAACATCTCCTACGGCGCGGCCTTCACCTACGCCGAACGCCAGCCGGAAGGTCCGGCCTACATGGACTGGTTCGGTGCCAACGGCTTCGACGTGCGCGTGCCGGCGGAGATCAACGAGGGCGAGGGCGACTTCCTGCTCGTGGGCGACGTGATCCTCGCGGGCACCGGGTTCCGCAGCGCCTCGAACAGCCATGAAGAGGTGTCGGCGATCTACGGCCGCCCCGTGATCACGCTCAACCTGATCAATCCGAGCTTCTACCACCTCGACACGGCCATCGCCGTGCTCGACGCGTCGCCGGCCACGGGCAACGGCGAGATCGCCTACCTGCCGAGCGCGTTCGACGAGCCGAGCCTGGCCATCCTGCGCGAGCGATTCCCGGACGCCATCATCGTCGCCGAGGAGGACGCGGCCATCCTCGGCCTCAACTCCTATTCCGACGGCTACAACGTGGTCATCGCCGCGCGGGCGAAGGGCTTCGAGGCCCAACTGCGCGCCCGCGGCTTCAACCCGATCGGGGTCGACCTGTCCGAGCTGCTGCTCGGTGGAGGAGGCGTGAAGTGCTGCACCCTGGAGCTGCGCCGATGACCGACCCGATGACCGACCAGGCCACCGACCAGGCCACCGCCCCGGCCGCCGCGCTCGGACAGGCCGCGTATATCGCGCTGGAAGACGAGCACGCGGCCCACAATTACCATCCGCTGCCCGTGGTCGTCGCGTCCGGCGACGGCGCCTGGGTGACGGATGTCGACGGCCGCCGCTACCTGGACTGCCTGGCCGCGTACTCCGCGGTCAACTTCGGCCACTCCAACCCGCTCCTGTTGGACGCCGCTCGCGAGCAACTGGGCCGCATCACGCTCACCAGCCGCGCCTTCCACAACGACCAGCTCGGCCCGTTCGTGACCGCGCTCGCCGAGCTCTCCGGCAAGGACATGGTCCTGCCGATGAACACGGGCGCCGAGGCGGTGGAGTCCGGCATCAAGGTGGCCCGCGCCTGGGGCTATCGGGTCAAGGGCGTCGCCGCCGGGATGGCGAACATCATCGTGGCCGGGGAGAACTTTCACGGCCGCACCACCACGATCGTCAGCTTCTCCGACGACGAGTCGGCCCGTAAGGATTTCGGGCCGTTCACGCCGGGGTTCCGCACGGTTCCCTACGGAGACGCCGCGGCCCTCGAGGCTGCGATCGACGCGAACACGGTCGCGGTGCTGCTCGAGCCCATCCAGGGCGAGGCCGGCATCGTCGTGCCGCCGGCCGACTACCTGCCGGCCGTGCGCGAGATCACGAACCGCCACAATGTGCTGTTCATCGCCGACGAGATCCAGTCCGGCCTCGGCCGCACGGGAGCGACCTTCGCTTGCGACCTGGTGGGCGTCGTTCCTGACCTCTACCTGCTCGGCAAGGCACTCGGCGGCGGCATCGTGCCGGTCTCGGCGGTCGTCGGCAATCGGGACATCCTCGGCGTGCTCCGCCCCGGCGAGCACGGCTCGACCTTCGGCGGCAACCCGCTGGCGGCGGCCGTCGGCCTCGCCGTGGTGAAACTGCTGGCCACCGGCGAGCAGCAGGAGCGCGCGCGCGTTCTCGGCGCCCGCCTGCACGACGGGCTGACCGGGTTGATCGGCCAGGGCGTCGTGGCCGTGCGTGGCGCCGGCCTCTGGGCCGGCATCGACATCGACCCGACGCTGGCCCCCGGCCGGGTGGTCTGCGAGGCCCTCCTGGCCCGCGGCGTGCTCGCGAAGGACACCCACGGCTTCACCATCCGGTTGGCCCCGCCGATCGTGGTCTCCGGGGCCGACCTCGACTGGGCGGTCGAGCAATTGGCCGCCGTGCTCGCAGAGCTCGCCGCCGCGTAGCCGAGCCGCCGAGTTATCCCGCTTGTGCCGAGTTGACCCGCTGGAACGGGTCAGCTCGGCACAAACGCCGACACTCGGCGAGGTGCGGCCGGCCGGGCGGCCACGACACTACACGCCGACGGATGCCGCCACCGGCTGCGCGATGCGGCCGAGGCGTGCGAGCTGGGTGACGTGGCCCGGCTCGAGCTCCTCCAGGCTGTTCACGCCGAGCAGTCGCATGGTGCGGGAGACCTGCTCGGAGAGGATCTGGACGGCCCGGTCGACGCCGGCCTCGCCGCCGGCCATCAGGCCGTAGAGGTAGGCGCGGCCGACCAGGGTGAAGCGGGCACCGAGGGCAACGGACGCGACGATGTCGGCGCCGCTCATGATGCCCGTGTCCAGATGCACCTCGTATTCGCTGCCGACCTCGCGCACGACGTTCGGCAGCAGGTGGAACGGGATCGGGGCGCGGTCGAGCTGGCGCCCGCCGTGGTTGGAGAGGATGATGCCGTCCACGCCGAGGTCGGCGAGCGTGCGCGCATCCGCCAGGCTCTGTACGCCCTTGACGACGATCTTGCCGGGCCACTGCGCCTTGATCCAGGCCAGGTCCTCGAAGGTGACGGTGGGGTCGAACATGGTGTCGAGCAGGTCGGCGACTGTGCCGCTCCAGCGGTCGAGGCTGGCGAAGGCGAGCGGTTCGGTGGTGAGGAAGTTGATCCACCACTCCGGCCGCGGCAGTGCGTTGATGACCGTTCCGGCGGTCAGGGCCGGCGGGATCGAGAAACCGTTGCGCTTGTCGCGCAGGCGCGCGCCGGCCACGGGCACGTCCACAGTCACCAGCAGGGTGTCGTAGCCGGCCTTCGCGGCCCGGTCCACGAGCGCCATCGAGCGGTCGCGGTCCTTCCACATGTAGAGCTGGAACCAGTTGCGCCCGTGGGGGTTCGCGGCCTTGACGTCCTCGATCGACGTGGTGCCCATGGTCGACAGGGAGAAGGGGATGCCGGCCCGGGCCGCGACGTGGGCGCCCGCGATCTCACCCTCGGTCTGCATCATCCGGGTGAACCCGGTCGGGGCGATTCCGAAGGGCTGGGCCACGTGGGCGCCGAGCACGTCCCAGCCCGTCGACACGGCCGACACGTCCCGCAGGATCGACGGGTTGAACTCGATGTCCTCGAAGGCCTGGCGGGCACGGCCCAGCGACAGCTCAGCCTCGGCGGCGCCGTCGGTGTAGTCGAACGCGGCCTTGGGGGTGCGCTTCTTGGCGATGTCGCGCAGGTCGTAGATGGTGAGCGCGCCCTCGAGGCGGCGCTTCTTCGCGTTCAGTTCGGGGGTCTTGAAGTGCATCAGCGGGGCAAGGTCTTTGATCTTCGGGATGCGTCGTTGAACCATGGTCGAAGGGTCCTTTCTATCGGGCCACCGGGTGCCCGTTGGCATCCGTGTGGTCGTTGGCGAAGAGGTCGGGCAGGTGGTTGGCAAGGTGGGTTTCGGCGTAGTAACCCGCGATATGGGACTGCACGAGGCTGCGGGCGGCCGGGGGATCGCCGGCCTCGATCGCGCCGAGGATCGCGCGGTGTTCGGTGCGGAGACGGGCGGAGGTGTCGGGCCAGGAAGTGAGGCTGGTCGCGCCCGCCCGCACATAGCCCTCGATGGCACTGCGCAGCCCCGCCATCGTGGCGGTCACGACCTGGTTGCCCGATGCGGTGGCCAGGGCCAGGTGGAACGCGGCGTCGAGGGCCAGGAATTCCCCCTCGGTCAGCGCGGGAGACTCCATGGCGCAGAGCAGCAGCTCGGGCGTCGTCAGGTCGGGGTGCAGGGAGGCGTTGGCGTCCATGGTGGAACTGGCCTGGGCGGATGCCTCCGCCAGCTCGGTCACGACCGAGGCCTCGAGCACCAGCCGGGTCTTGACCACGTCAGAGACGGGGAACCCCTGCGCCGCCACCTGCAGACGCATCAGCGCCGACATGCCGCCGCCGGGCAGGGCCACGATGATCGCACCCGCCGTGGGCCCCGACCCGGCGGACGTGCGAAGCAGCCCGAGCACTTCGAGCACCCGGATGGCCTCGCGCACGCTGGACCGTCCGACGCCCAGCTCGGCGGCGAGGGCCCGCTCGGGCGGGAGATGGTCACCCGGGCGTAGTCGCCCACTGAGGAGATCCAGCTCGATGTTCTGCAACACGACTTCCCAGGCACGGCGTTCGATGCTCATGGGCTCCTCCTCGACGTTGGGGTGGCATGCGGTGTGCCCGGCGGGGATCATGCGTCGGGCGGTGTGGTCTGACCACACGCTACACGACGCGCCCGATGCGCACCAGCGCCCGCGGCGCATCCGTCACCGGGTATACGCCGTCGGCACCTTCAGGCCGCACTCAGGCTGGTCAAGTCCGCGGTCTCGTTCACCGTCCACGGGACGACTGGGAGGCCGAGGCCACCCAGGTTCGGGCTGGATTCGGGCTGCCCGACGCCCGGTCAGGAATCCCCGCTCGATCGGGCCCCCAGGGTCAGATCCGGGGCGATTTGCCGGGTGAGGTTCAGTGACGCCCAGTCGAAGCTCTGCAGGACTGACCGATCCGACTGCCGGGGGTGTTCGCCTGCTCAGGGAAGCCCGGCGACTGCTGGTAGCCGCAGTCCAGGGTGCGGATCTCGGCCAGGCTCAGGTCGCGCACCCGGTCGTCGGCATAGGGAAAGGCCGAGTCGCCGGGGAACGCGGGAGCGGCGTCGGCGCATTTGCTGGACGTCATCACGTCGTCGTGCCACACCACCACCTGGTTGGCACTGGACAAATGGGTGTCCAGCTCGAGTGTGCTCACACCCAACTCGGGAGACCCGGCGAAGGCGGTCAGTGATTCCTCGGTCCACTGGCCGCGGCCGCCGCGATCAGGATTGAGCACATTGCGTGGTTCCCCTGGAGTTGCGTGAACCGGCGGCAGTCCGCCTCCGGTTCTCCACGCTGCGAACCGGACGTGGCCGGGGTGGAGAGGTCGTTCCGATCGCTGACCGGGCCTGGTCACGGCGGCGGGCTCCGTGCGAACGCAGAGGATCTCAGATGAAGAGCAGCACGATGCCGAGCACGCCGGACGCGGCACCGATGCCGAGCAGGATCAGGCCGGTCAGGCGCAGTGCCCGGCCCTCGGCCTCCGGGGTGTGGGTGCGACACCGGGAGGGGGTGCGGAGGCTGAACCAGACCGGCACGTCGTCGCCGGGCGCGAGCCCGTGCGTCTCGTGTGTGTTCGCCGGGCACTCGTGCACCTCGCCGTCACGGTCGAACCAGCGGATGACCGTTCCGGCCCGGGAGGACGCGATGACGCCATCCGTCAGTACCCAGCGACCCTTCACGCCGCGCGCGACGAGACCGGCCGCGAAGAGTGCCCCGCCGACGGCCAGGCCGATCAGGGTCAGCACCTCGCTGAGGAGGGAAACGAGCGAGAAGGTGTCCACGTTGCCCCTTCCCGGTCGTCGTAACGGTACGGGCAAAATCGTACCGTGCCCTCCGGGCCGGATGCCGCGACCCTGCCGATGCCCCCAGGTCTGGGGGCACACGGTAAGGTCAAGCAATGAGCTCGGTTGTTGAACAATCTCCCACCCGTGACGACCGAAGCTTCCTCGGACAGCCTCGCGCCCTCGCCAACGTGTTCGGCGTCGAGATGTGGGAGCGGTTTTCGTTCTACGGGATGCAGGGCATCCTGCTGCTCTATTTGTACTACTCCGCGGCCGACGGCGGCCTCGGGATCCCGCAGGCCACCGCGGCAGGCATCGTGGGGGCCTACGGCGGCGGCGTTTACCTGTCGACCATTCTGGGAGCCTGGGTGGCCGACCGCCTGGTGGGCTCGGAGCGGGTGCTCTTCTGCAGCGCCATCGTGATCGCGGTGGGGCACGTGGCACTCGCTCTCCTGCCGGGCCTCGGCGGCGTGGCGACCGGGCTCATCCTGATCGCGCTGGGCAGCGGCGGGCTCAAGGCCAACGCGACCAGCGTCGTGGGCGCGCTCTACGCCAAGGACGACCCTCGGCTCGACGCGGGCTTCTCGCTCTTCTACCTCGGCATCAACCTGGGTGCCTTCTTCGGGCCGGTCCTGACCGGCCTGCTGCAGACGACCCTCGGCTTCCACTACGGGTTCGGGCTCGCCGCCGTGGGGATGGCGATCGGCCTGGTGCAGTACTCCTTCGGCCGCAAGCGCCTGCCGGCCATCGTGCACGAGGTGCCGAACCCGCTGCCGGCGTCGCGCCACGCCGGCTACCTCTGGGCCGCGATCGCAACGACCGCCGTGATCGTGGTGCTGGTCCTGCTCGGCGTGATCACGGCATCCGGCCTGGTCACCATCGTTATCGCGCTGACCCTGATCGCCACGGTCTGCTACTTCGTGGTCATCCTGCGCAACCGTCAGATCACCGCCCTCGAGCGCAAACGCGTCTACGCGTTCATGCCGCTGTTCGTGGCCAGTGCCGCGTTCTGGTCCCTCTCCCAGCAGCAGTTCACGGTGGTGACCATCTACACCGACGAACGGCTCAACCGCGACGTGTTCGGCTGGGAGCTGCCGGTGTCGTGGGTGCAGTCGTTCAACCCGGTCTTCATCATCCTGCTCTCGGGTGCCTTCGCCGCGCTGTGGACGCGCTGGGGTTCCCGTCAGCCGTCCACCCCGGTCAAGTTCGCGTTCGGCACCGCGCTGATGGGTTCCGCGTTCCTGCTGTTCCTCCCGTTCGTCGACGGCGGCCCGAATTCGACGCCACTGCTCGCGATGATCGCGATCCTGTTCGTGCTCACGGTGGCGGAGCTTCTGATCGGACCGGTCGGCCTGGCCGTCACGACGCGGCTCGCCCCGGAACCCTTCAAGACCCAGATGGTCGCGCTGTTCTTCCTCTCGATCGCCCTGGGCACCGCGGTGTCCGGCTGGCTCGCCGAGTGGTACACATCGGTGTCGGAGACGGTCTACTTCAGCGTGATCGGCGGGGTCGCGATCGTGCTCGGGCTGTTGCTCGCACTGATCGCCCGACCGATCCTGCGGCTGATGAACGGCGTGCGCTGACCGGCATCCGTCAGCCGAGTGGATGCCAAGCGATTCGTTGTGTTGCGCCCGCAGGCTCAGAGCTGGCTGCACCGCGCGGACTCTGTTCAGCAAGGGGGCGCGCGGTGTCCGGTGTTGAACCAATTCGACGGAGAATCTGAGCGAAACCTGCTTTTTCGGGCCTTATGGCAACGATTTGGGCAGAATCTCCGTCGAATTCGTTCGGGGAGAACTGCCGCCAGGCTCGTCGGGTCTCACTCCGCTAGCGCGTCGCCGTGGCCTCGACGATCGCGATTTCGCGGGTGGCGGTCTCGGCGGTGCGGCCGTCTCCGTCGTGGTGCACCCGCATTCGTGGGGTCATGCCCCGGCGGAACCGTACCCGCAGGCTGCGGTAGCGCACCATCCAGAAGAGCACCGCCCCGGCCGCGAGGAGGCCCGAGAGCGCGGCCACGCCCAGCGCCCAGCGCGGGCCGAACTGGTCGGCTACCCAGCCCACCAGGGGCGCCCCGAGTGGCGTGCCGCCGGCGAAGATCGCCATATAGAGCGCCATCACCCGGCCGCGCATGGCCGGCCGCGTCGTGGTCTGCACGTAGGCGTTCGCGGTGGTCATCAGGGTCAGCGAGGACAGGCCGACGAAGGTCAGGGAGATCGCGAAGGTCAGGTAGTTGGGCATCACCGCGGCCACAGCGCAGGACAGGCCGAACGCGAAGGATCCGACGATGACCAGACGCAGCCGCGGCCGGCCGCGACGGGCGGCCATCAGCGCGCCCGCGACGGAGCCGATGGCCATGATCGAACTGAGCAGCCCGAACTCGCTGGCACCCATGCCGAACTCGACCGTGGCCATCGTTGCCGTGAAGATCGCGAAGTTGAAGCCGAAGGTGCCCACCAGGAAGACGGTGATCAACACGACGATGATGTCTGGCCGGCGGGACACGTACCGGAAGCCAGCCATCAGCTGTCCCCGCTCGCGGGTGGCCCGCGGCTGCGGCCTCAGCTGCACGGTGCGCAGAAGAGTCATCGCGAGCACCGTCGCCGCGAACGTCGCCGAGTTGATCATGAAGACCCAGCCGGCGCCGACGGCGACCGTGAGCAGCCCCGCGGCGGCCGGTCCGATCAGCCGGGCGCCGTTGAACGATGCGGAGTTGAGGGCCACGGCGTTCGGGAGGTCGTTGTCGGAGACCAGCTCCGACACGAAGGTCTGGCGGGCGGGGGCGTCGATCGCCGCGACGATCCCGAGGCCCAGGGCGAAGAGGTAGACGTGCCACAGCTCCGCGACTCCGGTGACGGTGATCACACCGAGGCCGAGGGCGAGCAGGCCCATCAGGGTCTGCGTCAGGATGAGCAGTCTGCGCCGGTTGAACCGGTCCGCGATGAGGCCGGACCAGGGCATCAGCACGAGCTGGGGCCCGAATTGCAAAGCCATCACGATGCCCACCGCGGTGGCGTTGTAATCGGTCAGTTCGGTCAGCACGATCCAGTCCTGGGCCGTGCGCTGCATCCAGGTTCCGATGTTCGACACGAGGGCCCCCGCGAACCAGATTCGATAGTTCGGGATGCTCAGGGAGCGGAACATGTTGTTCAACTGTTGGCGAGTTCCTTCATGATGTCGACGGCCTCGGTGAGGATCCGGCGCTGGTCGGGGCTGAGCGTGACGATGCGCTGGGCGAGCCAGGCATCCCGGCGTTTGCGCGTCTCCCGCATCAGGGTGCGCCCCTGGTCGGTCACCGTGAGCACCACCTTGCGGCCGTCGTCGGCAGAGCCGGCCCGGTTCACGAGGCCAGCCTCGACCAGCGCGTTGACCGTGCGGTTCATCGACGGCGGCGTGACCCGCTCGCGTTCGCTGAGCTCGCGGAGGGTGAACGGGCCATGGAAAAACAGGGTGCCGAGGGCCGAGAACTGGCTCGAGCTGAGCTCGTTGTCGGCCTTCTCCTGCCGCAGGCGGCGGGCCAGCCGGCCGTTGGCCAGCCGAAAATCGTGACTCAACTCGGCTACCGTCGCACGTCGACCAGGGGAGACCTCCGGCGCAAGCACGTGAGATGTCGGTGAAGATTCCATAGCTACCCACCCTAACCACTTAGCCTCGCTAAGTATTCCCTGCTCGCAGCCTAGTTCAGGATCGACGGCAAAGAACCGGAATCCAGAGACGCGCGGGGCGAGTCCTGCCAGACTGGCCTCGTGCCTACCTACACGGATGACTTTGGCGTCTCGATCACGTATTTCACCTGGCCGGTCGATCGCCCGCGGGCCATCGTGCAGCTCGCTCACGGGGTCGGTGAGCATGCGCAGCGGTATGCGGAGCTCGCCACCCGACTGAACACGGCCGGCTACACGGTCTACGCCGACGACCACCGCGGCCACGGCCAGACCGGAGTGCACCAGTATGACGGCGACCTGTCCCGCCTCGGCCGCCTCGGCCCCGGCGGACTGCGCGCGGCAGTGGCCGGCGTACGCCAGCTGAGTGGGATCATCCGCGCCACTCACCCTGACCTGCCGCTCGTGCTGCTCGGCCACAGCTGGGGGTCCTTCATGGTGCAGATGATCGTCAACGCGCACGCCGCCGATTACGACGCGGTCGTGCTCAGCGGCACGGCCTACCGGATGCCCGGCTACCTGGACAGCGGCGACCTCAACCGCCGACACAAGCACCTCGGCGACACCGGGGTGGAGTGGCTCAGCCGCGATCCAGAGGTGGCCCGCGCTTTCATCGCCGACCCGCTCACGACCACGACCCCGCTGGCCAAGCTGTTCGGGCTGCGAGAGGCGGCGCGCCTCTTCGGCAGGCCGGGCCGCGACCTGCCGCCGGGCCTGCCGCTGCTCATCCTGGTCGGCGGTGACGACATCGTGGGCGGGGAGCGCAGCGCTCGCAGGCTGGTTCGGGCCTATTCCGGGCGGTCGGGACTTCGGGACATCCGGGTCATCACCTACCCCGGTGCCCGCCACGAGGTGTTCAACGAGACGAACCGTGAGGATGTCTTCGACGACCTGATCGGGTGGCTGGCCAAACGTTTTGCCGTGCGCGCCGATTAGGCTGGCGTCATGCACGGTGAATATAAAGTTCCAGGCGGCAAGCTCGTCGTCGTCGATCTCGATGTCGTTGACAACACGATCGTCGACTTCCGGCTGGCCGGTGATTTCTTCCTCGAGCCCGACAGTGCGCTCGGCGACATCAACGCGGCCGTGAACGGCCTGTCCGCCGACAGCGACGCGGTCAGCATCGCCGCCGCAGTGCGCGCCGCGCTCCCGGCCCATGCCACGCTGCTCGGGTTCTCGCCCGAATCGGTGGCGGTGGCCATCCGTCGCTCCCTCGCCCAGGCCAGCGGCTGGCGCGACTACGAGTGGCAGCTGATCCACACCAAGGCTGTCGCTCCCGTCATGCAGATGGCGCTTGACGAGGTGCTCGCGATCGAGGTCGGCGAGGGGCGCCGCAACCCCACGATGCGGATCTGGGAATGGACGGAGCCGGCCGTCGTCATCGGCAGCTTCCAGTCCCTGAAGAACGAGGTCGACCCGGTCCAGGCCGCCAAGCACGGCTTCACCGTCGTGCGCCGGATCAGCGGCGGCGGCGCCATGTTCATGGAAGCCGGCTCGGTCATCACCTACTCGATCTACGCACCGACCGACCTCGTTCAGGGCATGACGTTCGCTGACTCCTATGCATTCCTCGACGAGTGGGTGCTCACGGCGCTCAAATCCCTCGGCATCGACGCTTACTACCAGCCGCTGAACGACATCACGAGCCCCAAGGGCAAGATCGGCGGGGCCGCGCAGAAACGTCTCGGCAGCGGCGCCGTGCTGCACCACGTCACCATGAGCTACGACATGGACGGCGACAAGATGGTGCAGGTGCTCCGCATCGGCCGGGAGAAACTCAGCGACAAGGGCATCACGAGCGCCGCGAAGCGCGTCGACCCGCTGCGCAGCCAGACCGGCCTCAGCCGGGATGCGATCATCGACCGGATGAAGGCGACCTTCACCGGGCTCTATGGCGCCGTCGCCGGAGAGATCACCGAAGCGGAATATGCCAGGGCGACCGAGCTGGTAGAGACCAAGTTCGGCACCGAAGAGTGGATCGGGCGGGTTCCCTAGGCCACGGGGCCGTCAATGCGCGGGCTACCGTCCGCGCGTGAGTAGGTCCTGGTACTCGGCGTGCAGGTCGATCCAGCGCACAACGTAGGGGCACACCGGCACGACCGTGAGCGTGGTGCGGGTGCGAACATCGTCGAGCGCCTGCTCGACGAGGATGCCCGCCAGACCTTCGCCCCGGTGCGCCGGGTCCACCTCGACGTGGGTGAACAGCACATCCTGGCCGGCGACCTCGTAGTCGGCGAAGCCCACGGTGGTGCCGGCGAGCTCGAGCGTGTACCGGGCCAGGGCCGGTTCGTGACGGAATACGACCGAGTCGGATTCCCCGGTCGTTTCCGGGGATGCTGCATCTGGTGTCATCCCCTCAGCGTAGGCTGCCTGACACAATGAAGGAATGCCGATCGCGTGGTCTCCCTCCTCCCCCAGCCGTGTCGTCCACGCGAACAACCTCGAGGTTCTGCCGCAGCTGCCCGACGCGGCCTTCACGCTGATCTACCTGGACCCGCCGTTCAACACGGGGCGCAAGCAGAACCGGCAGACCACGACGTCGGTGCGCGCACCGGCGAGCCCGGTATCCGTCGCCCTGGGTGCGGACGCCGCGGGCATCATCACCGGCTTCAAGGGCCAGCGGTATGAGCGGATCAAGGGTGACCTGCTCGGCTACGACGACCAGTTCGAGGACTATTGGGCCTTCCTCGAGCCGCGCCTGATCGAGGCCTGGCGCCTCCTGTCCGATGACGGCACCCTCTACCTGCACCTCGACTACCGCGAGGCGCACTACGCCAAGGTGTTGCTCGACGCCCTCTTCGGCCGGGACTGCTTCCTGAACGAGCTGATCTGGGCCTACGATTACGGCGCGAAGTCGAAGAACCGCTGGCCGACCAAGCACGACACGATCCTGGTCTACGTGAAGAACCCGGCCCGGTACTACTTCGACTCGACCACGGTCGACCGCGAGCCCTATATGGCGCCCGGTCTGGTCACCCCCGAGAAGGTCGCGAAGGGCAAGCTGCCGACGGATGTCTGGTGGCACACGATCGTGTCGCCCACCGGCAAGGAAAAGACCGGTTATCCCACCCAGAAGCCCGTCGGCATCCTGCGCCGTATGATCCAGGCGTCCAGCCGCGAGGGGGACTGGGTGCTCGACTTCTTCGCCGGCAGCGGCACGACGGGTGCGGTTGCCGCGGCCCTCGGCCGCCGCTTCGTGCTGGTGGACCAGAATCCCGAGTCGATCCAGGTCATGCGCACGCGCTTCGCGCTGCTGCCCGCGGTGGAGTTCCTGCCCGGCGGATTCGAGCCGGCCGTGCCCGAGCCGGCCGCGCCCGAGCCGGCCCAGCCGGCGCTGTTCGATTTCGGCGCCGACCGGCCCGGGGCGAGGCTGGGAGCATGAGACTTCGCATTTTCACCGAACCGCAGCAGGGTGCCTCCTACGACGACATCCTCGCCGTGGCCCAGGCCACGGAGACGCTCGGCTTCGACGCGTTCTTCCGCTCCGACCACTACCTCGCGATGGGAGACACGGCTCCCGTGCTGCCGGGGCCGACGGATGCGTGGACCACCCTGGCGGGCCTCGCCCGGGAGACCCGGCGCATCCGCCTCGGCACTTTGGTCTCGTCGGTGACCTACCGTCCGCCGGGGATCCTCGCGATCCAGGTGGCGCAGGTCGACCAGATGTCGGGCGGGCGGGTCGAGCTCGGCCTCGGCACCGGCTGGTTCGAGCAGGAACACCTGGCCTACGGCATCCCGTTCCCGGCCAGGCGGTTCGGCATGCTCGAGGAGCAGCTGGAGATCGTGACCGGGCTCTGGGAGACCCCGGTCGGCGACCGCTACAGCTTCGCCGGCGAGCACTACACGCTCGTCGACTCGCCCGCCCTGCCCAAGCCCGTGCAGGCCCGCATCCCGGTGATCGTGGGCGGTGGCGGCGCCAGGCGTACCCCGGCCCTGGCTGCCCGCTTCGCCACCGAGTTCAACCTGCCGTTCCCGGATTTCGCGGATGTCCCGGCCAAGTTCGCCGGCGTGCGCGCTGCATGCGCGGCCATCGGTCGCGATCCCCGTGAGCTGGTGTACTCGGCGGCGCTGATCGCCGTCGCGGGCGCGAACGAGGCAGACTTCATTCGCCGGGCCGCGGCCGTGGGCCGGGAACCGGCCGAGCTGCGGGCGCACGGCGTGGCCGGCACGGCGTCCGAGGTCGTGGACCGCCTCGGCGCCCTCGCCCACGACGGGGTCGAGTGCGTCTACCTGCAGATCATGGACCTGTCCGACCTCGGCCACTTGGACTTCATCGCCCGCGAGGTCATGCCTCAGCTGGCCTGACCGCCCTGCCCGTCCTGCCCGTCCCGCCGGTATTGCCGGTGCGCGGGTGCTGCGCCGCTACGCTGCCGGCGCGCCACGCGCGCAACGGCGCAGCACCCGCACCGGGGAAGCCGCGCGTGTCACGCCGACTCGCGTAGCACCAAACGGGTCGGCATGAGGGTGCGGTGCGGCATGCTCTCGTCGGCGGCGAGCCGGCGCAGCAGAATGTCCGCCATCGCGTAGCCCATTTCCTCGGAGGGCTGGCTCACCGTGGTCAGCGGCACCGGGCCGCTCGTCGCGGCCGGGCTGTCGTCGAACCCGACGATGGCCACGTCGCCGGGCACAGAGCGGCCGAGCTCACGCAGCACATCCACCGCCCCGGTGGCCATCAGGTCGCTCGCCACGAAGAGGCCGTCGATGTCGGGGCACCGCTCCAGCAGCCGGCGGGTGGCTGCCGCGCCACCGGCGGCCGTGAAGTCGGCGAGTTCGACGGCATCCGCGGGCAGCCCGGCCCGCTCCAGCGTGCGCTCGAACCCGGTGAGGCGGTCGATGCCGGCCGGCATGTCCACCGCGCCGGCGATCGAGCCGATGCGGCGGCGCCCGATGTCGACGAGGTGCTGGGTGCCCGTCTCGGCACCCGCCGCGTTGTCGACGTCAACGAAGTAGGCGGCGAGGTTGTCCGCGTTCGACGGCCGGCCGCCGAAGACCACCGGCATGGTCTTGTCGAGTTCGGCCACGAAGTCGTCGCCGGTGTGGTGCGAGATGATGAGCGCTCCGTCGACGTTGCCCGAGCGCAGGTAGCGCAGAGTCTTGTGCCGTGGGTCGCTCGACGCAACGAGCAGGTTGAGCGTGTAATCACTTTGGTCGAGTCGGCGGGTGATGCCCTGCACGACCGCGGCGAAGTAGGGGTCACCGAAGAACCGGGTCATATCCTCAGGCACGACCAGGGCCACGGCCTCGGTCTGCCGGCTCGCGAGCGAGCGGGCCGCCCGGTTCGGAACATAGTTGAGCTGGTTGATGGCGTCCGTCACCGAGGCGACGATCTCTGGGCTGACCCTGGTGGACCCGTTCACGACCCGGCTCACGGTGGCCCGGGAAACCCCGGCCACCTCGGCCACCATTTCCAGGGTGGGCTGCGAAGGACGGACCTGGCGCACACTCGTTATCATGACGCCATTATATTTTGCCCGCATCCCTCGCGGTTCCGGTTCAGGAGAGGGCGCGGTTGCGGATGATCTCGGCGTAAGAACGTCCGCTGTCCTTGACGGTGCGCTCCTGGGTCTCGTAATCGACCCGCACGATGCCGAAGCGCTTCTCGTAGCCCCAGGCCCACTCGTAGTTGTCCATCAGCGACCAGTAGAAGTAGCCCTTGACGTCGACTCCCTCATCGATCGCGTCAAGGATGGCGCCCAGGTGGTCGGTCAGGAATTCGGTGCGCCGGGCATCCGGAACAGTGCCGTCCGCGGCGACGACGTCGTCGAACGCCGCGCCGTTCTCGGTGACGTAGAGGCTCGTGCCGGTCGGGGCGGCGTAGTCGGTGTTCACGCGAACGAGCAGTTCGCGTAGCCCGTCGGGCTGCACCTCCCACTCCATGGCGGTCAGCGGCAGCCCCTGCGGGTGGTCGTAGACGCCGTCGGCCGCCGGGAACGGCGACCGGGTGGGGCGGTCGGTCGGGGCCTGGGCGAGCAACGGATGTTCGGCCGGGCGATCACTGACCAGGTCGCCGTGGTAATAGTTCACGCCGAGGGTGTCGATCGGCTGGTTGATCTGGGCCAGGTCTCCCTCGTGGATGAAATCGGTCAGCCCGTACTCGGCCACGTCCTGGAGCACATCCTCCGGGTAGAAGCCGCGGAAGACCGGGTCGAGGAAGATCCGGTTGAACTGCCCGTCGATGCGGCGCGCGGCATCCACGTCGCCCGCATGCGTCGGATCGACCGGCTTGGCGACGGTGAGGTTGAGCGTGATGCCGAGCTCGAGCTTCGAGTCGCGTTCGCGCAGCGCCTCGACGGCGAGGCCGTGCCCCAGGAGCAGGTGGTGTGCGGCGGCCAGGCCGTCCCGGGGGCTCTGCCGCCCGGGCGCGTGGGCGCCGGCGGTGTAGCTGAGGAAGGAGGAGCACCACGGCTCGTTGAGAGTGGTCCACACGCCCACGCGGTCGCCGAGGGTGTCGTGCACGGTGAGGGCGTAGTCCCGGAAGCGTGCGGCGGTGTCGCGGTTGGTCCAGCCACCCTTCTCCTCGAGGGCCTGCGGCAGGTCCCAGTGGTAGAGGGTCAGCCACGGCTTGATGCCGGCGCCGAGGAGCTCGTCGACCAGGCGGGAGTAGAAGTCCACGCCCTTCGGGTTGACCGGCCCGCCGTCGGGACGCACCCGGGCCCAGGAGGTGGAGAAGCGGTAGGTCTGCAGCCCCAGGTCCTTCATCAGGGCGACGTCGCCCTGATAGCGGTGGTAGTGGTCGCAGGCGACGTCGCCGTTGTCGGCCTTGAGGACAGCACCCGGCACGCGGCTGAACGTGTCCCAGATGGAATCCGTGCGGCCGTCCTCATGGGCGGCGCCCTCGATCTGGTAGGCGGCCGTCGCCGCCCCGAAGAGGAACTCGGGCGGGAAGGAACGAACGTGTGAGGTCATACCCATATTCTCGGTGATTGTTTCGAGTGTTCCGAACGAGGTCATCCCTTGACCGCGCCCTGCATGATTCCGGCCACGAGCTGCTTACCCAGGAAGATGAAGACCAGGATCAGCGGGATGATCGAGAGCACCACGCCGGCCAGCACGAGCGAGTAGTCGACGTAGAAGGCGGCCTGCAGCTGCTGCAGTGCAACCGGGAGGGTCGGGTTGCCGGGGCCGAGCACGATGAACGGCCAGAAGAAGTTGGTCCAGGTGCCGATGAACGTGAACAGGGCGAGCATCGCCGCGGCCGGGCGGGCGGCCGGGAGACCGATGTGCCAGAAGCTGCGGATCATCGACGCTCCGTCCATGCGCACCGCCTCGATCAGCTCGTCGGGCAGTGCGTCGCGCAGGTACTGGGTCATCCAGAACACGCCGAACGCGGTCACCATGGCGGGCGCGATGACGGCCCAGAGGCTGCCGGTCCAGCCGAGCCTTGACATGACGATGAACAGGGGCACGACGCCGAGCTGGGTCGGCACGGCCATGGTCGCGATCACGAAGATGAGCAGACCTTCCCGGCCGCGGAACTTCAGCTTGGCGAAGGCGTAGCCGGCGAGCGTCGAGAACATCACGACGCTGAGCGACACCACGGACGACACGATGATGCTGTTGCCGAGCGCCGTCCAGAACGGGATGCTGTCGATGACCGTGGCCGCGTTGGCGATGAAGTTACCGCCCGGGATCCACATCATCCCGTTCTGGTTCAGCGCGGAGGCATCCTGGCTGCCGATCAGGAACGACCACCAGATCGGGAAGGCCGAGCCGAGGATAACCGCGATCAGGATGCCGTAGACCCAGAGGGACGGCCGACGGTCGTGCCCGCCGATGATGGTCTTGCTCATGAGATGCCTTTCGCGCGGACGCGCAGCTTGCGGTCGCCGGTGCCCGCGATGCGACGGGTGATGAGGAAGTTGATGACAGCGATGAGGATGATGATCAGGAACAGGAGCCAGGCCACGGCGGACGCTCGGCCGAAGTTGCGCTGGTTCCAGCCGAGTTCGTAGATGTACAGGGTGAGCGTCTGCCACTGGCGACTGGCTCCGCCCTGGCCGACGTTGTCGAACATGCGTGCCTCGTCGAAGATCTGCAGCCCGCCGATCGTCGAGGTCAGGATGACGAAGATGATGATCGGTCGCAGCAGCGGCAGGGTGATCGACCCGAAGGTGCGCCAGCGGTTGGCGCCGTCGATGATGGCGGCCTCGTAGTAATCGCGCGGGACGGCCTGCATGGCGGCGAGGAAGATAAGGGCGTTGTAACCGGTCCAGCGGAAGTTCACCATTGTGGCGATGGCGAGGTGGCTGGGGATCACGTCGACGTGCCAGCGCACGGGCTCGAGGCCCAGGCTCATGATCGCGCTGTTGATCAAGCCGAACTTGTCGCCGAAGAGGTCGTTGAAGATGAGTGCGACGGCGACCGGGGCCACGACGTAGGGAAGGAGCACGCCCATGCGCCAGAAGGTCTTTCCGCGCAGGTTGAAGTCGAGCACGGCGGCGATGCCGAGCGCGACGATGATCTGGGGGATGCTCGAGAGCAGGAAGATGCTGAAGGTGTTGCGCAGGGAGTTCCAGAAGTATCCCTGGCTCAGCACCGTGACGAAGTTCTCCAGGCCGACGAAGTCGCCCTGGCCGCCGATGAGGTTCCAGTCGTGCACCGACACCCACGCCGTGTACAGCAGCGGGAAGAGGCCCATGACGGCGAAGACGAGGAAGAAGGGGGAGATGTAGAGGTAGGGCGAGAAGCGCACATCCCAGCGGCTCAGTGTGTGGCTGAGGGCGATGCGGCGGATGCTGCGGGCATTCACCTCGACAGCGGCAACGGTAGTCATGAAAGTCCTTCGGTGGTTGAGCTTGTCGAGGCCCGGGTGAGCCGGTCGAGACCGGGGTCGGGCCGGCCGGGACCAGGTGGTCTCGACAGGCTCGACCGGCGGGATGGTGCTGGTTAGCCGAGCGACTCGACGTCGGTGACCCACTGAGCCCACGACTCGTCAGCCGTCATGGTGCCGTCTTCGACGCGGGTGAGCGCCTGCTGCATGGCGTCGTTGATCGCGAAGTAGAACTCGCCCTTGTACGGGGTCACGTCGACAGCGGCGGCGCGGTTGGCAAGGATCTCACCGGTCGGCGCGTTGTTGAAGAACTCGTTCGTGGCGCCGAGGAGTTCGTCGCTCTCGAGGGCTTCGAGCTGGCTCGGAAACGTGCCCTTGGACGCGAACGCCTTGAGCTGCTGCTCCGGGGCGGTCAGCCAGGAAGCGAGCTTCTGGGCCTCGGCCTGGTTCTTGGATTGCTCGGGAACGGTCAGGTACGAGCCGCCCCAGTTGCCGCCGCCGCCGGGGAACGTGTCGGCGATGTCCCAGCCGGCGACGCCTTCAGCGTTGCCGGAGATCACGCCGAGCATCCAGCCCGGGCAGAGCATCGTGGCGAAGCCGTCGTTCTGGAAGCTGGCGGTCCAGTCGTCGCTCCACTGTCCGAGGTGCGCGGACAGCGTGCTGCTGGCCTCGAGCACGCTCGTGTAGGCCTTCTTCACCTCCGGGTTCCCGGTGGCGATGATGGTGCCGTCTTCTTCTTCATAGGCGTTGGGGATCTGGTTGACGACGCCCTGCCAGGTGGCTCCGGCAGAGTCGAACCACGGCACGTTCGTGCCGGCAGCAGCGAACTTCTCACCGGCTGCGTAGTAGCTCTCCCAGCTGGTGCCGAGGAGTGCGGCGACCTCGGCGCGGTCGGTCGGAAGACCGGCGGCGGCGAACAGGTCGGAGCGGTAGCAGACGGCTTCCGGACCGATGTCGGTGCCGTAGGCGATCAGGCGGCCGTCGGCATCCGTCGCGGCCTCGGTCTTCCAGTCGAGCCAGCGCTCGTCGACGTCGTCAGAGGCGAGGTCGATGAACTGGTCGGAGTATTGGAGCAGTTCCGGCAGCCAGTCGACCTCGATGGCCTCGATGTCGCTCAGGCCGCTGCCTGCGGCGAGACGGGTCGTGAGGTTGTCGCGGGCCTCGTTGGAGGTGGCGGCCTTCTTGTGCGTGATGGTGACGTTCGGGTTGGCCTTCTCGTACTCGGCGAACAGGTCGTCATAGCCGAATTCGTTGAACGTCGCGACGGTCAGTTTGACGTTTTCGTCGGTCGACTGCTCTCCGCCGGCGTTCGCTGAACAACCGGATAGAACCAGTGCGAAGGATGCTGCTCCGGCGACTGTTACTGCAAGTGTGGTGCGCGGGAAACGCTTCACGGTCACTCCCTTGTGTGCGTGCTGATGGGTGGATGCAAGGTCGCTCTCATTGTGCCGTGAGAGCGCTCTCACGTGGTGGTGCTTACGTTAGTGCGCGCATCGATGGTTTGTCAAGAGAGCGCTCTCTCCTGGCTCGGCGGTCAGAGTCCGTCTTGGTCCGGTACGGTCACCGTGAGGGAGCGCACCCGGCCGTCGCGGCGGAAGACGCTCGCGCTCACGTCGGCGTCGAGCGTGCCGCCGGGACCGGGCACCTGGGCGCCGTCGGCGAGGTGTGCGACCATCTCGAGCGGGCCGCCGCGGTGGAACACGACCGGGACCTGACAGAACGTGAACGCGAGCGTGTCCGCGGGCAGCTGGACGCTGTGCTGCTCGCCGAGGACATCCCGGTAGGCGAACGTGCCGGGAGCCGTGGTCCACTCGCCGGCCCGCAGCAGGGTGGGCCGCAAACGGATGCGACCGCCTTCGACCCGCAGGCCGAGCTCGCCCAGGCGGGTGAGCACCTCCTCTTTGACCTGCCCGGTCATCCCCGGCTGCCGGGCGCCCTGGCCGGCGGGCGTGTGCGAGTAAGGATCGGTGGGGAACGCACCGTAGGTGAGCGGATCCTTGCGGTAGCCGATGCCGGCACGCACGTCCTCGTACGCCATCATCAGCCCCTGGATCGAAGTTTCATCCGCCTGCTCGGCGACGGCCCGGTCGAGTGTCTCCTGCACCGCGAGCAGCAGCTTCGCGACCATGTGCCAGTAGATGCTGCCGAGGCCCTCGTAGGCGAAGAACGAGCCGGAGCGCCCGGTGAATTCCGCATGCCGGAAGACTTCCTCGAAGATGGTGAGCAGTTCGGCCCGGTCCTGTTCCACGGCGCCCTGCAGCGTCGGGTCGGCGCTGAGCCGGTCGAGCGCCTCCGAAACGCCCCTGGCGTTTCGGATGTGGGCGGCGAAGTGCAGGTCGCCCTGAACATCCCGCACAACTATGCTGCGGTCGCCGGCAGCGATGAGGCGCAGGGCGAGAGGGCAGTCGGCGGCCCGTGCCGCACTGAAGGTGTTGCGGGCGAGGAAGGACGAAAGGTCCTTGTCGGGATAGAGGATGTAGCTGTGCTGGTCGGCGCGGTACAGCCGGCTCGTGCGCAGGGCACCGAGCAGGTCCAGCGTCTCTTCCGGGCCGAGCAGGCCGGAGGAAAGGATGGCGACCTGGCCCTCGAGCATCTCCGCGAGCCGACGCACATCGGCCCCATTGTCTCCGAACTCCAGCACGTTGTAGGAGTGCACGAGCCCGTCGTCCCGCCGGTTGGCGTGCAGGCCGGACTCGATGAAGCGCCGAGCCAGATCGAGCAGCTCGGCGACGTCTCCCGCGGCGACCGTCGACCGCTCCCCATCGAACCCGGCGTAGACCCGCTCGCGATAGGAGGTCCCTGCCTCGCCCAGGCCGTCCATCACGGCCCGGCGGCGAGTGGAATCGAACCCGCCGGCCAGGCCGTCCGCATGCTCGAAGAGCACGTCGCGCACCGCGGTGAGCAGTCCGGCGAGCTCGCTCGAGAGCTCGACGTCGACCGTCAGGAGGTCCTGCACGAAGACGAGGTAGCGGCGCAGATAGGCGAGGGTGACCACCGACAGGCCACGGCCGACGAGCGCGTTGTTGGCGTCGTTCCATTCCGGGCGCTGGGTCGTCATCCAGATGCCGCCGTCCGGCACCAGATTGACGAGCTTGGCCAGCAGGAGCAGCAGCACCTTCTCGGCCAGCGTTACCCGCACGAGGGCGCCGTCGGCACCGTGCACGAGCCGACCGTCCGAGCCCTCCTCGGCGACCCGCCGCGTGATCGTGCGCTGCCGCTCGTCGTCGAAGGTGATGGTGTTGTACGGGTCCGTGAGGATGTCCGCATAGGCGGCGATCCGGTACGGCACGTCGGCGTGGGTGAAGGCCGCCCGGTTGATGAGCGCGTCGAGGCGCCCCGGGTGGAATCGGCGGGAGGTCTCGAGCAACTTGAGCAGGTAGATGATCTGGTGGTCGCTCCAGTAACCGATGTTGGCCCAGGGGTCTTCGGGCTCGGGGACCTCCCAGTCGATGCCCTCGCGAGAGATCCGGTACGGGTTGTAGCCGTCGGCGGTCGTGGCGTCAAGGAAGATCGTGACCATCGACTCCACGTATTCGGGGAATGACCAGGCCAGCGCCTCCCAGTTCTGGAAGATGTCCCGCCAGTTGCCTTGGTATTCCAGGCGACGGATGCCACTCTCGTCTTTCAGAACGATCCGGAACTGATTCCACGGCCGGCTCGGATCGCCGTGCCGGCGGCTGAACGTGAGCGGCAGGTATTCCGTGGCGAGGCGCCACAGGTCTACGTCGCCGTACTCCTGGGCGATGGCGATGAGTTCGTCGGAGCGCAGCCGCTCGGGCAGCGCCGCCAGCACGCCGGCGCAGCGCTGGGCGGTCGACTGACTCCGCTGAATGATGAACGCCCGCACGTCGCTCAACTCCACCGTGTAGCCCTCGGCCGGAACGCCGCCGCGCATCGTGTTGAAAAGCACGTTGGCGGTGTGGTGGATGGTCGCGAGCTCGTCGCCGCTGTGCTGGGCGGCGTCGGTGGCCGCGAGGATCGTCTCCAGGTCGGACCGGGTGCCGACGATGTCGGCCGCGAGCTCCTCGGCGAGCCCGGCAGGATCTCGCAGCTTCTCGCGCAGGGCGACGACATCGGCCGCGTCCTGGTTGACGTCGGCGACGATCTGCCAGCGCTGCGTGCTTCCGGGGGCCAGCGTGATCCGTGCGTGCACGAGGTAAGCGCCGCGCTGGCCGCGGACATCCGTCTCGGCGGTGATGCCCCGGCCCCGGGCGAAGGCAGCCACCTGGCTGATCGAGAGCAGGTGCTCGGCGTTGCCCAGCCCTACCTGCCAGGCCACGTTGGCCTGCAGCGACTCGCTGGGCTCGGCGAGGTCGGAGAGCGTCGCGTTCAGCGTCAGCAGCCCGAGGCCCGTCGAAGAGTCGAGTTCGGCCCGCTTGTAGGCGTCCAGCAGCACGCTCAGCTCGTTCTGCGTCTTCTTGAGGGCTCCGGCGGGAAGGATGTTCACCAGGCCGTCGAGGAGGTCGACGTCGAGCGTTTCGCCGAGCTGCTCGCCGGTGAGCTTCTGGTCGGTGAGCGAGGTCAGGGCGCAGCTGCGCACGACGCCGAAGCGGGCACTCGTCTGCCAGGTCACGCGCAGGCGCAGGCCGAGATCCGGGCGGGTCTCCTCGAAGACCAGGGTCGTGCCGAGGGCGTCCTTGTACAGCGTGCGCTGCACGGCCTGATCGCCGGGACGCACCTCCGCGAACGGCTGCCAGTGAATCCCGGTCCCGTCGGGGCGTCGAACGAGCAGCACGCTGAGCCCACCGGTTCGGCCGCCGCTCTCGGTGACCTTGTCGTCGGTGTAATACGGGAACAGGGCCCGATCGGCGTCGACCCGTCCTGCCGTCAGGCCGCCCGTGCTCGAGATGAAGAGCCAGACGTTGCTCGCGCCGACGAGGGTCATGAAGAACGGCGGCATCTGGTCGTAGGCCTCGATCCGGTAGAACCGGCGCCCGTCCAGATCGACCGGTCCGCCCCGGACGGTGCCCTCCGCAGGGTCAGTGCCATCTGCGGGGTCGAACGGGATCTCGCCCCGGCCGGTGGGCTGAATGATGGTCTCGAGGGGCATGCGATCCTCCATTGGATTCACTCCGGCGGATGTTCCGGCCGGCGAAGGCTCCACCATCTCACTGATGAGAGCGCTCTCACAGACTGCCAGACATCTACCGCGCATTCAAGCGCCGGCCCCCCGCGGTGTTGTGCGGAGGGCCGGCGCTGGGTCGGCTGAAGGTGCACCGGGTCGACCGGCGGGGGCCCGCCTGGCGGCCGAAGCCTTAGGCGAACGCGGCTACGGCGGCAGCGACGGGTTCGTCGCCGGAGACCAGGTGCAGCACCCGGCGCTCGGCGGCGCCGGTCTCGATGAGTGCGGCCAGCACGGCCGCGACGTCCGCGCGGGGCACAGTCGCGCGATCTTCCGGCAGGCCGGGGCCGGCCGGGTTCAGGCGCACCAGTCCGGTTCCTGCGTCGTCGACGAGGCCGCCGGGGCGAACGATCGTCCAGGCCAGGGGCCGAGCGATCAGGTCTTCCTCGGCCGCCAGTTTGGCCTGCAGGTAGCCCAGGAAGTCCGCCGGTACATCCGCCGGGGTCTGACCGTCCCGCACCTTCTCGGTGCCGGTCGACGAGATCTGGATGAAGCGCGCCACGCCGGCGGACTCAGCCGCGTCGGCCAGTCGCACGGAGCCGCCGAAGTCGACGGCCTGACGGCGCTCCTCGCTGCCGTCGGCTCCGGCGCCCGCGGCGAACACCGCGACGTCGGCACCGGCCAAGAGGTGCGCAGCCTCGGCCGATGAGGTCTTTTCGAGGTCGAACACCACCGGAACGGCTCCGTCAGCGACGAGGTCCGCCCTCTGTTCCTCCGTGCGGATCAGCCCGAGGACCTCGTGGCCGTTCTTCGTGAGCTCCCGCGTGAGCTGCCGGGCGATTTTTCCATGTCCACCTGCAATAACAATGCGCATTACTAATACAACGCCCCGACGGCCCCCACAATTCCCCAACGCCCGGACCGGGCCATCCGTGACTGCGCGCCCTGTGCGCATTCGCCGGAGATTTTGCCACAAAGTGACGATTTGAGGCCTAAATGGGGCGGTAGGAGCAAAATCTCCGTCGAATTCGTTCGGGTGCTAGCGGGGCTGGGTGCGGGCCTCGCGCTCGAACTCGTCGACGTCGATCCCCGGCTCGACCAGGGCGCCCATCCTGTCGGCGGCCCGCTGCGCGTCCCGGGTCAGCTCGGCCTGCGCGGTCAGCTCGGCCGCGTTCTCGTCCGCGGCCTCCTGCAGGGCGGAGGTGTTGCGCAGCGGCGGCGCCGTGAGGAAGAAGCTCAGTACGAATGCGACCAGCACGACGGCCAGGCTCACCCAGAAGACGGTGACGGATGCGCCGTTGAAGCCGACGAGGAACGGCTCTGCGAGCCGCGGGTCGGCCGTGTTGAGGAACGAGGTGTCGCCGTCGAGGGCGCCGCCCACGCTGCCCGGGTTGGCCAACAGGGCCAGGATGCCGGTGTTCGCCGGGTCGGCCTGCACGGCCGGGTCCGTTGCAGCGTCCCTGACCCCGGAGACGATGGTCGGGTTGTCGAAGGCCGCGCCGATCGTGTCGGGGATGCGGGTGAACAGCACCGAAAAGAGCACGGCGGTGCCGAGCGTGCCGCCGATCTGGCGGAAAAACGTCGCGGCGGATGTGGCCACGCCGATATCCCGAGGGCCGACCGAATTCTGGCTGGCGATGGTGAGCGTCTGCATCAGCTGGCCGAGGCCGAGGCCGATCAGGAGCATCCCGGCCATCATGAATCCGACCGGCTTGTCGGCGGTGGCGAATGTGAAGAGCAGGAAGCCTGCCGACATGAAGGCAGTGCCGATGGTGGGGAAAACCTTGTAGCGGCCGGTACGGGCGATCAGCTGGCCGCTCACAATGGAGGAGATCATCAGGCCCGCGATCATCGGCAGCATCAGGAACCCGCTCTCCGTCGGGGTGGCCCCGTTCACGAGCTGCAGGTAGAGCGGCACCGTCATCATGGCGCCGAACATGCCGAAGCCGACGAAGACGCCCAGGATGGTCGCCATCCTGAACGTGGACGAACGGAACAGTTTCAGCGGGATGAGCGCGTCGTCGCCCATCAGCCGCTCGGCGAGGATGAAGGCCGCGATGCTGAAGAGTCCGATCACGTAGCAGGCGATCGAGGGGATCGAACCCCAGCCCCAGGTGCGGCCCTGCTCGGCCACGAGCAGCAGCGGCGCGGCAGCAAGGATCACGGTCACCGCTCCCCACCAGTCGATGCGAACGGGCCGGGCGAAGTGGGGAACGTGTAGAAACTTCAGCACGATTGCGAGGGCGATGATGCCGATCGGGAGGTTGATCAGGAAGACCCACCGCCAGCCCGTGATTTCGAGGATCGTGTCCGAGCCCGACAGGACGCCGCCGATGAGCGGGCCGATCACGCTGGAGACCCCGAAGACGGCCAGGAAGTACCCCTGGTATTTCGCCCGCTCCCGGGGTGCCAGCATGTCGCCCATGATCGTCAGGGGGAGAGCCATCAGGCCGCCGGCGCCGAGCCCCTGGATGGCCCGGAAGATCGCGAGCTCGTACATCGAGTTCGCCAGGCCGGCCAGGAGCGAGCCGATGAGGAAGATCGTGATCGCGATCAGGAACAGCGGGCGGCGCCCGAAAATGTCGCTGAGTTTGCCGTAGATCGGCGTGCTGATGCACGACACGATCAGGTAGGCGGTCGTCACCCAGGCCTGCAGCGCCATGCCGTCGAGGTCGTCGGCGATGGTGCGCATCGATGTTCCGACAATGGTCTGATCGAGGGCGGAGAGGAACATTCCGGCCATCAGTCCGAAGATGACGAAGAGAATCTGCCGGTGGGACATCAGCGGCGGGGCGGCGAGAGCGGGAGAAGTTTGCATTGTGCGCAAAGTTACACGATGGGCAAACAATCTTCAAGCCCCTGCGGGCCGTCGGAGGCTGGGGGAACCCGCTCCGGTCTAGGCTCAGCATCGTGTGGGCAGATCGGGCAGTGGGGGTCGCGCATCCGTTACGGCGGAGGCGTATCGTCGTGCTGTCCATCGTCATCTCTGTACTCGCCGCCGGTGCGGTGGCGGCCGGAGCCCTGACCGGGGAAACCGCGCCGCCCGTCGTCGGTTCCGCCGTCGCTCCGACGCTGATTGCCCGTGTCGAACCGAGCGCCACCCCCACCCCGCCTCGTTCCGCCCCGACAGGTTCCCCGGAGCCGGCCGTGATGCCTACCTTTGACCGTTCCGCGCGCTCACTCGACGACCCGGCCAGCCTCTGGGTCGTCGTTGACAAGACCCGCCCGCTGAACCCCACCGACTACGCTCCGACCGACCTCGTCGACGTCCCGGTGGCTCACGTCTGGAGCCCGCAACTTCGCCGGGAGGCGTCGGACGCAACCGTGGCCCTGTTCTCCGCGTTCGAGGCGGAGACCGGGCTGAAGCTGCAGTCCCACAGCGCCTACCGGAGCTTCGCGGCCCAGGTGATGGTCTACGACGCGGATGTCGCCGCGAACGGACAGGCGTTCGCCGACACCAGCACGGCCCGGCCGGGAAACAGCGAGCACCAGACCGGTCTGGCCATCGACATCAGCGCACTGCCCCGGATCTGTTCGCTGGATGCCTGCTTCGGCGACACCCCACAGGGGCAGTGGCTTGCCGGGAATGCCTGGCGTTTCGGGTTCCTGCTGCGCTACCCGGCCGACAAGGTGGCCATCACCGGCTACGGCTACGAGCCCTGGCACTTCCGCTACATCGGAACGGAACTGGCCACGGAGATGCACGCCACCGGAACCGCCACCCTCGAGGAATTCTTCGGGCTCCCGGCGGCTCCCGGCTACCACTGATCTCGTTCCCCAATCCCGTTTCCTGATCGGCGCAGGGCCGGTGTGTCGTCCACCCGGGCATTTCCCGGATAAGTGTGATTATCTGGGAACCGTCCCCCGAACAGGGCGTGTCTGCCACACACCCCGGTGGCACCCCGAACGAAGAGAGAAATCTGTGGTTCTGACCCGACGCTTCCGCATCGTCGCTGCCGTGCTCGTTCTGGGCGGCCTCGTGGCCGGAACGGCCGCCGTGGCCGGGGTGACTGGGGATGAACCCGTCGTCTCGGCGACTCCGACCCCGGCTGCTGACTCCACGCAAACGGCGCCGAAGGCCGATGCGGCCGCGTCTGACGCGACGGCTGCAGATCGGGTCGCCCCCGCGGAGGCCGCAGAGCCGGTTCCCATCGACGCCCAGGTGCAGGCGCAGGTGAGTTACATGCTCGCCCACTGGACCGACTACAACACGGATGGCTACGGCGTCATCACCGACAACGACTGCGTCAATTTCACCAGCCAATCCCTGATTGAGCGGGGCTGGACCATGGACGACCAGTGGTACGCAGAGGGAATCGGCTCCGACTTCGACACCTCGTCACCGTGGATCAGCTCAACCGCGTTCCGGGACTACGTCGCGCAGTCCGGCCGCGCCACCGCCCTGACGGATGACCAGCGCGACCAGGTCAAGCTCGGCGACGTCGCCCAGTTCGACTGGGACAACTCCGGGGACCGCGACCACACCGGGGTCGTCACCCGGATCGAGGGGTCGGGCGACGACATCCAGATATACTATGCCGGCCACACCGACGACACCGACTTCCGGTCGGTTGACTACGCGATCACCGAGAAGCACCCGGGCGCCACGGCGTACTACTGGAGCATTCCCTAGGTACCGAAGCACTCCCTACCGCTGATCTCCGGTCCCGACAGGCTCGACCGCCGCGGTGGTCAAGCCGGTCCGGATCAGACGCGTCAGGCGATGGCGCCGTCGACGATGGCCTTGGCCTCGATCTGCACCTGCTTCAGGTGTTCCGGGCCAGTGAAGGACTCGGCGTAGATCTTGTAAACGTCCTCGGTGCCACTCGGCCGGGCCGCGAACCAGGCGTTCTCGGTGACGACCTTGACGCCGCCGATTGCCGCACCGTTGCCGGGAGCGTGACTCAGCTTGGCGATGATCTTCTCGCCGGCGAGTTCGGTGGCAGTGATGGCGGCTCCGTCGAGCTTGGACAGCTGCGCCTTCTGGGCGGGCGTCGCGGCCGCGTCCACGCGAGCGTAGGCCGGGTCGCCGAAGTGCTCGGCCAGCTCGGCGTAGCGTTGGCTGGGCGTCTTGCCGGTCACGGCGAGAATCTCCGAGGCGAGCAGGGCCAGCAGGATGCCGTCTTTATCGGTGGTCCAGACGGTTCCGTCGAAGCGCACGAAGCTGGCGCCGGCGCTCTCCTCGCCGCCGAAGGCGACCGAGCCGTCGATCAGGCCCGGAACGAACCACTTGAATCCGACCGGCACCTCCCAGAGGTCGCGGCCGAGGAAACCCGCGACGCGGTCGATCATGGTGGAGGAGACGAGCGTCTTGCCGATCGCGGCATCCGCCCGCCAGCCTTCGCGGTGGCTGTACAGGTAGTCGATGGCCACGGCCAGGAAGTGGTTCGGGTTCATCAGCCCGCCGTCGGGGGTGACGATACCGTGCCGGTCGGCGTCGGCGTCGTTGCCGGTGACGATGTCGAACTCGTCCTTGTGGGCGGCGACGGATGCCATCACGGACGGGCTCGACGGATCCATCCGGATCTTGCCGTCCCAGTCCAGGGTCATGAAGCGCCAGGTGGGGTCGACGTGGGGGTTGATCACGGTCAGGTTGAGCTCGTAGCGGTCGCGAATCGCACCCCAGTAGCCCACGCTCGCGCCGCCGAGCGGGTCGGCTCCGATACGAATGCCGCTGGCCTTGATGGCGGCCATGTCGATGATGTTCTCAAGGTCATTCACGTACCCACCGCGGAAGTCGTAGGTCTCGACCGCGCTGGGCTCGCTCTTTTTGACATCATTGAGCCCGGCGGCGATGAGTTCGTTGGCCCGGGCGGCGATCCACGAGGTGGCGTCGCTGTCGGCCGGTCCGCCGTGCGGTGGGTTGTATTTGAAGCCGCCGTCGGAGGGCGGGTTGTGGCTCGGGGTGACCACGATCCCATCGGCCTCGTCGCTGTTCCCGGCCCGGTTGTAGGCCAGGATCGCGTGCGAGAGGGCCGGAGTAGGCACATAGTCGTCGAACTCGTCGACCAGCACGCGCACGCCGTTCGCGACGAGCACTTCGAGGGCGGTCGTATAGGCTGGCGCGCTCAGGGCGTGCGGGTCGGTGCCGATGAAGAGCGGCCCGGTGATGCCCTGCATGGCGCGGAATTCAACGATCGCCTGCGTGGTCGCGATGATGTGGTCTTCATTGAAGGCCGTGTTGAGGGAGCTCCCTCGGTGACCGGAGGTGCCGAAGGCCACTCGCTGGCCTGGCACCGTGACATCCGGTTTCAGGTCGTAGTACGCCTTCACCAGCGCTTCGACATCGACAAGGTCAGATTCCAGGGCCGCTGTGCCCGCGCGTTCGTTCATAGTGTCCAGTCTTGCACTGCAACTAGGCTGATCTGCATGTCCGAGTCGCGCAATGTCAGCTACAGCTTCCTCGGGCCGACGGGCACCTTCACCGAGGCAGCCCTCACCCAGGTCGTCGAAGCCCAGGGCAAGCCGTGGCGGGCCGTGAACAATGTCGGCGAGGCGTTCGACGACGTCGTGTCCGGCCGTAGTGTGGCCGCGATGATCGCGATCGAGAACTCCGTCGACGGTGGCGTGTCCGCCACGCAGGATGCCCTCGCGAGCGTGCCCGACCTGCGCATCATCGGCGAGTACCTGGTTCCGGTGAACTTCGTCCTGGTGGCTCGCCCGGGCACCGCGCTGGCCGATGTGAAGATCGTCAACGCGCATCCGGTCGCCTATGCGCAGTGCCGCCGCTGGCTGGAATCCAATCTGCCGCACCACGGCCACCTTCCGGCGTCGAGCAACGTGGCCGCCGCCGCGTCGCTGGTCGAATCAGGGCAGGCGGATGCTGCCATCGCCCCGCCCGGCATCGAGAAGCACCACGATGTGGTCGTGCTCGCCCGCAGTATCGGCGACAACGCCAACGCGGTCACCCGCTTCGTGCTCGTCAGCCGAACCACCACCGTGCCGCCCCGCACTGGCGCCGACAAGACCAGCCTGATCGTGGAGCTGCCCGAAGACCGCTCAGGCGCCCTGCTCGAGATGCTCGAGCAGTTCGCCACCCGGGGCGTCAACCTCAGCCTGATCCAGTCGCGCCCCATCGGCGACGCCCTGGGGCGCTACCGGTTCGTGATCGATGCCGACGGTCATATCCACGACGAACGCGTGGCCGACGCGCTGCTCGGCCTGCGCCGGTTCAGCCCCCAGGTGATCTTCCTCGGCTCGTACCCGCGGGCCGACAAGCAGCCGATCGAGTTCACCTCGCGCTACAACGACAACGTTTTTATCGGTGCGCGCGCCTGGCTGCGCGGCCTGCTCGGCGAGCCCGCGGTCTGACGGTCCCACCAGCCCAGCCCAGCCCAGCCCAGCCCAGTCCAGCCCGGCCCGGCCCTCAGGCCGCGACGGGAACCCGCAGGACGAGGGCGGCAGGGTCGGTGCGCAGGGACACCGAGCGCACCGGGCCGAGCGCGTCGCCGTCCACCTCGAACTCCTGCGCCTCGACCAGCACGATCCGGATATCGGCGGCGTGCAGCGTCGTCAGCACCCGTGCAGTGGTCGATTCGGTTCGCTCGATGATGCGACGCCCGGCCGCCGAGCGGCGCAGAACGCCGTTCTCCCACGTCACCCGGCGCCAGATTGTGAGCCAGCCGAGCACACCCTTGGGCTGCAGCATGGCGATGTCGAGGATGCCGTCGTCGAGGCGGGCATCCGGCAGAATCTGGATATTTCCCGGCAGCAGGCCGCAATTGCCGATCAGGATGGTGCTCACGTGCGCCGGCCGGTGCGGGCGCCCGTTCAGGCTGTACCGGATCTGGAACGGCTTGACCCGGGGGAGCACGCGCGCCACGGCGTCGACGTAGGCCAGCCAGCCCACCGCCCGCTTCAGTTCGGGCCGCGTGCTCACGACCATCTGGGCGTCGATGCCGATGCCCGCCATCACGAGGAAGACGTGGTCGGCCAGGGCGCCGTCGTCGGTGCGCACGGATGCCACACCCACGTCGATCGGCTTGTTTCCGCCCGTGAAGGCAACCATGGTGGCCTCGTCAAGGTTCGACAGCGGCAGGCCCAGGTTGCGGGCCAGCAGATTGCCGGTGCCGAGGGGCACGATGGCCAGGGGCACACCGGAGCCACGGAGCACGTCGGCGATCGCGCGAATCGTGCCGTCGCCGCCCGCCACGAGCACCAGGGACGCACCCTTCGCCAGGGCGAGCCGGGCGGCTTGCCTGCCGGCGTCGTCCGCGGCGGTCGGGAGCCAGAGCGAGCCGGCCCAGTCCGACGCGGTCTCCGCGCGGGCCACGCTCGCCCGCAGGCGGTCCAGGTCGACTTTGGTGGGGTTGTAGACGATTGCCGCCCGCCGAACAACTGTCGGTTGATCGGGAGTATCCACGCGGTAAGGCTAGCAAGGTGCCGGACCATGCGCTTGTAGACTGATTCGGTGATTGATCCTGTGCTGCTGCGAGAGAATCCTGACCTCATCAAGCGTTCGCAGAAAGCGCGCGGTGCGTCGGTCGAGGCGGTCGACGACGCGCTCGCCGCCGACGCGGAGCGTCGCGCCACTATCCGGGCGTTCGAGGCGCTGCGTGCCGCCCAGAACCAGTTCGGCAAGCAAGTGGCCTCCGCGCCTCCCGCGGAGAAGAAGGCCCTCGTCGCCCAGGCACAGAGCCTCGCTGCCGACGTCAAGTCCGCCGCGGCCGCCTCGAGCGAGGCCGAGGCGCTGTTCACCGCGGTCGTGCGCACCCTCGCGAACCCCGTCATCGACGGCGTACCGGCCGGCGGTGAAGAGAACTTCGTCACCCTCCGCACCCATGGCGCCGTGCCCGCCTTCGACTTCGAGCCGCGCGACCACCTCGAGCTGGGCGAACTGCTTGGCGCCATCGACATGGCCCGAGGGGCCAAAGTGTCCGGCGCCCGGTTCTACTTCCTGCGCGGCATCGGCGCCCGCCTCGAGATCGCGCTGATGAACATGGCGCTCGACCGGGCGCTGGCGGCCGGCTTCATCCCCCTGATCACGCCCACCCTGGTGCGGCCCGAGATCATGGACGGCACCGGGTTCCTCGGCGAGCACGCCGACGAGGTCTACTTCCTCCCCGCCGACGACCTCTACCTCACCGGCACCAGCGAGGTCGCGCTCGCCGGCTACCACTCGGACGAGATCCTGGACCTGTCCGGCGGACCGCTCCGCTACGCCGGCTGGTCCACCTGCTACCGGCGCGAGGCCGGTTCGGGCGGCAAGGACACCCGCGGCATCATCCGGGTGCACCAGTTCAACAAGCTGGAGATGTTCACCTACGTGCTGCCGGAGAATGCCGAGGCCGAGCACGACCGCCTCGTCGCCCTGCAGGAGGACATGCTCCAGGCGCTCGGCCTCAGCTACCGCGTCATCGACGTGGCCGCCGGCGACCTCGGCTCCAGCGCCGCCCGCAAGTTCGACATCGAGGCGTGGGTCCCCACCCAGAACGCCTACCGCGAACTGACCAGCACGAGCAACTGCACGACCTACCAGGCGCGCCGGCTCGATATCCGTTACCGCACCGAGTCGGGCAAGACCACGCCGGTCGCAACCCTCAACGGCACCCTGGCGACGACCCGCTGGATTGTGGCCCTGCTCGAAACGCACCAACAGGCGGATGGCTCGGTACTCATACCCGAGGCGCTGCGCCCCTGGCTGGGCGGCCTCGACGTCATTCGGCCGGTGGGCGCATGACGACGCCGACGGATGCCCCCTGGCTGGTGGCCCTCGACATCGACGGCACCACCATGCACGAGAACGGCACGATCAGCGACGGCGTCCTCGACCAGGTGCGGCGGCTCGCCGCGGCCGGTCATGAGGTCATGCTCGCCACCGGGCGCTCGTCCGCCGCCACGCTCCCCGTGCTCGAGCGCCTGGACATCACCCCGCGCTTCGTGGTCTGCTCGAACGGTGCGATCACCCTGCACCGCGACCCGGCTTCCCCCACCGGGTACCGGCGCGAATGGGTCGAGACCTTCGATCCGACCGATGTGTTGATGCAGATCCGCTCGCACCTGGTCGGGGCCAGGTACGCCGTCGAAGACGAGCGCGGCTTCTACCGCTACACGGAGCCGTTCCCGGATGCCACGATCGGGCTGGATAGCGAGCACGTCGAGTTCGACGATCTGCTGCGCCAGGACGCCACCCGGGTGGTCGTCATCTCGCCTGACCACGACATGGAGGATTTTCTTCAGATCGTCGACCGGATGGGGCTGAACCGGGTGAGCTACGCGATCGGCTGGACTGCCTGGCTCGATATCGCCCCCGACGGCGTGAACAAGGCCACCGCCATGGAGCGGGTGCGCGCCGAGTTCGGGATTCCGCGGAGCCGCGTGATGGCCGTCGGCGACGGGCGCAACGACATCGAGATGCTGCAGTGGGCGTCGGTTCAGGGTCGGGGAGTGGCCATGGGGCAGGCTCCGCACGAGGTGCTCGCGGCGGCCGGCGAGATCACCGGTGCCGTTCACGAAGATGGGCTCGCGCTCGTTCTGAGCAGCCTGTAGGCGGTGCCCAGCCCGCTGCCAGCATCCTCTGGCACGGTGGTGAGTCTGCAAGCGGTTAGAATCGGTCGGTATTCGTTAGTCCGCGACCGCGTGTTCCACCAGCGCCGCGGGCAGCGAACCGGGAGGGCTGTCCGAGCGGCCGATGGAGCCAGTCTTGAAAACTGGTGGGCAGAGATGTCTCGTGGGTTCGAATCCCACGCCCTCCGCACCTCGATTCTGCACGACCTGCACAAACGAAGGGACCTGAGTGAGCGACGAATTACGCCCCCGCTCGACACGATCGAAGAAGCTCAGTACCATCGCCCGCCATGGCCGGCTGCGCCGCTCCAACCCGTTCGTGACCGTGGCCAAGGTGCTCGCCGCGTCACTGGCCGTGCTGCTCGTGAGTGGTGCATCCGTCGCCGCGATCGCGACCTACGATGTCGCGTCGAGTGTGCAGGAGAGCGTGCCCCTGGCCAACGAGACCGAGGGTCCCGCCCCCAAGATCGATGCGATCCCGGGCGGCGTGAACCTGCTGGTGGTCGGCAGTGACAGCCGAAAGGGTCAGGATGCCTCGTTCGGGCCGGAGGATTCCACCGGCGACCTCAACGATGTCACCATGCTGCTGCACATCTCCGAAGACCACACCAACGCCTCCGTGATCAGCTTCCCCCGGGACATGTATGTTCCCATCCCCGAGTGCCCGGACCCTGCTGGCGGCACCTTCGACGCGATGAGCAGCCAGAAAATCAACACCACGCTCACCTACGGTGGCCTGGCTTGCACCGTGCTCACGGTCGAGAAGCTCACCGGTTTGAGCATCCCCTACGCGGCAGAGGTGCAGTTCGACGGCGTCATGGCCATGTCGACGGCCGTCGGCGGCGTGCCGGTCTGTGTCGCCGAAGACATCGAAGACGAGTACACGAACACCTACCTTCCGGCCGGAATGCACACGCTCGAGGGTTTGGAGGCGCTGCAGTTCCTGCGCACCCGCCACGGCGTCGGCGACGGCAGCGACCTGACGCGGATCAGCAACCAGCAGGTGTTCCTGTCCTCCCTCGTACGAACCGTGAAGAGTGCGTCCACACTCTCCGATCCCGTCAAGGTGTACTCGCTGGCCAAGGCCGTCACGGCCAACATGAACCTGTCCACGAGTCTCAACGACGTCTCCACCCTGGCGTCGATCGCCGTGGCCCTGAAGGACATCGACCTCAGCAAGGTGGTCTTCGTGCAGGCCCCGACCGGCAATGTTGACGGCGGCGTGGAACCGATCCAGCCGGACTTCGACGACCTGTTCACCGCCGTCGAAGATGACGACTCGCTCCAACTGGCCGGAGACCCGGCTGCGGAGGACCCGGCTGCGATCCCGGATCCCGATGCCACGACCGATCCGGCCGCACCGGTCCCGGATCCGGCCGCGACGCCCCCGACCGCAGTGCTTTCCGATTCAGTCCAGGGCCAGACCGCCGGAGACGTCACCTGCTCTGCAGGCCGGTCGCTCGAGGACCAGTAGTCTCCGGGCGGCGCCCGCAGTCCTCGGTTCGTGCGGATGCCGTCAGTACCGTTATGCTTGCCTACGTGGGTTTGCGCTGCAGACCCCAAGGAGACGTCGCATAGTACGGCTTAGTGCACCACCCTGCTAAGGTGGAGTACCCTTCACGGGGTACCGTGGGTTCAAATCCCACCGTCTCCGCGCTTCTCGTTCCTCCGCATCCCGGTTTTTCTCACTGGGTGCGGGGGTTTTTCTGTCCCGGAACGCACCTGTGACTCGATTCCGGAGGCTCTAACCAACGTCCGTGTCTGAGCCATTTGGTGACCCGATCCCGAAAAATCACGCCAACGTTGGTTGAGCCTGTCGAGCCCCCAACCGGTTCCCTCCCCCAGGCCGCCAGGTGCGGGTGGGGTCGTAGCAGTAGGGTGCCCGGACTTGGGGTGTGCCGCGGATCATGCGGATGTTCCAGCCGGAGGTGTCGATGCTGTGGTGGTGGTACCAGCAGAGGAGGACCCCGTTGGTGATCTTGGTTTTTCCGCCGCGGTGCCAGGGGGTGACGTGGTGTACTTCGCACCAGGCGGCGGGCACGGTGCAGCCGGGGATGGTGCAGCCGCCGTCGCGGGCGGCGATGGCGCGGCGTTGGGCCCGGTTGAAGAAACGATTCTCGGTGCTGAGGCTGAGGACCTCGTTGTGCGGCCCGAACC